>CAUREJ010000010.1:0-52047 GCA_963523735.1 uncultured Capnocytophaga sp.
GTAGTTTTAGGTCTACTTCGGCTATTTCAAAACCATCGTTAGTGCGTACCATTGTTTCCATACGTGTGAGGGTATCATTACTCATTTTATTACCTGTAAGTAAGATACAATAACTCTGCTCACTGCCTCGTCCTACCCTACCCCGTAGTTGGTGCAGTTGTGAGAGACCAAAGCGTTCGGCACTTTCAATAACCATTACCGAAGCATTAGGCACGTTCACCCCTACTTCTATAACCGTAGTGGCTACCATTATTTGGGTTTCGTTGCGCAAAAAGCGTTCCATCTCGGCATCTTTTTCAGCAGGTTTTAGCTTGCCGTGTACCATTGACACTTTGTATTTAGGCAAGGGAAAGCTGGCGGTAATATACTCGTACCCTTCGGTAAGATTCTTAAAATCTAAGGCTTCCGATTCCTCAATAAGAGGGTACACCACATAGGCCTGTCTGCCTTTATCTATTTCTCTTTTAATAAACTCATACACCTCTGCTCGGCGGTTTTCGTATTGGTGTAGTGTTTTGATAGGCTTGCGCCCAGGTGGCAGTTCATCGATTACCGACACATCTAAATCACCATACACGCTCATTGCCAAAGTGCGCGGTATAGGGGTGGCAGTCATCACAAGTATATGAGGAGGTATGGTATTTTTTCGCCATAACTTAGCCCGCTGCTCTACCCCAAAGCGATGTTGCTCATCAATAATAGCAAGTCCTAAGTTATGAAATTGCACCTTATCTTCTAAAAGGGCGTGTGTACCTATAAGTATAGAAAGCTCACCCGATTGTAGTTGTTCATCTAACATTCGGCGTTCTTTGGTTTTAGAAGAGCCTGTGAGCAAAGCTACTGTTATGCCTGTACCTTCCAGCAGCTTACTAATAGTTTGGTAGTGCTGGTTAGCAAGTATTTCGGTAGGCGCCATTAGGCAAGATTGACACTGATTATCAACAGCTAAGAGCATTGTCATTAAGGCTACTATCGTTTTACCCGAACCTACATCGCCTTGTAACAGACGGTTCATCTGGGCATTAGAGCCTACATCGGCACGTATTTCTTTCAGTACACGTTTTTGGGCATTGGTAAGAGGAAAAGGCAAGTGGTGGTTATAGAAATTCATAAAGGTATCACCTACTTTCTTGAAAGGTTGTCCTACAAATTTCTGTTTTTGCAAAAGGTTTTTCCGCACCAATTGCACTTGTATATAGAAGAGTTCTTCAAATTTGAGTCGTATAGTAGCTTTGGTAAGCAGTTCCTGATTAGGAGGAAAGTGAATGGAGCGCACCGCCTCTTGCTTAGATATAAGATGTAAGGAAGTGCGTATCTTTTCGGGCAGATTCTCGACAAAAGTACTGCCTACTTCCTCAAAAACAGTTTGCACTAACTGCCGCATCACCCTATTGCTAATACCGCGTTTGGTTAATTTCTCGGTAGAAGGATATACAGGCTGAATGCTACTATGTCCTGCCTTATTAAAATCGGCAAGCAAGTCCATTTCGGGGTGAGGCATTGAAAAGATATTGGCAAAGAAGTTCAGTTTGCCAAAAATCACATAAGGTTCATTAAGTTTTAGGCTATCACGCACCCATTTCAGTCCCTTGAACCATACCAATTCAATAGAGCCCGTTTCATCGGTAAAAGTAGCTACTAAGCGTGTTCCTTTTTGGTTAGCCGACTCGACAGTGCGCAGGTGTACTACTTTACCTATAATTTGCACTTCGGCATTATTATTCTGTAACTCATTGATTTTATAGAACTTAGTACGGTCGATATACCTATTAGGAAATAGGTTCAGCATATCTTGATACTCGTAGATACCGAGCTCGGTTTTGAGCAGTTCTGCACGTTGTGCGCCCACACCGCGTAGGTAACTAATAGGAGTATGTAGGATATTTTCAGGAATCATAGTTTTTTTCAAAGCGTGTTATTCATAGCGCAGCGCCTCGACAGGGTCTAATTTCGAGGCTTTTACAGCAGGGTATAAGCCCGAGATAACTGCCACTATCAAAGCGATAAGTATTGCTATAAAGATAACTCCCCACGGGATAGTAAAACTAAACTCTATTGCTTTTGAGATAGCATACCCTAAACTAATACCCAATACTATGCCTGCCACAGCCCCCAGCAGTGCTATTATAAGGGTTTCGATAAAAAACTGCAGGGTTATCGATTTGCGTTTAGCTCCTAAAGCCTTGCGGATACCTATCTCTTTGGTACGCTCGGTTACCGACACCAACATAATGTTCAGCAGGGCTATGGACGATCCTAAAATGGTTATCAAACCTATAATAAAGCCCGCTATGGTAAGTACGCCTGTAATCTGACCGATGCGTTGTAAAAGGTCGTCACTGCGTTCTACACCGAAGTTGTTTTCTTGCAAAGGAGCTAAGCCGCGCAAGCTGCGCATCAGTAAGGTAGCATCATCTATGGCACCTTCTAACTGGTTTTTATCATCTACACTTACTTTAATTTCATAATTAGGATAATTAATGGGGAAGAGGTTTCGAGCTACCGGTAGGGGAATAAGTACTTGGAAATTCTCGTAATTACCAAAAGAAGAACCTTGTGATTTTAGTATTCCTATAATGCGAAATTGGTAGCCGCGTACTGAAATAGTTTTGCCTATGGGGTCTAAGCCTTTAAAGAGTATGTCTTTAAAGTCAGGACCTATTACACATAGCATCAGGTTGTTTTGTATGTCGAAGTCAGTAAAGCCCCTGCCCTCTTCTACTTTTAACCCTGAATTAGCAATGTAATACTCATCAATACCAACAATACGAGCTAAAGGGTCGGTTTTCTTGTTCTCATATTTTATTTCGGCTGAAGAAGCTACCCCTAACGACAGACTTGTATGTGCGTAGGGCAATTCTAACTGTTGTTTAAAGGCAAGGGCTTCACTATAAGTAATAGTGGGATTTACTTTGTGCTTGGTACCGCTCCCCTCAGCCCTTTGGTTGTATTGGTAGCGCATCAGCACAAAGGTATTAGCCCCCATACTAGTAAAGTTACCTTCTAAAGTATTGCGCAAAGCGGTTACTACACTTAATATACCTACTAAGGCAGTGATACCAATGGCAATGATAAGCACTGTGAGTATGGTGCGCAATAACTGCCCTTTTATAGCCTCTAAGGCTATCCTAACATTTTCTAGAATAAGTATCCACACAATTTGTCAAATAACAATTATCAATTAAGCATTAACAATTAGTCGTTCATTAGGCGTACATAACGAATATAGCCTTTACCATTTATTTTGGTGTTAAGGTTTTCAGTTTTTAGTTCTATTTCGGCATCTTTGGCGTAGTAATAGTCATCTTCTACAGCAGTTTCAAAGCGTATTTTATAACCTTTGTTAAACTTACTTTCATCAAGAGTGATTACTTTCACAGCGCGTTCGCCACCACCAATGGTAGCCCCTGTAATACCGTCGATAGTTTCGCGTTTGCCATAGAATTTCCACCACTCGGTAAGGTCACTATACCATTCAGGATTATCGCCAAGTATTTGTAGGGTTTGCTCGTATTTATCTTCCGGATTGATAAGTGATGCTACTATATAAGCCCCTTCGCCTTTGTAGTTAGTAAGCTGGATAAGGCATTTGTATTTTTTAGTGCTTACTTGGGCTACAAATGATACTGCTACCCCTGCTACCAATAGTAAGATTAGTAGCAATAATAATTTGTTCTTCATTATTCTTTACTTTAAAAAATCAATATTTACTGTTTTGAGAGCCTCATTTTCTTGGGCTAAATCATATAGTGTTTCGCCTAAATCGGTAGTGATAGTTTTATCAGCTTTTTGGCTGAGCAAAAATTGTACTATATCTAACTTTTTGGCTATCATTACAGCTTTATGCAAGGGAGTGAGTCCTTCTTTATTTTTTTGGTTAATATTTAAAGAAGTAGCTGCTAAAAGTTCTAATATCTTTATATTGGCACGCTTCACGGCGTAGTGATACAGTGTATTTCCTTCATTATCTACTACTTGAGCATCGGCACCATTAGAAAGAAGAAGCTGCACCATTTCGGGTTTGTTATTCTCGACAGCTAAGGTTAGTGCTGATTGAGCATTTTTATCTTTATGATTGATAGCAGCCCCTAATTGTAATAAAGTTTTTGCAATTTCGGGAGTGTTAAAAGATGCAGCATTCATAAGAGGAGTTCTGCCTTCGTTATTAGTTTGGTGAGGACTGTTCCCTTTTTCAATAAAATAATTAATAACAGCTACCTCAGGATTTCTGGTTGAAACTATGAAGAGTGGTGTAAGCCCGTCGTTATTAGGGCTATTAGGATTCAGCCCTAACTGCTCTAAATACTGAAAGAACTCCAGCTTATTATAGCTTCGTTTTGCCCCACGAGCTGCTGCAAAAATAGCGTTCTCGGCGTTGTTATTGAGGTTATTAAGTTTTACTTTCTTCTTGATTAAGGCATCTATAATAGTTTTATTACCCATAGTAGCAGCATAATAAATAGCATTATTGCCTTTTTTATCTTTAGAAGTAAGTTTTAATCCTTTTTTGAGAAAGAAATCGGCTTGTGAAAGGTTGGTTAAGTGAGGAATGAGCAGCAATAACGCATTGGCACCATCGGTATTAGTGTCAGTTAAAGAAGCCCCGTGCTTAAGAAGTAGCTTGTAAATAGCAGTATTAGTTCTGCCTCCTACTGCTGCAAAAAGCAAGGGGGTAAGCTGGTGAGATTCGGTAATATTTACCTTAGCCCCTTTGGCAATAAGGTATTCCATTACAGGCACATTATCCTGATAGGCTGCCCAAAAGAGGTAGGTACGCCTGTCGTGAGTAAGTTTATCTACCCCATTACCCTCTAAATTTATCAGATAAGTGATAACATCATAGGGGGCATTATTTAGGATAGCCATAGTTGTAGCATCAAAAGCACGAGCGTTGAACTCGGTAGGGCTATGCCCCTCGGCAATAGTTTGTTGCAACTGAACCACAGTAGGTTTTGCCTTCCAATAATCGTTAGTAAAGAGAGGGTTTTGTTGCCCCCAACAAATACTACTTACTACAAAGAGTGCTATTGTTAGTAAAATATATTTCATTGATTATAAGCTAATTAATTAGTAGAGAACAATTTAGCAAAGAAGCTTTTTCGTTGTACCATAGTTTCGGCTTCTTGATGTTCTTCACTGAAGATGTCGTCAGAAATTTCGTAATCAGCCATTGCAGTATCGGAATGAGCAGCGGGCTGGAAGTTTATTTTTTCTTCTTGGTGAGATTCGTCCAAAATAGCCATTATATAGTCGATGTATGACTTACCTTGTTTTTCCAAGAATCCTTTAAAATACCGATTACTTAGTTCCATACCGCCTATTTTTTCTAATTTTAGGAGGGTTTGGTACAAGGGCTCGATATGGTCGGTAACCACGTGCTGAGGTACCGCGCGGCGGCGAGCCATAATGGTTACCACTTCGCCCATAATATTGCGCCCTACCTCAAAGTCGGTAATTACCCAATAGTATCGACCTGATTTGGCTAAATTCTTAATAATAGCGTGAAAATTACGCCCTGCTAAAATGTTATCCCAAGTAACTTTGAACACTATTTTGGGCATATCGGGGTGGCGTATTATATTGTGTGGCTGCCCTAAAAGTTCGGCAGCAGTATAGCCGCAAACATCTATAAATGTTTGATTTACATCGGTAATATTACCGAAGCGGTCGGTAGTACTAATGATGGTTTTAGTTTTATCCCAAGCTACTTCTTCATTAATTGGGACGGGGCGATTTATGATTTGTTCGGACATAGTTTTCGGTATTTAATATTAAACGCCACAAAATTACGGATTAATTTTGGAGTTGCCAAATATTTTAAGAAGTTTTTTTGTTTTTCTTTTTTTAAACAAATGAAAATGAGGAAATTAGGAAATTAGCAAATGAGCAAAATGAGCAAATGAGGGAATTAGCAAATTAGCAAATGAGGAAAATGCAATGTTTTAGGGATTTTGTTGCGAATAATACAAAATGAGGAGAGGTGGTTAAAAGGCTTGATATTCAGTGAAGTAACGCTTATTGTTCGCTCACCCTTCGCTCTGCCTTCGGTATGCCTTCGCTCACCCTTCGAGAAGGCTATAAGGTGGGTTTGGTAGCGTTGGTGACGTAATAGGCTGATTGTTAAGGAGTTGTGGTTTCTGCAGAAAAAGGGAGTTAAGGTGGGTGATTTTTGCATTATTTGCAATAAAAATGGGAAAATTAGCATATTTGGAAATTTGGAAATTAGCAAATGAGGGGATTGCAGGTGGAGGTGGAATTGGCGCGGTGTTAAATTTATTAATTCTCCCTTGCTAATTATCAATTATTTTGTACTTTTGCCGCAAATTTTAAGTTTATGAATTTTGATTTTAAAGAAATTGCTTCGGCAGCTATGGTATTGTTTGCCGTGATTGATATTATTGGTAGTGTGCCTATTATCATTAACTTACGAAAAAAAACAGGGCGTATCCAATCAGAAAAAACTACTATAGTAGCTTGTGCCTTATTGGTGGTTTTCCTTTTTTTAGGACAAGAACTACTGAAACTATTCGGAGTATCGGTGGAGGCTTTTGCAGTAGCGGGCTCATTTATACTCTTCTTCCTTGCCTTAGAAATGATTTTGGGCATTACTATTTACAAGGGTACAACCCCTGAATCGGCTTCTATTGTTCCGTTAGCATTTCCTATGGTAGCTGGGGCTGGAGCTTTAACCACTGTACTATCACTTAGAGCCAAATTTCACGTTGAAAATATCATTGTAGCAATACTTCTCAATATGATTTTTGTGTATATTGTGCTAAAATCATCAAATAAGATAGAAAAAATATTAGGGAAACAGGGCATTACGGTTGTTCATAACCTTTTTGGGGTGATTTTATTAGCTATTGCTGTGAATTTGTTTACTGCAAACATCAAAAAGATGCTTTTTGAATAGCCATTGAGCTATCAACTCATAACCTACAACTCAAATAACAACTAATCAGTATGAATAAAGAAAGTAATTTTTTCCTATTAGCAGGTCCTTGCGCTATAGAAGGGGAAGATATGGCAATGAAAATTGCTGAACGAATAGTAACTATCACCCAGAAACTGAATATACCTTACACTTTTAAGGGCAGCTTTAAAAAAGCTAACCGCAGCCGTATAGATTCATTTACGGGTATAGGCGATGAAAAAGCGTTGAAAATACTACAAAAAGTAGGACAAACCTTTGGAATACCTACCGTTACCGACATCCACCAAGTGAGTGATGCAACGATGGCGGCTGAATATGTTGATGTACTACAAATACCTGCCTTTTTAGTGCGACAAACCGATTTGGTAGTAGCTGCTGCCCAAACTGGAAGGGTGGTAAACTTGAAAAAAGGACAGTTTATGAGTCCGGAAAGTATGCAATACGCTGTGCAAAAAGTGTTTGATAGCGGCAATAAAAAAGCACTTATCACCGATAGGGGTACAATGTTTGGCTATCAAGACCTTATTGTCGATTTTAGGGGTATCCCCACTATGCGTCAGTTCGCCCCTGTGGTGATGGATGTTACACACTCTCTACAGCAGCCTAACCAAAGTACAGGAGTAACAGGAGGCAGACCCGATATGATAGAAACCATAGCCCGTGCCGCCATAGTGAACAACGCCGATGGTCTGTTCATCGAAACGCACTTTGACCCTGCCAATGCTAAAAGCGATGGGGCAAATATGCTACACCTCGACCTGCTGGAAGGGCTTTTAACGCGTTTGGTAGCCATTCGCAAAACAATTAACGAATTTTAATGAACTACACTGAAGCACTTACAAACCCTATTTTTGCTCTTATAAGCGATATTTCAGCCGAAATACCGCTGGAAAGCTATGTAATAGGTGGTTTTGTACGCGATTATTTGCTAAAAAAGAAACTCCCTAAGGACATCGATATCCTATCAATAGGAAGTGGTATTTCATTAGCCGAAAAAGTAGCTGAACGCTTGCCTAACAACCCTAAAGTATCTGTTTTTAAAAACTTTGGCACCGCAATGATTAAGGTGGATACCTTAGACATTGAGTTCGTAGGAGCTCGCCGTGAGAGTTATGAAGCTAACTCGCGCAAGCCTTATGTGGAAAGTGGCACCCTACAAGACGACCAAAACCGCCGTGATTTTACTATCAATGCTATGGCTTTCTCACTGAATAAAGATACTTTTGGTGAGCTGATAGACCCTTTCGACGGATTAGGTGACTTGGAGCGAAAACTCATTCGTACCCCCTTAGACCCTGATATTACTTACTCCGACGACCCGCTGCGTATGATGCGAGCTATACGTTTCGCTACCCAACTGAACTTTGAAATTGAAAAAGAATCATTGGCAGCAATAACTAAAAATAAGGAGCGGCTTAAAATCATTTCATACGAGCGCATAGTAGAAGAACTCAACAAAATATTGGCAGCCCCTAAGCCTTCCATCGGACTTAAACTGCTGTTCGACACTGGTTTATTAGATTATATATTGCCTGAACTCATCGCCCTACAAGGGGTAGAAGAACACGATGGTCAGCGCCATAAAGATAACTTTTGGCATACTCTCGAGGTAGTAGATAACATTTCTGAACATACCGATAACCTGTGGTTGCGATGGGCAGCTCTGCTACACGACATCGGGAAAGCCCCTACAAAACGCTTCGACAAGAAAATAGGTTGGACTTTCCACGGACACGAATTTGTGGGTAGCAAAATGGTGTTCCACCTTTTCAAACGCTTGCGTATGCCGTTAAATGACAAGATGAAGTACGTACAGAAAATAGTCAAGATGAGTTCGCGCCCTATTATCATAGCCGAAGATATTGTTACCGATTCGGCAGTACGTAGGTTAGTATTTGATGCCGGTGAAGAATTTGACGACCTAATGACCCTTTGCGAGGCTGATATTACAACTAAAAACCCTAAGAAGTTCAAGAAATACCACGATAACTTTCAGATAGTACGCCAAAAAGTAGTAGAAGTAGAAGAAAAAGACCATATACGCAACTTCCAACCCCCAGTAAGTGGTGAGGAGATAATGGAAACCTTTGGGTTAGCTCCTTCACGCCCTGTGGGGGTACTAAAAGAAGCCATAAAAGAGGCTATTTTAGAAGGTAAAATACCTAACGAATACGAGGCTGCCAAAGCTTTTATGCTTGAGAAAGCAAAAGAAATGAAGCTAAGCCCCGCAAATTAATTGTTATTTTATTTGGTAGTTAGAAAAAGAAGTTGTACTTTTGCGCCCGAATTAATAACGAGGTCGAGCACCTCACTAATTAAAATTATTTATGCCAGTAAAAATCAGACTACAACGTCACGGTAAAAAAGGCAAACCTTTCTATTGGATTGTTGCCGCAAATTCACGCGCTAAACGCGATGGTAGATTCCTTGAAAAATTAGGAACTTACAACCCTATTAGTAACCCTGCACAAATTGAAATAAATGTAGATGCAGCTGTAAAATGGTTACAAAATGGTGCACAACCAAGTGATACTGCCCGCCGTATCCTTTCTTACAAAGGGGTACTTTTAAAACACCACTTGCTTGGTGGGGTAGCTAAAGGAGCACTTACTGCAGAACAAGCTGAAGCTAAATTCAACGCTTGGGTAGAAGCTAAAAACAACAAAGTAACTACTAAAGAAGAAAAATTAGCTAAAGACAAAGCTGCTGCTAAAGCTAAAGCCTTAGAAGCTGAAAAAGAAGCTAACGAAAAACGTAAGAATGAAGCTGCTGCTAAAGCTGCCGAAGCCGCTGCTGCTGCAAGTGCTGAACAAGCTGAAGCTGTTGCTGAAGAAACACAAGAAACTGAAGCATAAGAATGACACTGAATGATTGTTTTTATATAGGAACAATTGTGCAGAAGTTTAGCTTTAAAGGGGAACTACTAATCAAATTAGATTCAGACGACCCTGAAATGTATGAAGAATTGGAATCAGTGTTTGTTGCTTTAGGCAACAACTTGGTTCCTTTTTTTATTGAGCGAAGCTCACTGCACAAATCGAACTTGTTACGCGTAAAATTTGAAGATGTAGATACCGAAACCGATGCCGAAGCCTTGCTAAAACACAAGCTGTATTTGCCTTTGGCGGCATTGCCTAAGCTTAGTGGTAATAAGTTCTACTACCACGAGGTAATAGGTTTTGAGGTAGAAGATACTCAGTTTGGAAAAGTAGGTAAAATAACAGGCGTGAACGACACTACTACGCAAGCACTGTTTGAAATAGAAGATGAGCAAGGTAATGAAATACTCATTCCTATTATTGATAGTTTTATTGAAAAAGTAGACCGTGCCAAGCAAAAAATCATTGTAAATACTCCCGAAGGCTTGATTGATTTATACAAATAGAGTCGGACACAAATTGCAGAAATTACACTAAACAAAAAGACGTACTCTCACTCTTGATTGTACGTCTTTTTTATTGGTATTCTATTGAATTTCAGACTTCATATATTACACTTGCTCTATCTGCTTGGCTATTTCTTCAAAGATGTTGTACTTTGTTTTTTCGTGTAGCTCGCGGAACTTTTGGGCGTATTCTTTAGGGAAAGGTTTCCAAAAATCGTTATCTTCTACTATTGTGCGGTAATAATACAGTAGGTTATTCTTAGGCATCTTTGCCAGCGATTCATATAGTACTTCAAACTTATTGGCCATATTGCGCTTTATTATCAGGCGGTAGAGCCTTTCTATGGTATAAGGTGAACTTTTAGCAAGAGCCTTTGTTATGAGGTAATTCACCCGCTCACTATCTTCTTCTAAACGGTCTAATACGGCAAGTGCATCGGTATTAAGACTATTATCACCTTTTGCACCTGCTAAGTAATTGCAAAACAAATCTGCCCAACGAGGATCTAACTCTTCTTTAGTAAGAGGCTCTCTGTCAAAATACATTACCCCATAGTTATCATAACTATAAGCAGTACCCGCTAACGCTTCTATTATACTTTGTGCCGAAATAGCTTTATTAAACTGTGGTGCAAATACCTCGTATAGTTTCTCCTTACTAAAACGTTCCTTGCTATCTAAAGCGCGATAAAAATAGTTCGTAGCAATTACTGATGTCCAAGTATTGCCAAAAATCTCAGTGGCATACTCTTCGTAAAAATCCAACACCTTATTGTCGTCAAAAGTAGCAAATACTTCATTTATCTTAGGCGATATGTAGTAATTACTTGCCGAACGCTTCTTAGCCATCACATCAAATTGTTTATTCCTAAAAATATCACCCAATAGCGCATAGGTTTCAGGATAATCTTTATACTGAAGCGTACTTATCTCAATAGGTAATCGTTCAAAGGCAGCTACTATAGCTTTTTCGTCGGTTTCATCCATTGAAAGCAGTGCTTCAAAGCGTTCGCGTACCTTCGCAACGAATGGCTTATAGCACGTGGATAACGGAACTTTAGCAATCGCTATAGCAAGGAGTTCCGCATTCCCTTTCTGTTTGTTAGTACTGTACAGTTCATATAGCTTGTCAATACTGCGTTGGGTTGCCATCTTAGCTAAAGCTTTGTAAGCTGCCCCACGCACCACTTTGTTTTTATCACCTGCGAGACTAATAATAAAATCTTCTGTTTTCTCATCCTTTTTCTCTGCTAAAATACTAATAGCTTCAGCTTGTAGATTAGGTAGGTTTTCAGTAAATATTTTATCTACCAAACTATCAGTTTCACTATAGCCTAATTGGTGTAACAAACGCAGCCTACGTACATTTTCAGCTTTATCTTCCAGTCGGAAATCGGAAGTAAGGAATGGTATCATAGCTTTACCGCAAGACGGGATAACAATCTGTTCCACATAGTCTGCTAACTCCGAATACTTATCGGCTAAGGCTGTACTAAGGTAACCATAGGTACGTGAGTCGTTAAAGAGCTTACGCCCAAAAGCATCTTTAAGTATTTCTAAACGACCGGAATTACTTTGGGTAAGAGCTTGCAGTACGGGCTTAAGCTGTAGGTATGAATAAGAAGTATTTACATCGGTTAAGGCGATGGTAGGTTCTTGCGCTCTTTTCTCGGCATCGGGTTGGGTAGTAACCCCCTGAGTATAGAGTACCGAATAGAGCAAAGTAGCTACACCTAGCAGCTTTTCAGCCGACTGTTGGCTATCTGTTTGGCTGAGCTCTTCAATATCTTGAGCCAATTTATTGAATACGGGGGCTTTCTCACCTAATTTCTTTAAGATAGGTATATGTTTTTGTAGGCGAGGGTCGTTCTTGGCAAACTTACTCCCTGCTATAAATAAGCGGTTTAGTTCTTGTTGTAAGTCGTATAAAGGCTTCATAATAATTAACGATTAAGAATTAATACAGTAGTCTAACAATCTTATCAGAAGTGATAAGCGACATAGGTTGTGCCGATAGCAATCCGTTAGCTACATCGTTATGCATCATTACAGTAAGGCAAAGCCTTTCGGCATTAGCGGGCAAGAAAGCGCGGAGGTTGGCAGTAGGTGATACCGCTTGCGCTTCCATATCTTTAAGGGTAAGGGCAAAGCCTTTAGCGTCTTCCACTACCAAATCTTCCCCGTTAAGGTAAGCTTTGTGCAGAGCCAAAAGCACTACAGGGTGCTTGTCCATTAGCGGGTTCTTAATAGTATTCTTCACAGCCTTTACCGTATCGGCATATTGCGCCGATGCCCAGCTTTTAATCGTAGCAAAGTCATCTGCTTGCAAAGGGCGGTCGGTACTACCATCGGCTTCCCAACGAATGCGCGGATTGGTATCACCAGGGTAGATGTACAAGTCTTTTAGCTGCAATACACTGAACACGCTGTTATCTTCCTTAATATACTTAGCAGCCTTATAAGGGCGATAGTTCATCGTCTTGTATATCTTACCCGTCTTTAGGTTCAGCCACACCCCTTCATCTACATACTCTTTGCGCGCCTCGTTATCATAGCTGTTAAATGACAGCTGTACAAGGTTAGCGTTCTCTTCATACTGACCGTATTGCATCAGTTCTACCAATTTCCATACATAGCCTATCTGCTCTTCTATAGCCGATGACAGTTCGGGGGTACCCTCAGGGGCTTCTTTGCGTGCTTTGAGGTATTCAGTAGCCTTTTTAAGCAAAGCCGACAGGTAGTTAAGGTTGTTTACCACCTCGGTATATTCTTCGTCTTCTACCTCTTCAATTGATAGTAATAAGTTATTAAAAGCCGTTTGTATACCGCCTATATAGTAGTTCCCTAAGTCTTTTATCTGACCTTTAAGCGTTGTACGCATCTTAGCATCAACTGATGAGAGTCCTGTAGTTACAATATCGCGCAGCAGTTTTTGTGCTGTTTCAATACCTGTGAGCTGGGCATCTATTTTCTTAGTAAAAGCAGCTTTATTCACCTTTTTAGGCTTTTCGGCTTTCTCTTTAATAGATTCCTTTTCTTGGGCTTTCTTCTCTTGTTTCTTCTCTATCTTATCGCGCTTAGAAAGAATATCTTCAGGCACCTCAGCTTCAGCAAACTGACTTGCATCGGCTTCAAAGCAGTACAGTAACCCTATCGAGTGCTTACACGGAAACTGCCTACTGGGGCAGTTACATCTAAATACAGGGTTATGAGCATCTACATAATCGGCAGAACAGTAATAAGGATTCTTACCACTACCCTCACATTCACCCCATATAAGGTTCTTTTCGGCGTTGATTTTTAAGTTGCTGAACTTATTCTTTTTCACCAACTCACGCCCTTTTTTAGCTGCCTCGGCATTGGGGGCAAGCTCTTCAATCTTTTGTTGTGTTACTTCCATTAATTATGTATTTTGAGTTATTTAAGGTATGCTGCTGTAAAGCTCTTCTTGTGCTTTGCTACTTCTTCGGGAGTGCCAAAAGCCACTACCTCTCCCCCTCCTTTACCTCCATCATAGCCTATATCGATAATGTAATCTACTTTGCGTATTACATCTATATTATGTTCTATCACTAATACTGTATTACCTTTATCCACCAAGCGGTCAAGCACCTCCAATAGCACTTTAACATCTTCAAAATGTAGCCCCGTAGTAGGCTCATCTAAGATATAAAAAGTATTACCGGTATCTATTTTGGAGAGTTCTGTTGCTAACTTCACCCGTTGGGCTTCACCTCCCGAAAGAGTTGTGGACTGCTGCCCTAAGGTAATGTATCCCAAACCAACCTCTTCAATAGTCTTTAGTTTGCGGTATATTTTAGGAATAGGTTCAAAAAATTGCACCGCCTCACTAATGGTCATATCTAAAACATCGGCTATCGATTTGCCTTTATAACGCACCTCTAAGGTTTCTCGGTTAAAACGCTTACCTTTACAAGTTTCACAAGGCACATACACATCGGGCAAAAAGTTCATCTCTATCACCTTCATACCCGAACCCTCACAAGTTTCACAACGCCCTCCTTTCACATTAAAGCTGAACCTCCCTGGCTTGTAACCTCGTATCTGAGCCTCAGGAGTTTGAGTGAAAAGAGCGCGTATTTCATTGAACACCCCTGTATAAGTAGCAGGATTTGAGCGTGGGGTACGCCCAATAGGCGATTGGTCAATATCTATAACCTTATCAATATGCTCCAATCCCTCAATACTCTTGTAAGGCATCGGCTTTTTCACCCCGTTAAAAAAGTGTGCATTCAGTATAGGGTACAGCGTTTCGTTAATAAGAGTCGATTTACCACTCCCCGATACCCCTGTTACACCTATCATCATTCCCAAAGGAAATTTAACACTCACATTCTTCAGGTTATTACCGGTACAGCCTTTTAGCACTATCTCTTTACCATTCCCCTTACGCCTTTGTGCAGGTATAGCTATCTGCTTGCGCCTACTCATATACTCGGCGGTAAGGGTCGGAGCTTCCAACAGCTGTTGGGGTGTCCCCTCAAAAATAATATTTCCCCCGTTAATCCCTGCTTTAGGACCTATATCCACCACGTAATCCGCCTCCTGAATCATCTCCTCATCGTGTTCCACCACTATTACCGAGTTCCCTATATCTCGCAAAGCTTTTAGTGAGTTAATAAGCCGCTTGTTATCACGTTGGTGCAGCCCAATACTCGGCTCGTCTAAAATGTAAAGCACCCCCGTAAGTTGTGAACCTATCTGGGTAGCCAAGCGTATACGTTGCGCCTCACCTCCCGAAAGTGATTTAGAGCTTCTGCTGAGTGATAAGTAAGTAAGCCCCACATCAATTAAGAACTGCAACCTATTAGTAATCTCTTTTATAACCTCTTCGGCTATCTTGAGTTGTTTGTGGCTAAGGTGGTTCGGAAGGTCTTTAAACCACGCCAACAACTCCGTAATATCTAAAGCCGAAAGCTCGGCTATATTCTTATCATTAATTTTGAAATAAAGAGCCTCTTTCCTTAAGCGCGTACCGTGGCAATGCTCACAAGGCACTGTATCCATATACTCTTCTGCCCAGCGTTTCAAAGCCGTCGTTTCGGCATTCTCGTGCTGAGTATTAATGAAATTAACTATCCCCTCAAAATCTATCTCAAAATCACGACTGATACCCAGCACTTCCGATTTCACGGTATACTTCTCCTTCCCCCCGTACAGAATAATATCCAAAGCCTCTTTAGGCAACTTGCTAATAGGGTCTGATAGCTTACAGTCAAACTTCTGCACTATCATATCCAACTGCTTAAATATCCACGTATTCTCCTGTTTCCCCACCGGTAAAATGCCTCCGTTTTTAATAGAAACCGACGCATCAGGAATCATTTTACTAATGTTAATTTCCTGAACCTCACCCAACCCATTACAATGCGGACACATTCCTTTGGGCGAATTAAACGAAAAAGTATTAGGCTCTGGCATAGGGTACGATATACCCGAAGTAGGGCACATCAAATGCCTGCTGAAAAACTGAGCCTTACTGCCTCCGTGTTCCAATACCATCAGCACATCATTGCCATAGTTCATCGCAATCTTAATCGTTTCCTGAAGGCGTTTTTGTGTATCCTCAGTATCGTCTATCAGCATACGGTCTATCACAATCTCAATATCGTGATTCTTGTACCGGTCAAGTTTCATACCCTTCTCAATATCACGTATTTCACCATCGGTGCGCACCTTCACAAACCCTTGTTTAGCTATCTGCTCAAAGAGTTCTCGATAATGCCCCTTGCGTGACTGCACCACAGGTGCCAAGATATTAATCCGCTTGCCATTGTATTCCTTAGTAATAAGCTCCTGAATCTGATTATCTGTATAGCTTACCATCTTCTCACCCGTAACATAGCTAAAAGCATCGGAGGCACGGGCAAAAAGCAAGCGCAAAAAGTCATAAATCTCGGTAATAGTACCCACTGTGGAACGAGGTGATTTAGAAGTCGTTTTCTGCTCAATAGCAATCACCGGTGAAAGCCCATCAATCTTATCTACATCAGGGCGTTCCAATCCTCCTAAAAACTGACGCGCATAAGCCGAAAAGGTCTCAATATAACGCCGTTGTCCTTCGGCATAGATAGTGTCAAAAGCCAATGACGACTTCCCACTGCCCGAAAGCCCCGTGAACACCACAAGCTTCTCACGCGGAATGGTAAGGTCAATATTTTTAAGATTATGCACACGCGCCCCTTGCACGCTAAGACTATCATTAATATCAGAAGTTCTCTTTTTCATCAAATGTAATATAAGGCTGCAAAGTTACAAAACAATTGTCAATTAGCAAAGAACAATTAACAAGTTCGATGTGCGGCAAATTACGTGCTGCCTAATCATTGCCCTCTTGAAATCTAAATCACACCGAACACATACCGAAGCGACAGTGGCTCGACAGTGGCTCCACACTATAGGATAAGCGTATAATAAACGTATGATGAGTGATTTGCTAATTTCCGAATTCCCAAAGTGGATAATTGTAAATTGCTAATTAATTCGTATCTTTGCCCCGAATATTTATTTACTGAGAATGAATTTACTATCTGTTGAAAATATAGCCAAAGCCTTTGGCGAGCGCGTTATCCTACAAAACATCTCGTTTGGTATTAATAAAGACCAGAAAATAGCCTTTATTGCCAAAAACGGAACTGGAAAAACCACCCTGCTAAACATTATTGCCGGAAAAGACCAACCCGATAGCGGACAGGTAGTATTCCGAAAAGGTATTCATATAGGTTTCCTATCACAAAACCCTCAATTTGATGAAGAACTAACCGTTGAAGAAACTATCTTCGCTACCGATAACCCCATTTTACGCCTTATACAAGAGTACGAACACGCCCTACAACACCCCGAAAACGAAACCGCCTACCAAAAAGCTTTCGAGCAAATGGAACGCCATAACGCTTGGGATTTTGAAACTCAGTACAAACAAATACTCTTCCGCCTAAAGTTAGACAACCTACAGCTGAAAGTAAAAAGCCTATCGGGCGGACAAAAAAAACGGCTTGCTTTAGCCAACGTACTCATCAGCAAACCCGACCTCCTGATATTAGACGAACCTACCAACCACCTCGATTTAGAGATGATTGAATGGCTGGAACAGTATTTTGCCAAAGAAAACCTCACCCTCTTTATCGTTACCCACGACCGTTATTTCTTAGAACGCGTATGCAATGAAATATTAGAACTCGATAACGGCGAACTCTTTAGCTACAAAGGCAATTACTCCTATTTCTTAGAGAAGAAAGAACAACGCTTAGCCCAAGAACAAGCCTCTGTTGAGAAAGCTAAAAACCTATACGTAAAAGAGTTAGACTGGATGCGCCGCCAGCCCAAAGCACGCACCACCAAATCTAAATCACGTATCGACGATTTTTATAAAATAAAAGAAGAAGCCCACAAACGCCGCAAAGAACACTCCGTACAGCTCGAAATCAATATGGAGCGCTTAGGTAGTAAAACAGTCGAGTTTCACAACGTGAGCAAAAGCTTTTCCGAGCTATGTGTGCTCAATAAATTTAACTACAACTTCCTACGAGGCGAACGCGTCGGCATTATTGGTAAGAACGGCACTGGCAAATCGACCTTCCTAAACCTCCTTACCGGCACCCTCCACCCCGATAGCGGTAAGATAGTAGTGGGTGATACTATCAAATTCGGTTACTACACCCAGAATGGTATTGAAGTACAACAAGGGCAAAAAGTAATTGAAGTCATTCAAAAATACGGTGAGTACATTCCTCTGCTAAAAGGGCGCACCCTCTCGGCAGGGCAGTTATTAGAGCGTTTCCTATTCGACCGTAAAAAGCAATACGACTATGTTGAAAAACTCAGTGGGGGCGAACTAAAACGCCTTTACCTATGCACCGTACTGATACAAAACCCTAACTTCCTAATATTGGACGAACCTACTAACGACCTGGACATCGTAACCCTAAATGTATTAGAAGAGTTCCTGTTAGATTACCCCGGTTGCTTAGTAGTAGTCTCACACGACCGTTATTTTATGGATAAAATAGTCGATCACCTATTTGTATTTAACGGCAATGGCGAGGTAGATGATTTCCCTGGTAACTACACCGATTACCGCGTGTATGAAGAAAGCACCCCACCCCTCGATGATAGCCCCAAGAAAGAAGCTACTAAAAACACTTGGCGCAAAGATGGTATGAAGGGATTAAGCTTTAATGAGCAGAAAGAGTACAACCGCTTAGAGAAAGAAATAGCCCAGTTAGAAGAGAAAAAAACAAGCATTGAAGCCGCTTTTGCCGAAGGAACACTTACCAACGACCAGATACAAGCGCAATCGGTTGCCTTACAAGAAACCCTTACAGCCATAGAAGAAAAAACTGAACGCTGGTTTGAACTCACCGAAAAAATGGAGAATTAAAAAATGAGAATACTCGTTCTATTAAGCCTTATTTTGCTAATAAGCTGTGAAGTAACACCTCCTAAGCACCGCTTATCGGTTTATAGTACCGATTATTGGCAGCTAAAAGGTAAAGTCAAAACAGTTGATTTCTATGATATAATTACCGATAGTCTTAACCCCTCTACCGAACACAGCCTGCAACTTATTTTTGGCGAAACAGGACTTGTTACTAAAGTAGTGTATTACAACCAAGAAGATAAAGACGATTACACT
Source organism: uncultured Capnocytophaga sp. (assembly GCA_963523735.1). Lineage (GTDB taxonomy): Bacteria > Bacteroidota > Bacteroidia > Flavobacteriales > Flavobacteriaceae > Capnocytophaga. The sequence goes on from CAUREJ010000010.1 coordinate 18,976, forward strand.
ACCGAACTTTATGAGTACGATAAGCAAGGGCGAATTAAAGAGATTAAAAAGAAAAGTGCCAAAACAGAAGCTATTGGTAGTGGTTTCTATAAAATAGTATATAGCTATAATCAGGACAATTCGGTAGTAAGAGAAGAACACTTTCAGGGGGAAAACCTCACAATGATAGCGGAACACTATTATAACAAGGATTACAAAGAAAGAGAACAAAGGGTATACAGCAGAAATAAAAATTTAGAGGAAGTGTATCATTATAGTTATGACAGCAATGGCTACTTAGGCAAATTAGAAAAATATGACCATAATAATGTGCTACTTGATACAATAACATATACCAACGACCCAAAAGGAAGGCTTATTCAGTACATTAGTTATGATGAACTTGGCAATATCAACAAAGAAGAGTACACTTACAATAACAATAATGATAGGATAAGGGCAAAAATAAGGAGGGGTATATGTCCTTTAGTAGGATATAAGGATTTCAGTTATGTATATGAGTATGATCAGCAGGGTAATTATACTAAGTGCTATATTTATGAGAATGAAAAACCTTCCTTTATTGAGAAGAGAATTATTACCTATTATGAATAACACTGAGCCTTAGGTCAAAAAAAATGGTCAATAGTGAATTGTGCGTTCATTATTGACCATTTTTTATGGGTTAGTAAGGCTTATTTTTTTTGTTTAGCCGATAACTCCATTGAGATTGCCGAGCGCTCAAACTTAATTTTACCTGCAAGGGTTTCAATTACGCAGCTTTCTTCAGTAAGCTCTACAATGCGTCCGTGCATACCACTTTTGGTAATTACTTTATCGCCTACTTTCATCTCTTGAATAAAGTTGCGTTCTTGTTTTTGTCGTTTCATCTGAGGGCGAATCATCAGGAAGTATAGCACCACAAACATAAGGATAAAGGGTGCTAATTGGTTTAGTGCATTCATTTTTTAATTATTAATTGTTTATTATTCATTGTTTATAGGAGTCCGCGTCCTATTTTTTTGATAAGGTCTTTTTCAGTAAGCTCTTGGTGTACTACATTCAGTACGCCGTTAATGAACTGAGTACTTTTAACTGTTGAATACTCTTTAGCAAGCTCCAAATACTCATTAATAGTTACTTTTACCGGTATACTGGGGAAGTAAAGCAGCTCGGCTATTGCCATTTTAAGTAGTATTTTATCTAAGATAGCTACGCGTTCTTTATCCCAATTAGTGAGCTTATCGGCTATGAACCCATTGAGTTTAGCATCATTCAGTACTGTTTTCTTAAGCAAGTCAGTAAGGAAAAGTTTTTCTTCTTCGTCTTTATAAAGGGCAGGAATAAAGTACTTTTCGGGGGGACTGGGGCGTAGGTTTTTAAACTCTTTACTTATAACGGTATTCACAATAGGATAATCGGAAAGCCAAGTAAGGTTATAATCTTCAATAAAATCGTACAAGTCGTCATTAGGGGCTATAATTTCCTCAAAAACGGTAAGTATAAAATCTCTATCGGTATAGAAGTCGTTTTTTTGTTGTTGGTATTCTTTGTAATAATCACTACTGATGATTTCCTTGTATAGGTTTATGACATATTCATAGTGAATATCAAACAGATTTATATGGTTTTCTTCAATGGTTTTTTGCAGTAGTTCATTCCGAGCTATAGCCAATAGGAGTTGGTTATGAGCTAAGGGTTGATATTGTTTTTTTTCGGCAGGAGTGGCTAAATATTTATTTTGAGCTATTTGGTGCTGTTGGGCAGCGTGTTTTTGTAGCTCAGTAAGAAGTGCGAGTTGTAGTAAGTACAAGTTGTACATTTCGTTAGCACTGTTTTGCACGAATTTGAGTTCTTTGTCTAAATCCTGATTTTGGTTTTGTTGCATTGCATAAACAGATTGCAATACTTTTACCCTGATATGACGTCGTGTAAGCATAATTTATAAGAGCCTCTTAATAACTTTTTTTTGAGGGCGCAAAGGTAGTAAAAAAGGAGTTACCAAGCAAGAAAATGGGGTAAAAAAGGTTTTGAAGTGTTAATTTTTTATTAAAATCGTTTTTTTTTAGCCGAAATGCTTGCTATAAATAAATATATTAGTACCTTTGTGCCATTAACTTTATTTAAAGAGTTATTATTATGAACAAAACAGATTTAATCGATGCAATTGCTGCTGAACTCAACCTATCAAAAGTTGATGCTAAAAAAGCAGTTGAAGTGTTCTTTTCTACGCTTGAAAAGGGCTTGAAAGAAAGTAAGAAAGTATCAATTGTAGGCTTTGGAGCATGGTCTGTAGTTGAAAAAGAAGCAAGAGATGCGAGAAACCCTCGTACTGGTGAAGTAATTAAAGTGCCTGCTAAGAAAGCTGTAAAATTCAAAGCTGGGGCTGAATTAACTGATGCGGTAAACAAGTAATTGTATCTTACAGAAAAGCCTCTTTTTAAAAAGAGGCTTTTTTATTCTCATCTATCTCTCATCCTTCGCTTATCCTTCGCTTGAACTACAAGGTAGCACCAAGACAGATTTTTTCTGTTAGGATTTTTAGTAGAAGGCTGTGCAGGGAAAGGTAGACGGGGTGAGAAATTGGAGTGCTAATAAACAAAACTAACAACTAAATTTCTATGAGCAAAAACAAGAAGATAGTAGTACTCACTGGGGCAGGTATTAGTGCTGAAAGTGGGGTAAAAACTTTTCGCGATGCCGATGGCTTGTGGGAAGGACACGATATAGAACAGGTGGCAACGCCTTATGGGTTCAAGAAAGACCCTGAACTGGTGCTTAACTTTTACAACGGACTGCGCAAACAACTAAAAGAGGTACAGCCTAACGCTGCTCACCGCTTATTGGCTGCCTTAGAAAAGGACTATGAGGTGGTGATAGTTACCCAAAATGTAGATGACTTGCACGAACGCGCGGGTAGTACGAATATTATTCACCTACACGGTGAACTGCTAAAGATGCGCGGTGAGGACGACCCTTATACTTTATACGACTGCAAAGAGGATATTAAGGTGGGTGATGTGAGTGCTACAGGAGCGCAGCTACGTCCGCACATAGTGTGGTTTGGTGAAGATGTGCCTATGATAGTTAAGGCAGCCGAAGAGGTAGAGAGTGCCGATATAGTGCTGATAGTAGGCACTTCATTGCAAGTGTACCCTGCTGCCGGACTGATGAACTGTGCTGAGGAAGGAACGCCTATCTATTATGTAGACCCTCGCCCCAGCATTGGTAGTAAAAACAATATTACTGTAATAAAAGATGTTGCCTCGACAGGGGTAGCAAAAGCTATTGAACTAATAAAAGAACTAAAATGAGTAATTTTCCAAAATTTATATTAGGTGATAACACCGATATGCCCGATGCGATGTTTGTGGTACATTTGGAGTATCCGCGCTTTGTAATGAACGTAGAAAATGATGAAGTAGAATGGTTAGAAGAGTTTGACGAAGAGGATACTAAAGAATTAGAAGCTGAAAGTGAGAACCTTATAGAAGAGGCTCTTGCTTTTTACGAACGCGAAATAACCCGTATTGAAGAAAATGACTACTAAACAACTTACCGAGCAGATACGCACCAAACAATCATTGTTATGTGTGGGGTTGGACACCGATATAGCTAAAATTCCGCCCCACTTACTGAAAGAGGAAGACCCTATTTTTGCCTTCAACAAGGCTATTATTGAGGCTACACACCCTTATGCGGTGGCTTATAAGCCTAATACTGCTTTTTACGAAGCACAAGGTGAAAAAGGGTGGCGTTCCCTTAAAAAGACGATTGAATACCTAAATAGCAATCACCCCGACATCTTTACCATAGCCGATGCTAAAAGGGGAGATATAGGTAATACCTCGACTATGTATGCCAAAGCCTTTTTTGAAGAAATGGACTTTGACAGCGTGACTGTTGCCCCTTATATGGGGAAAGATTCGGTAGAGCCTTTCTTGGCATTCAAGGACAAGCATACTATTTTATTGGCACTGACCTCGAACGAAGGGGCTTTTGACTTCCAAACACAAAAGATTGGTACTGATGAGCTGTACAAGAAGGTGTTACGCACTTCACTTACTTGGCAAAACAGTGAAAACTTAATGTATGTGGTAGGAGCTACTAAGGCTGTGTTCTTAAAAGAAATACGTGAAATAGTACCTCAGCACTTTTTGTTAGTTCCGGGTGTAGGGGCGCAAGGTGGCAGCTTGGAAGAGGTTTGTAAGTACGGACTGAATGATGTTTACGGGTTGCTTATCAACTCGTCACGAGGCATTATCTACGCTAGTAAAGGGGAAGATTTTGCCGAAGTAGCAGCACAAAAAGCTAAGGAGCTTGTAGGGATTCATTTTTAGTTGTCACACCCCAATTCCTTACTTTTCAATTCTTAATATCTTAAAAACACATATAAAATGATTACATTTCTTAACAAAAGCAACATTACACCAACCATTGAAGAAGATGCTGCACGACTGTTCACCTTATTAAGTAGGCGTTATCAGCAGCGACTTTCACAGCTTTTTGAGGACAAGAGCAAAGAACCTTACGTAGTGGGATATGTAGAAGAGAGCAGGCTACTGGGTATGGCTTCAATGGCTATCTACAGGGTCATTTCGGGCTATAAGGGCTGGATTGAAGATGTAGCGGTAGATGAAAAGGCTCGTGGCAAGAAAATAGGTACCCTGCTCATACAACAACTCATAGCTAAAGGTAAAGAACTGGGGTTAGGAGAGATTTTACTTTTTACTTCCCCTAATAATGAAATAGCTATAAATCTTTATGAAAACGAGGGGTTTAAATTAAAAGGTGTTGAGGTGTATGTAAAGGCACTAAAGGAAATATACCCTCCTGCATAATAAACCTTACCAACGACACAGACAACACCAATTTTTTATTTAAAAGAATGGAATTAGTACATAAGAACCTTATATTGCCCAACAATGGTAAGAAATTATTGTTGCACACTTGTTGTGCGCCTTGTTCGGGCTCTATTATACAATCAATACAAGCCTCAGGAATAGACTTCACTATCTTTTTTTACAACCCTAATATTCACCCTAAAAAGGAATACGAGATTAGAAAAGATGAGAATATTCGTTTTGCCGAAAAATGTGGTGTGCCCATAGTGGATGCCGAATACGATACCGACAATTGGTATGCTCGTGCCAAAGGAATGGAGTTTGAACCCGAACGTGGTAGCCGCTGTGCAATGTGTTTTGATATGCGTATGGAACGCACTGCCTTATACGCCTATGAGAATGGTTTTGATACCATAGCTACATCATTGGGTATTTCACGCTGGAAAGACCTAAACCAAGTGAATGAGGCTGGTAAAAACGCGGCTGATAAATACGAAGGCTTAACTTATTGGGATTACAACTGGCGCAAGAACGGAGGATCGGCTTGTAATATGGAAATCTGTAAGAATGAACGTTTTTATATGCAGGAGTACTGCGGCTGTGCTTTTTCATTGCGCGATGCTAATAAATGGCGCGTAGCTAACGGCAGAGAGAAGATACGAATAGGAGAAAAATACTACGGAAATTAGCTGATGGGCTAATTTACTAATTTGCTAATGAATATGATTACAGCTGAAGAATTTAAGGAAGGGCGTATATTACTTATTGATAAGCCGCTGGAATGGTCGTCATTCCAAGCTGTGAATAAGATAAAATGGGCTATCATTAAACATTATAAACTGAAAAAGATAAAGATAGGACACGCAGGCACCTTAGACCCCTTAGCATCGGGGTTATTGGTGATATGTACCGGTAAATTCACTAAGAAAATTACCGAGATACAAGATGCCCCTAAAACCTATACAGGTACTATTACCGTAGGAGCAAGTACCCCTTCATACGATATGGAGACGGCAGTAGATGCCCACTACCCTACCGAACATATTACTCCTGAACTTATTGAACAAGTGCGCCAACAATTTGTAGGTGAATTAGTGCAAACACCCCCTGTGTTCTCGGCTATAAAAAAAGAAGGCAAACGGTTGTACGAATTTGCTCGTGAGGGAGAGGCTATTGAAGTTCCCCAACGCACTATATACATTCATCGTTTCAGTTTAGATGTGAGTGAATTTCCTAAGTTACATTTTGAGGTGGAATGCAGTAAAGGTACCTATATCCGCGCTTTGGCACACGACTTTGGCAAGGCTTTGGGGTCGGGAGCTTACCTATCGGCTTTAAGACGCACCCAGATAGGTAACTATTCGGTAACAGAAGCGGTGAGTCCGGACGACTTTGTGGCACAGCAGATACCCGATATGCGGAAACAACCTGCTATTATTCTTACTACAGTAGTACAGAAACCTACTCCTAAAAAGAATAGGTTAGCTACTGAATGGCAGCACTTTAAACAGATGTTCAATCGTAGTGATAGGGCTATTGCCCTTACTCTATTGGTGCTTTTTAGTGCTTTTATAGCCCTTACTGCTATGCAACTGTCCAACAAAAACAAAGAGATATACATTGAAATGGCTCTTGCCCCCAGTGATTTGCCTTATACTCCTACTGAACAAACAGAGCTTCTGAACAATAGACAGCCTACAGAGGCTGCCCCCCCTGCCTCACCTCTTACAACTAAGGCTTATAACCAAGCTGATATGCATTTACAGCATTCGGAAAAAATTAAAACTTTAGATGAGCTAATGGCTGAGCGTGCCGCTGAAGAAATGGCTGCTGCCCAAGAGGTATTACTTACCCAATACAACGGAGCAAGTAACTTGGTGGTTAGTAACATACCTTTGCCCGAAAACCAAGCTACTCCTTTAGTTAGCAATAAAGTAAACAAAAACACTTTGGTGAAATACGCTTTAGAGGGCAGAAGTGGCAACATACCCAACCCTGTGTTCACCTGTGAGCACGAAGGGCAGATTGTAGTGAACATTGCTGTAAACGAAGCCGGTAATGTAACTAAATCTTCTATCGACAAAGAAAAGAGCACTACTACCGACGATTGCCTGATAGAAAACTCATTACAATACGCCCAAAGGGCTAAATTCAATGTTTTGATGGGCAAAAAAGAGCAAATAGGCACTATTACTTACATTTTCCAAAGCAAAAGATGATGAAAATACCTTATTTATTCCATACTATACTACTTAGCATACTCTTAACGGCTTGTAATAGCACTATCACTACCCAACAAGAGGCTTTTAGTATTGAAATTTCGCCCAAAAAGAAAGAGTATATCTTAGGTGATACTCTACAAGTAAAAGTTGTACACCCTCGCTTTGAGGAGGCTGTTCAAAGTGTGAGCTACCGCATTCACCAACGTTCACTACCTGCTATAGCTAATAAAATAGTATTAGATAGTGTGTTATTGGGCAAGCAACACTTGGTGGTAACTGTACAAACCAATACCGGAAAGCAATACACTGCCCAGAAAAACTTGCTTATTTTGGCTGCTACTTCACCCAAACTGTACGGCTACAAAATCATTAATGAGTATCCTCACGACAAACAAGCCTATACACAAGGATTGGAGTTTGTGGGCGATACCTTGATAGAAAGTACAGGGCAGTACGGCGAGTCGTCATTGCGAAAATGGAATCCTTTTACGGGTGAAACCTATAAAAACATTGCTTTAAACCCTGCTTATTTTGGTGAAGGAGCGACTGTTTTTAGGGGACAAATACTGCAACTTACTTGGCGCGAAAAAGTAGGATTAGTATATGATGCACAATTAAACCTACTAAAAACTTTTAACTACAACAAGAGTAAAGAAGGCTGGGGACTATGCCACAACGGTGCTGATAAGCTATATAAAAGTGATGGTACTGAAAAAATATGGCTTCTACACCCCGAAACTTTTGCTGAAATAGATAGCTTGCAGCTATGCACCGACAAGTCATTATACACCTACGCCAATGAATTGGAATTTGCTAACGGAAAGATTTATGCCAATACTTTTTTAAAGGACGGCATTATGATTATCAACCCAGAAAACGGGGCTATTGAGGGGGTAGTAGATGTGCGCGGCTTAAAAGAAAAAGTAGAGAAAACCCCTGAGGTAGATGTGTTAAATGGCATAGCTTATCACACAAGTAGAAACACTTTTTTTATTACTGGTAAGAACTGGAGTAAGATTTTTGAAGTAGCTTTTTTTGAAATACAATAGTTAAGCAACTGAAAAACAACACTTATACTTTTTATTTTTGATTTTGTAGCACAAAAAACTTGCCAGTTCAAAAAAAAGTTGTACCTTTGCACCCTGAAAATTACGTAATAAAAGAACGAACATTGCAATGAAAAAAGAAATTCACCCAGAATCTTATCGTTTGGTGGCTTTCAAAGATATGTCGAACGACGATATCTTCATCACAAAGTCTACCGTTGAAACTAAAGAAACTATTGAAGTAGAAGGGGTTGAGTATCCATTAGTGAAATTGGAAATTTCACGTACCTCTCACCCATACTACACTGGTAAAGCTAAACTTATTGATACAGCCGGACGTATTGATAAATTCAAAAGCAAATACGCTAAGTTTCAAAAATAGTAAAAAAGCCTCCTTTTTAGGAGGTTTTTTTAATTAATCCATTTGCTTTAATTAACCTTATGAAAATTCTCTCTGTTACACTTCACAATATAGCCTCGATAGAAGGACCTTTTACTTTAAATTTAGAAGCCGAACCTCTGAAATCAGTAGGTCTATTTGCTATTACAGGAGCTACAGGAGCAGGAAAATCGACTATTTTAGATGCTATATGTCTTGCTTTGTACAACGATACCCCTCGCTTAGCAGCTACTAAAAGTACTCTTTTTATAGCTGACGGCACCAATGAGGTGCAGGTGAACAATGTGAAAAACCTACTGCGCAAAGGGGCTACAGCGGGCTATGCTAAAGTGCAATTTTTGGCTGTAGATAACAAGGAGTATGAAGCCTTATGGCAGGTGAAGCGCGCCCGAGGTAAGCACAACGGCAGCCTACAAAACGAAACACTTCAGCTAACTTGCCTTACCGATAACGAGCTATACCCCGAAAGCCGGAAGACCTTAGTGTTAGAGAAAATAAAATCATTAGTAGGACTTTCATTTGATGAGTTTACTAAGTCGGTTATTTTAGCGCAAGGTGACTTTACTTCTTTTTTAAAAGCTAATGACGATAAACGGTCGGATATATTAGAAAAACTTACTGGTACTGAAATTTACACCCAGCTATCTAAGCAAATATACGAGATAAATAGACAAAAACAGCACGAACTTCAGCTAATTGAAACTCAAATTAGCAACACACAGTTACTTACAGAGGAAGAACTCGAGTTACTCAGAAAAAATCTCACTACCGACGAAGAAGCCTTAACCCAATTACAACAACAACTCACTACTTTAAAAGCACAACAACAATGGTTTGCTGACGTACAACTCTACCAACAACAGCTGCAAGAGGCAAAAGAGAAAAAAGAAAAGGCTACAGAAGAGAAAACAACTCAAGCTGAACGCTTTGCATTGTTAGCTAAAGTAGAGGAAATACAGGCTATTAAAGGTGATTTTACCGACTGTGAAAGAGAAAACAAACACATTGATGAGGTAAAGAAGTTGCTTAGCACAGCTGAGACTGAAAAAGAACGCTTAACGAATGAAAAAACTGTTAGTTTTAATCTAAAATCTTCTACAGAAAGTAAATTAACAACTGTACAAAGTAATTATGCCGAAAGCAAGCCAGCCATTGAGAAAGCTAAAACTCTTGATGTACAACTACAAGAAGCTTTGCGTAACCTAAAAACTAAAGAAACAGAGATTGCTACTAAAGAAAAGGGGTTAAAAGAGAAAGCAGACAATTTAGAAAAAACTACTACTCGCCTTGCTTCGGGACAAAGATTTGTACTACAAGAAGAAACGTGGTGCCAAACGAATAGAGATGCTGAGAAATTGTACAACAGCAAAACGTGGGTAGCTAAACTTGCTGAAGACCAACAGCTACTATTTAAAGATTTAGAGGAAAATCGACAGATCCAAGAGCAGATAAAGGCACAACTCACAGCTTTGACATTGCAAACTCCTGAATTATCAGATAAAGACATTTCAGCTATAAGCCTTAGTGAAAAGCAACAAAAAGAACGCTTGTTATTACAACAATATCAGCGAGATAAGACTAAGGCAGAACGCTGGGAAACTTACTTACTACAAATAGACAAAAAAGACATAGAACTCACCCAACTACTTGAGAAAGTAAAAGTACTAAACAAAGAAATGAGTGCCCTATCGCCTAAAACACAATCGGCACAGATAGCTTGTGATACGGCTGAACATATTTACAAACGCACTCTTTTAGAACAATCTAACAATGTGGTAGCTTTGCGTGAACAGTTGGCGGAGGGTGAACCTTGCCCTGTATGTGGGTCGGTAGAACACCCTAATGCACATAAAGATTTTTCGCCCCAACTTATCAATATAGTAGAAGAAGAATACCAGAAGGCTAAAAAAACTTTGGAACAGCTGCAAAAAGAGTATACCGCTAAGGAAACATTACTAAAAGAACAGAAATTGCGCTTAGACAGCTTACACGGTGAACTTACTAATGACAGAGTTACTGCCGAGCGAGTATTACAAGAGCTAAAAGAGTCGGTATTTTTCAATGAATACCCATCTAACAACATAGCTGCCTATATAGAGCAACAAATAGAAAAGGTGCAGCAATCCCAGCAAATGACTGAGTTCCTTTTAGAGCAGTTCAACAAGCATAAAGCCCTTAGTGAAACACTGAAAACTTTGGCTGATAAGGCTTTTATTTTTCAGCAACAAGCAGCAAAAAACGAACAGAGAATAGCTGATATAGAGTTATCGGAGAAGATTAACTCTCTTTGGAAAAAGGACTTAGCTTCTTTTATAAAGGTAGTAACTGAAGAACAAAACGCGTGGGAAAGCCATCGAGGGCATTTAGACAAATACCGCAAGGCTGTAGAAGAAATTCAACAAGAACACACTAAATTGACTACCGAAACTAATACTTTGCAAGCTGATATTCAGACACAAAAAACTATACTTGACGAGTTGCAGCAAACCTTTGAGAGACTGAACTCTACCCGACAACAGTTATTAGAAGGTAAGAATGCTGAGGAAGTAGAAAATAATTTTGAACAGCAAATAAACAAACTAACAGCCGAGCTTGCTGAAGCAGAAAAAAAATACAATGCTACCCTACTGCAAATCACTGCTAATGAGAAAAGTATTGAATCCTTAAAAAATCAGCAAGAAAAAGCTAAAAAGGCAATAGAAGAAGCTTCGGAGCGCATTGACCATTGGATAGCTGTTCACTATCCTAAACAAGAAGCTACTATTAAGGAACAGTTGCCATTATGGGCAAGCAAACCTATTGAGTGGTTACAAGCAGAACGTACTGCCTTACAGACACTGAATGAGGCTATAGCTAAATACAGTACCATTACTGCCGAAAAAGAGGAACAGCTAAATAATTTGCAAGCCAAACGCCCTACTGAGCTAAGCGAAGAAGAAACTACAAACAGCTTAAAACTTGAGCTTGCTAATGAAGAGTTTTTACAAGAGCGCATTGTGAATGCTAAGAGCAGACTAATAGCCGATGATAAAGAGAGACTTAGAGCTGATAACCTGTACCAAGAAAGAGAAAAAAAGATTGTTACTGCCGAACGGTGGAATAAACTGAGCAGCTTAATAGGTAATGCATCTGGTACATCTTTCCGAAAATATGCTCAAGAGTACACCCTCGATGTGCTGTTGCAATACGCTAATGTGCAGATGAAATACATTAACAGACGATACACTTTGCAACGTATTCCGAACTCACTAAGTTTGCAGGTGGTAGACAATGATATGGGGGCAGAAGTACGTTCGGTATACTCGTTATCGGGAGGAGAATCGTTTTTGGTATCATTGTCATTGGCGTTAGCTTTATCTTCTCTTTCCTCTACCCAAATGAATATTGAAACTATGTTTATTGATGAGGGTTTTGGTTCATTAGACAGTAATACCCTTTCGGTAGCATTAGATGCTTTAGAGAGCTTGCAAAACCAAGGTAAGAAAGTGGGAGTAATATCGCACGTACAAGAGATGGTAGAGCGCATAGCAGTGAAGGTAATAGTGCAAAAAGAAGGCAATGGAAAGAGTAGCATAGTAATTGAGTAGAAAAAATATTTGCAATAAATTGTAATTTATAGTATCTTTGCAGCGGTTTGGCGCAGTATTTGATTGATGAGCTAATTGAAAAATTAACTCATTAGCCCATTAAGAAATTGACAAGTTATTATGGTTCATATAGATGAAAAAATATATTTTTGGTTGATGGCGGTAGTAGTACCGCTGTTTGTTATTTTTGCAATTTCGATGCTAAGACGCAAGCAAAAACAAAAGCAGTTTGCTAATCAGACTATGCTAAAACGTTTGGCACCGAATAGGTCGGTGTTTAAGTTATGGGTAAAATGGAGCCTTTTGGCTGTGGTATTTATCCTTTTGAGCATCGCCCTTGCTAACCCAAAAATAGGCACAAAACTTGAGACAGTGAAGCGTGAAGGGGTTGATATTGTTTTCGCCATAGATGTATCAAAAAGTATGTTGGCAGAAGACGTAGCTCCTAACCGCTTAGAGAAAGCAAAACGTATTGTTTTTGAAACAATTAGCAGTTTGAAGGGTGATCGTGTGGGGATTGTTGCCTATGCGGCAAGCGCTTACCCTCAGTTAGCACTAACTACCGACCACGCTGCGGCTAAAATGTTTTTGCAAGGAATGAATACCGATATGCTATCATCACAAGGAACAGCTATACAGGAGGCAATACGTATGGCGAGCAGTTACTTTGACGAGCAAGCACCAACGGCACGGCTTTTATTCATCATTTCGGATGGCGAAGACCACGAGATGGGGGCTACTGAAATAGCAAGTGAGGCTAAGGAAAAAGGAATTCACATCTATACCATTGGGGTAGGTACAGAAAAAGGTAGCCCTATACCTATGAAAGAATTAGGACAACAGACTTATAAGCGAGATAGCAATGGAGAGGTGGTGATTACTAAACTAAATCCTGAGCTTTTGAAACAGATAGCTGCTAATGCAGGAGGTACATACCTCAACGGAGATAATACCCAAGAAACCGTAAATGAGATAGGTAAGATATTGGACAACACTGAGAAGAGCCTGTTTGATACCCAGCAGTTTGTAGACTTTAAAGACCAGTTTCAGTGGTTTTTAGCAGGAGCGTTGCTCTTACTTGTATTAGACCTTACTATATTTGAACGGAAAACACAATGGGTGAAACGCCTAAATTTGTTTAATGAAAAGAAATAAGATTTTTTCGTACTAATTACACAGATTTTTATGAAGAGTATAGTTTACATATCAATATTACTATTTGGGTTTATCGGCTTTGCTCAAACAAAAGCTGAAAAAGAGATACAACAGGCAATTGCAAACTCAAAGAAATATACTTATGAGGGCAATAATGCTTTAAAAGGTGACAAACCTATTCAGGCAGAGGTAGATTATCGCAATGCTATTGCTGAGGATAAGGGTAATATAGCAGCCCAGTACAACCTTGGTACAATGTACTACAAACAGAAGAGTTACGCTGAGGCTTTTTCGCAACTGAAAAAAGCAGGTGAAGCCGGACAAATGACAGATGCTGAACGACACAAAATATTCCACAATTTAGGTAATACTTATATGCAAGGGCGTGTTTACGATCAAGCTGTACTTGCCTATAAAGAAGCTCTTAGGTATGACCCTACCGATGAGGAAACGCGTTATAATTTGGCAGTGGCTAAGGAAAAACTAAAACAAAATCCACCAAAGCCCGACCAAAATAATAAAGATAATCAGCAAAATCAAAACAATCAAGATAATAAGGACAACAAAGACAACAAGGACAACAAAGACAACAAGGACAACAAAGACAACAAGGACAATAAAGATAACAAGGATAATAAGGATAATAAGGATAATAAAGACAATCAAGACAAAAACAAAGATAATAAGGATAATAAAGATAATAAGGATAATAAAGATAATAAAAACGATAAAAATCAGCAGGGAGACAACAAACAGGACAAAGACAAGGATAAGGGAGATGACAATAAGCAGCAGCCTAACCAAAATAATGGGCAAGATAAAGACCAGAGTGATAAGGGTGAAGGAAAACCAAGACCTTCATCACTTTCACCAGAGCAAATGGAGCGTATTTTAGAAGCTATGAACAATGAAGAGCGAAAAACTCAGGAGAAAATAAACGCCCAGAAAGTAAAAGGACAACGCACTAAAGCAGAAAAGGACTGGTAGATTTAGATAATAAGGTGAGATAGCATAAAACTATGAAATATAAAATACTATTTTTTATAACATTCTTAATACAGAACCTCTGTGCGCAAGTAGAGTTTAAAGCCCAAGTGAGTAAAAATCAATTAGGGGCTAACGAACGCTTGCGTGTGGAATTTACGATGAATAAGAACGGTGATAACTTTACACCACCAAGTTTTTACGGATTTACGGTAGTAATGGGACCTTCTCAATCGGTTTCAGAATCTTGGATAAACGGAGTAAGAAGTTTTTTAATGAGTTATAGCTACATATTGCAACCTACGGCTAAAGGCAAATACGTTATTGGACAAGCAAGCATAGATATTGATGGTAGAAATTACAAAACGAACCCTATTAGTATTACAGTAACAGAGGCAGTATCAGCCCCTTCCATAGAAAAGAATAGCGGAGATGTAGCGCGTGAGAACTTCTTTTTATTAGCAGAAGTTTCAAACCCTACTCCCTATTTAAATGAGGCGGTAAGTGTTACTTATAAGTTATATGTAGGTCTTCAAGTAGGGCTTAGTAACTTGCAATGGCTTACTGTGCCTAAATACCCTAACTTTTGGAGTCAGGATATAAATATGCAACAATATGAGACGGATAACTGTACTTATCAGGGTAAACCATATAGGTGTATTACAGTTAAAAAGGTAGTACTTTACCCTCAAAAGACAGGCACTCTCACTCTTGAGCCTCTCACTATGGACGCCATACTAACCATTCCAACAGGACGGCGCGATTTATTTGGGGATATGTACTACGAAGAGATTTCGCGCAGGGTAACCTCTGGCAATAGGACTATTAACGTAAAAGAACTTCCTGAAGAGGGTAAGCCTGAGAACTTTAGTGGCGCTGTAGGTGATTTCTCGTTTGCTGTAACACCTACTAAGCAAACTCTTAAAGCTAATGAAAGTACCCAACTAAAAGTAGAAGTATCAGGAAGTGGTAATTTTAAACTATTTGACTTACCCAAACCAACTTTCCCCTCATCATTAGAAGTATATGCTCCTGAACAAAAAGATGACATAAGCACCTCACTAAGTGGAATGAAAGGGCGTGTGGAGAGTACTTATACCATAGTACCTGATTACAAAGGTAAATACCCTATTAGCGGACTTAGTTTTTCGTTCTTCAATCCTTCGACTAAGAAATATGAAACTATTACTACCGATGAACTTTGGATAGATGTTCCTGAAGGACCCACAGCAGGTAACACAGCTGCTAATACTGCTAACACTAAGCACGACAATCTACAATTAGGGGACTTGCAAACCGCAAGTAATCTGCAACCTATAGGTAAACAACCATTCTTTGGTTCAAAAGCTTATTACTGCTGGTTATTACTTCCTTTGTTGTTAATTCCATTAGTTCTTTTATGGTGGCGGATTAAAGAGCAACGGAACAGAGATGTGGAAGGTACTAAAGTTAGAGTAGCTAACAGATTGACTAAAAAATATTTAGGAGAAGCTAAACGTAAATTAGGTGATAAGGCAACCTTCTATGAAGCCTTAGAGCGTGCTTTGCACAATTACTTAAAGGCAAAACTGAAGATAGAAACTACCGAAATGAGCAAAGATAAAATTACTGAATTACTGCTTAGTAGGAAAGCTACTGAGGGTACTATAGGACAATTTATAGCCTTGCTTTCTAACTGCGAGATGGCTCGCTACTCACAACACGACAATGCCTCAATGGAAAATGACTTTAGCAATGCTGTAGAAATAATCTCGGAATTAGATAAACAGGTAAAAAGGTAAAAGAAAATATGAAACTATATATTACAAATATTATAAGTGTTATAACCTTCCTATTATTAGGGAATATGAATGTTTTTGGACAGACTGATTACACTGCCCTTTTTGATAAAGCTGCTGCATATTACAACCAAGGCGAATACGAAAGTGCTATTGGTGAGTATGAAGCAATACTTAAGAACGGGCAAGAATCAACAGGGGTGTATTACAATTTGGCTAACGCACACTACAAACTTAATCACGTGCCAGAAAGTATTTACTACTATGAGAAAGCCCTTAAACTGAATCCTGATAATACTGAAGCTAAAAAAGGGCTACAAATAACCCAACAAATGACTGTAGATGTAATTACTCCTCTGCCTAAAACGTGGTTACAACAACTATCGGAAGGTATTATGGGACTATTCAGTTTACATACGTGGGCTTTGCTCTCCATTATAGGTGTAATGGTATTTGTACTAAGTTTTTTGTGTTATTACTTTATAGAATCGTCGGGGTTAAAGAGGTTGTTTTTTACAATAGGTTTTATAAGCGTGTTCTTTACCATTGGAACTTATAGCATTGCCCATTTCATCAGGAATAAGGAAGAGAGTGAGAAATACGCTATCCTATTCGATAAGACAGTACGGGTGTTCTCGGAAGCTAATGCTTATAGTACTGAGCTTATACAACTGCACGAAGGTACTAAAGTAGAAGTTATTGAACAGACTAAGGATTGGATAAAAATACGTTTAGCTGATGGTAAAACAGGCTGGACTAAAGATAGTGTTTTAAAAATGTTATAGTGCTTCAAGTACTTATAAAAAGAGGCTGCCCTCATTGCGAGAGCAGCCTCTTTTTTATAAACAGATGTTATTAGGTTATTAGGTTATTTGAGTTTCAATTCCTCGGTAATAGCTTTGATTTTAGCATCGAGTTCTTTTTCGGCAGCTGCAAAATCGTTAAGAGATTTTAGAGAGGTATTGGCACTAAAATAGAACTTAATTTTAGGCTCGGTACCACTTGGACGTGCTGCTACACGAGTACCTTTATCAGTGTGGTAAATAAGTACGTTAGATTTTGGTACCTCAATATCTTCGACCTTACCTGTAAGAGGATGATGCGCTTTAGAGGTTTGGTAATCACAAATGAGAGTTACCTTTTCGCCATTAATTTCTTTCAATGGGTTTTCACGTAAGTTCTTCATCATTTGGGCTATTTCTTCAGAGCCTGAAATACCTTTTTTCACTAATGAAATGAGGTATTCTTTATAGAAACCATATTTCACGTAGGCGTGTAGCATTTCTTTGTAGAAAGAGCTGTTTTTAGCTTTAGCAGTAGCAGCTATTTCGCAAGCTAAGAGGGTAGCGGTAACAGCATCTTTATCACGTACAAAATCACTAATCATATAGCCAAAACTTTCTTCACCACCTCCTATGAAAGTAAGTTCAGGGAAGTCCTTAATCATTTTAGCTATCCATTTAAAGCCTGTTAAACCTTCTTTATATATTACCTTATAAGCATCGGCAATGGCTTTTACCATAGGGGTAGAAACAATAGTGGAAGCGACAAACTCATTCCCTTTAAAGCCTTTTTTACTTTGCTGTTGCAAAAGGAAGTCGGTCATCATTACCATTGTTTGGTTACCGTTAAGGAGTATCATTTTGCCACTTAGGTCACGAACGGCAATACCTATACGGTCACAATCGGGGTCGGTACCTATTACGATGTCGGCATTGAGTTCATCGGCTTTTTTAAGGGCTATAGTAAGAGCTTCGGGCTCTTCGGGGTTAGGAGATTTAACGGTAGGGAAGTTACCATCGGGTACTGCTTGTTCTTCGACAATATGTACATTGGTATAGCCTGCGCGTTTTAGCACTTCGGGTACCATAGTAATAGAAGTACCGTGTAGTGAGGTAAATACTATTTTTAGTTTATCTTTTTCAGGAGCTTTAAAATCGGCGTGGGCTATAGAAGCTTCGGCAAAGGCATTATCAAGTTCTTTATCGATGTAGTGGATAAGACTCTCGTTGGCATTGAACTTAATATCCTTAAAGTCGATAGCATCAATGGCTTTCATAATATCACCATCTTCAGGCGGTACTGTTTGTCCGCCATCTTGCCAATACACCTTATACCCATTGTATTCAGGAGGGTTATGAGAGGCTGTAAGCACAATACCCGCTTGGCATTTTAGGTAACGTACTGTAAAAGACAATTCGGGGGTAGGACGCAGGTCGGAGAATAGGAATACTTTAATACCATTAGCGGCAAACACATCGGCTACTACTTTGGCGAACTTTTTAGAGTTGTTACGGCAGTCGTGAGCTATAGCTACTCTGATTTCTTGATTAGGGAAGCATTGCTTGAGGTAGTTACTAAGTCCTTGTGTATTTTTACCTAAAGTATATTTATTGATACGGTTAGTACCAATCCCCATAATACCACGCATACCACCAGTACCAAATTCTAAGTTCTTGTGGAAAGCTTCATTGAGCTCATCGGGGTTCCCGTTGATGAGTTCCTGCACTCGGTTGCGGGTTTCTGCATCGAAGGTGTCAGAAAGCCACGTTTTTGCTGTTTCAATATTTTTCATATAATTTGATATTATAATTAATCTCATACAGATTCACGGATAACGCAAAGGTTACAAGTGAAAATTCCCTTAAGGGTACTAAATATAGTAGTCGCAAAGGTACAACTTATTTTTTTAATTACCAAATTTATTTTTGATAATTTTCTAATTATAGTTGTTTATATTCGTTCCAGCATTTATAGCAGCGTGTTTTTAACAGCTTATTATTTTGCTATTATCCGTTTTTATGTGCTAAAATTATTTCTTCCTGAATGAGTTGTTTTACAGGTATTACTCTTCTGATTCTTTTGCTGCTAATTTTTGGTATTCGCCCCAAGCTTCGATGAGCATAAATTCTAATTGTTTGTTGTTTTTCTGAGATACTGTGTAGTGAAAATCGGGTTGTTCCATTACAAAGTAAGCTAACACAAACACTTGCTCATCGGTTAGGGCTAGTTCTTTTTGGCAGAAAGATTTTAGATTTTCGACAATATAGTTAGCAACCGCTACATTACGTTCGTTAGCTACCATTTTTTTAAGCATTTTAGTACGCCCTGATAAGGTATTGACAAGAAGTTGGATACCAGGTAGCCCTCCGCTATGGGTAGCTTGGTAGAGTTGTTTTTCGGTATTGGTGCGTTTTACAATTTCTTTTTGCATAATACCGAGTTCTTGAGCTGAAATTTTGCGGTATTTTGACACTTCGACCTCCTCTAATTGGTTAATAGCCTCTTTCATTTGGATTAGTACGCCCGCAAAACCGAAGTCGGTTTTTAGGAGGGTTCGGTAGGCGGTTTGCATTCCTACAAAGGAGAATTGTAGGGTATGGCGTTCACGGGCTTTGATTGAGAAATAGCCATTGGCATCGGTAGTAGTTACGGCGTTATTAGCAAGGTTTAGCACGTGTGTGCCTGCCAAGGGTATGGTATCATTCATCACACGACCTCTTACTTCTTGCGCTGAAGCGTTTATGGTTAGGAAGAAGAGGCAATACAAGTATAGTAACTTTTGCATATTCATAGCTATCACCTATTTTTAGCTAATTGTTTCCAGTATCGCATTATAAGAAAGCCTATAAGGGCACCCCCTACGTGAGCAAAGTGAGCAATATTACCGCCGAATATAGAGGCATTTCCGGTAAAGCCGAGAATAAGGTCGAGGGCGACTAATATAGGGATAAAGTAGCGGGCAGCTATGGGGTAAGGCACGAAGAAGAGCATCAGTTTGGCATCGGGGAAGAACATAGCAAAAGCCACTAATATACCATAAATAGCTCCTGAAGCACCTACTGTAGGGGCAAAGAAAGCGTCCATCATACTGTTATAAGTGCTTTTGGTAATAATTGTTTCCCACTGAGGGCTATACATACCTCTGCTTAGGGCGTCGAGGACTTGGTCGGCAGGAACTCCTGCATTTTGGAGTGCTTCTAAGCCGTGTTGTACATAGAAGTAGTTTGCTCCTGTATGTAGTAGGGCAGCTCCTATTCCGCAAGAAAAATAGAAGAAAAGGAATTTATTGCGCCCCCATATATTTTCCAAAGGTGTACCAAAAGCCCAAAGGGCGTACATATTGAACAGCAAATGGAATCCATCGGCGTGCATAAACATATAGCTGATGTACTGCCAAGGGTGAAAGTCGGCGTTTTGGTAGTAATGCAAAGCTAAGAGGTCTTTGAGGCTGAAGTTAGGCAAGAAGAAGCCATTTTTATTCAGCATCGTTAATAGCAGCATTATAGAGTTAATAATGATTAAGTGTAGTACTGTTTTAGATATTCTTTCCATTTACTTAGTGTTATTTATACATTTCGTTATAGCCAAAATAGGGGGCTGTAGAGGAGCTTTTTTCGGTTAATTCCCAATCGTTTATTAGGCTTGCAGAGCGTGCTGTGCTGCTGCTTGCTTTTCCTGTAATTAGTTGTAAAGCTTTAGCTAAGAAAGGCTCGGAGGGGTCACCTAAGACACCGTATCGGCTGAAGTATTCAATCATTGGCACATCGGGAGTTAAGCCACTTTCATAATCGCCTTTATCTTGAGCATTAGCAATTTTAAGTACTATGGGCTGCATAGCCCATTTGTGTTTCCTATTTTTGACTTTACGTGAACTATCTGTCCAATCATACACTGTTATAGAGCCTTGATTTTTACCTACGGTAGTTTCGCCTATTTGGACTACTTGTATGTAAGGTTTTAGTCCGTTAATAACAAGCTCACTGGCGGAGGCGGTATGGTTGGTAGTAAGTATATAAACCTTATTGAGTTTGAGGCTATTGATAGTAGTTCCATCTTTGAGCCTGTGGGTAAAGTAACTGTTTGTATTTCGCCTATAGCTCATTATAGGTTGTTGTTTGGTATTCCATTGTTCTTTAACGAATACTTGCCCGTTGAACTGCCCTGTAATCATAGAGCCCAGTGCGACGGCACTCTCGATGCTACCACCGCCGTTATAGCGGAGGTCGAGAACTAAATCGGTAGCTCCGCCCTTAATAAAGTCGGCAAAGGCATCATTCAAGGCGTTATCAAAATCGGCTATAAAAGCGTTGTACATTAGGTAAGCCACCTTATGAGAGCCTTGAGTGATTATCTTCTTTATAAGAACGGGATTTTCGGGCGTTTTGGTTTGGTGTATAGTAATTTTTTTATCAGTAGGCTCGAGCGTAGGAATACTATCGGAGGTAAGGCGGTAGGTATTGAAGCTGATAGTAGGCGTTTGGCGCAGTAAGCGGTTAAAATTACTTTCGGATAGGGTTTCGCCGTTTATGGCTATGACTACATCACCGCGCTGCACCCCTTGTTGGTCGGCTTCGGAGCCAGGTACTACATAGCGCACTAAGAGCACAAAGCGATTGTTCAGTCTTCTTGCTCTTCCGCCAATATAGTTCATACCTGTGCTGGCAGTAATACCTTTAAACTGTTCTTCAAGCTTGGTATAATCTTTAGTAATATAGCTAAATCGGTCTACTCTTTGATATTTGTTCAGCAGGCTATAAAAGAGTTCTTCGTTACTGGAGAAGCTTCGGAGAAAGTTTTTGTAATTAGTATTTTTTTCGGCATTAGTTTTAGCAAGCCCTCCGAATCGGTTATCTTGGAGGTTAGTAACTTCTGGTTGCCATAGATAATACTCATTTAATCCTTTCCATATAAAATCACGCACTGCCAAGAGGGTATCGTTTCCTGTGTATTTAGGTCCTGTTACAAAGGGTTCTTCCAAATCTTTTTTACAAGACAACACACTGAAAGACAGTATCATAAGTAATATTAGTTGTTTCATAATGAAAATAAATTTCTACAAAAGTAATACTTTTTTTATTTTTGCACAAATTTTGTACCAATTTATTAGGTTGAACGCACGAGATTAGCAAATTAGAAAATTAGAAAATTAGAAAATTAGGGGAGTGAGGGAGAAAATTGGGATTTTCTACCTTTTGGGGCGAAAACAGAAAAATATACTATTTTTTGGAGGTTTGGCAGAAACAGAAGGTTCGGCTATAGAGAGCTTATCCTTCGCTCATAGTTCGCTCATAGTTCGCTCTGACATACTCAGCTGCGCCAGCTCGCTGACTATGCTGAAGGCTTAAACAGAAAATTTTTCTGTTGGGGGGTCGCTAATAATCTGTTGGGGGAGTCGCTAATAATTTGTGTATTTGAGCTACCTCAAAATATAACTACTGAAACCTAAAACCTAAAATATGACTGATGTAATTCGTTTATTGCCCGACCACGTGGCAAACCAAATAGCTGCTGGTGAAGTTATCCAGCGTCCAGCGTCGGCAGTGAAAGAGCTGATGGAAAACGCGATTGATGCCCAAGCTACTGTTATCAAACTGCTTGTTAAAGATGCGGGTCGCACCTTAGTACAAGTAATTGACAACGGTATAGGTATGAGTGCTACCGATGCGCGTATGGCTTTTGAACGCCACGCTACTTCCAAAATACAGAAGGCTGAGGACTTGTTTCACCTACAAACCAAAGGTTTTAGGGGCGAGGCATTGGCTTCGATTGCTGCTATTGCCCATATAGAAGTACAAACGAAACGCCCTACCGATGAACTCGGTACTGAAATACGGATAGAGGGTAGCAAATTCACCTATCAAGAGCCTTGTGTGTGCCCTGTAGGCACCAGCATTGCTATGAAAAATTTGTTTTTTAACATTCCTGCAAGGCGCAATTTTTTAAAATCGGATACGGTAGAAATGAGGCATATACTCGATGAATTTCATCGTGTAGCCTTGGCGCACCCTGCTATTCACTTTTACCTGTACAACAATAACAATGAACTGTTCAACCTCCCCCCTACTAACTTTCGCCAGCGTATAGTACACCTTTTTGGAGGAAAAACTAATGAGAAGTTAGTACCTATCATTGCCGAAGATACCCCTGTGGTAAAGATTGAAGGTTTTATTGTAAAGCCTGAATTTTTGGCTAAGAGCAAAAACTTGCAATTCCTGATGGTGAACCACCGCTTTGTGAAAAACCAATACCTAAATCACGCTATTGCCTCTGCCTACGAAGGTCTTATCCATTCAGACCAAAAGCCGGAGTATTTTCTAAGCCTTGAAGTAGACCCTGCTACTATTGACATTAATATTCACCCTACTAAAACCGAAATTAAGTTTGAAGAAGAACACAGCATTTACGCTTTGGTAAAATCGGCAGTGAAACACAGCTTAGGGCAGTTTAGCATTGCACCAACTCTTGATTTTAGCAAAGACCCTACTTTTGACCTTCCTTACCAATACAAAGACCGTGAGCCCGAAATGCCTCGTATTACCATTGACCCTAATTTTAATCCGTTCAAGGAAGAGACTTACAGACAAGGAGGCACTTCAAACTACAAACCCTCAGAGGCTTATTACCCTAAGAAAACAGCTTCGTGGGAAAGTTTGTACAACGAACTACCTTCGTCGGTTAGCTTTGAAGAGCCTGAAGTGGTGGAGAGCTCTCTGTTTACGGCAGAGGTAGTAGCACCAAAATCTAAAAAGATTATATCATTAGGCAAAAAGTATCTTATTACTACTTTGGGGAATGAACTCATTATCATTAACAGTAATAGGGCACACCAACGAGTGCTGTACGAGGGTTTTATGAAGAGTTTAAGCAGTGCTCATACGGCAAGCCAACAGCTGATGTTTCCTTATGAACTGCCTTTTGGGAAAGCCGAGTTAGAGACAATAGCTGCACTTAAATCACTGTTTGAAGATATAGGTTTTATGTTTAGCCTTTCGGAGGATAAAATAGTGATTACAGGTATCCCGATGCACATTAGTGATAGTGAAGTCCCCAATATTTTTAGTGAGCTTTTACAGCAGCACATTGAGGCTTTACCTGTTAGCGAAAACACTCAGAAAGAAGCCTTTGCGCGGGCTTTATGCAAGAATTTAGCGGTAAAAACAGGGCAGGGGCTAAGTGATGAAGAACAAGAAAGTTTGGTAAATAATTTGTTTAGTTGCCAAGAAGTATTAATTTCGCCCTTTGGAAAGCGGATTTATTACAATCTGTCGGTAAATGACATTGAGAAGTTAATTTGACACTTTTGCCTTTAAAGAGTTAGTATTAGTCCGCAGGCACTTAAAAATCAATTCTGATTACATTACATAAATTGTTTTAAAATGAGAATTCTTTTTTTATTACTTTTGATTAGCAATTATACTTTTGGTCAGAATTTTTTAGAGGGGAAATACTATCAGCCTAAAAAAGAGGAATGTATAGAATTTTGTAACATTGACACTTATACTTTCTATAACAATGGTATTTTTGAATATGCTGAAGAAGGAGAATTAGGTATTGTTCATTACGGCAAAGGGCATTATACTCTTACTAAAGATTTATTAGTTTTGAATTTTGATTTAACTGAAATAAAATACCCAGGTTATTACATTGCTAAAACTTACAGTAATTCAAACACTCAAATTGCACTAAACTTATCGGTATACGATTTAAATAATAAACCTTTGCCAGAAGTAAGTATATCATTATTCAGTGATGAAACTCCTATAGGAGGAACAACTGATAAAGAAGGAAAATTAACTATAAAAGTACCTAAGACTAATGAAAAAGGAAGTTTACTGCTTACTTATAACAGCGAATCGATGTATGAAGTAGAGAATTTTAATCTAAATTTAAACTATGAGGTAGCGTTTTACCTTACTAAAACGCCAATGACCCCTTTAGATATAGGAAAAGCTGTAAAAGATGAAATAATTAGCTTTGAAGTTATCAAACTCAAAAAAGATGAGTTAGTAGTACGGCATAAAGGAAAGATGCTAACTTTAAAAAAGAAGAGTAAAACAATTAACAATTAACATTTTTAAAGACGTGAACCGATTTTACGAACTAAAAGTATCCAAAATAACGCACCTTACTAATACCTCGGTAATGATTACCTTTGAGGTGCCCGAACTGTTACGAAAAGTATTCTCGTTCGAGGCTGGTGAATACCTTACCCTTCAACAAACCTTAGGAGGGCAAAAAGTGCGTAGGGCGTACTCTATCTGCTCGGGAGTAAATGAGGGTACCCTAAGTGTAGCTGTAAAACGAGTGCCTAACGGACTTTTTTCGACCTACGCTACCCAAGAACTGAAAGAGGGCGATATGCTAGAAGTTATGCCGCCAATGGGTTCGTTTGTGTTTTTCTACGATATTTTTGGGAATAGAGATATTATGCTTTTTTCGGCTGGTAGTGGGGTAACCCCTATGATGAGCATCGCTAAGACGGCTTTGGCTATGACTCAAATAAAAGTGGTGTTTGTATACGGCAATAAAAGCAAAGAAGAAACATTGTTTTTTGACGAGATTGAAGCCCTACGGAGCCAGTACCCTGACCGTTTTTTGGTGCATTACGCTTTTAGCAAAGAACCTTGGGGTGAGCATTACACAGGACGCATTAACAATGCTATTGTGAATGATATGTTCAGTAAATACGCTGATTTTAACTGGGGGCGTTACTACGCTTGTGGTCCTACGGAGCTGGTAAAGAACCTACGCGAAATACTACTGTTGAGGGGTATAGACCAAGACCGTATTTTTACGGAATTATTTGAAGCTTCACCAGCTGACATTGATTATAGCACCTTAGAAGGCAATGTAGCAATAACTCTTACACTGAATGGACAAACTCATACTTTTGAGAGTGCGCGCAACCAAACCTTGCTAAGCTCGGCTTTAATGAGGGGATATGACGCTCCTTATTCGTGCCTAAATGGCGTGTGTAGCAGTTGTGTAGGGAAAGTAGAAGAAGGGGAAGCGAAAATGGCAAAGAATGAAACCCTAAGTGAGAAAGAGGTAGCTGAAGGGTATGTGCTTACGTGCCAAGCGTATTCGATGCAAAATAAGATAAAGCTGCGGATGGAGAAATAGACTTAATAAAGAATATAAATAAAAAGAGCTTTCCTGCTTTAGGAAAGCTCTTTTTATTTATTTGATAACTTTTTACACTCAATAAATGGATAAGTACGACCATTTTATTATACACTTTTTTTCGTAATTTTAAAAAAATTTGTACCTTTGCCGCCACAACTGTAGTGTATAAAAAACAAAAATATTGAAAAACTGAACATGAACAAATAGAGTTTTTTGATAATATCATAATTAAAAACAATCTTAATCAAAGATTACAAAGGTGCTAAACTTGTACCTTTGCCGCCCTTTGTGTGAGAAAACTAAACTAGAAATATAAAATAAAGAATGAACAGTACTTTTTTTAGAGTAATGCTTATTGCATTATTTTTTCCTCTGAGTAATCTAACTGCTCAGACAATGTTATCACAACCCTTAGCTGAAGACCCTGTACATTTTGCTAATAGGGATTTTGAAGCAGGAACACTAACAGTAAGTGTTACCCTGCCTTCAGCTACTTCAACTATTACGATTACCTTCCCGACAGGAATTGAGTATGTAGCAAACTCATTGCATAAGGTTAGTGGTGTGGCTAATATATCGTATGTAGCCTCTTCGGCTGTAGGGACTCCTAAGTTTGCTATTTCGGGTACGGGTACCCTCACGTTTACCCTTAAAAGAAAAGTAACTAAAGCTGCTTTAGCAGGTTTGCAAGCAGCAGGTACTATTTTTAAAGATAAGGTTGATGTAACTTCGGGTAGTGCGATAGATTCTAAAGAGACTAACCAGTACACCCTTCCTATACCTAATATAGTGGTACAGCTAGCTCAAACTACTCACAATAATGCTTCGGGTAGTAGCGTTAAAACCTTTGAGCTAAGAAATACAGGGAGTGGTTCAGTAAAAGAAATATACTTTTCTATAAAGTATCCTGCAGGCATTACGAACAGCGAACTAACTCACAATAGTACTCCAATAGCTTCAGTAGGTACAGTACCTGCTGGCGTAGGAAAAAACTCAGGTGCCACGCTATATAAAATAGTATCGGCTACTGGTTTTAATCTTAATGATGAGATAACTATTACTGAGAAATACAATGTAACAGGTTGTATGCCAAACCGCCAAATAATATATGAGGCTTATTGGGGCGAGAATGCTTCAGAATTATACCAAGCACGCGATAGAGCGCGCGCTATTAATGTGACCACAGGTACACCTAATATTGTATTGGACATTGATTATAATAATAGTTATTTTGAATGGAGAGATGGTCTTTGTGGCACTACTTTAGGAACTTTTACAGCTCAGTATATCAATAAGGGAAGTGGTAATGCTACTGCCTATGATTTGCAAATGAATATAACGCCTTATCTTAGTGATAAAGGTTTTAAAAATCATATACCTGCAAATTTCCGTATCGTAGCCACTGATGGAACAGAAATTTCTATCAATTCGATGACACCTACCACTACCCAAACTGACCCTAGAGAAATACCATTTAAAGATTTGCCGGCTTTATCAACTACGGCATTAGCGGGTAAAAACATAGGGCTTACTGACGTAGATGGTGATGGTTTTAAAGATGACTTTCCTATCAATGGTAAGCTTATCATACGTTTTGATATGGTAAAAAGTCAAGCAATTGTTTGTTTGCAAAATGACAAGGGTACCTTCAGTGTATCACCTCATTCTAGTTTTACCTATAAAGATGCTTGTGGTACTCAAAGAAATTCAGCAGTACAAGCGCTTACTAACAACACATTTAGACGGCTTTTAACAGGTATTTCTGATAACTCTAAATTTCCATCTTCCTTATCACAAAACAACTCTGTATTTGGGTATCTATCATTTGGACATCACACTTTTATATCGCAGCATATAGTAAAAGGTTTTGGAAGAAAAGATACAGGTGCAGATAGAAGATTTAGATTTGAAATAATATTACCTACAGGCGTAGAGCTGAAAAATGTAAAATTCTATAAAGCAGAAGGTTTTGGACAAGGTGCCCAAATAGCTACTCCACTACCTGATGTAGCTAAAGGGGGTACACTTTCTTATACTACTACTGATGGTACTAAGGGGTATATCACTTTTGATATGTTGCTGACAACTCCTTGTACTTCAGGTGATTTGCCCCTAAAGTATAGTATCTATTATTTAGATAAAAATGGTGACACAAATACATATTGCGAGTTTCCTCTTATCTGTAATCAAACTTCGATTAGCGCCATATGTCCAGGAGTTTGTGGTACTAATGGACCAAGAATGCTAAGCACTAAGGCAGAGCGAGCTGATAATTCGTATGGTTGGACAGACTATACAATGAATACTCGCCAGACTCGTGCTAATGTATCGGCTATAGACCGCAGTCGTGTTCTTCACTTAGATGATATAGAAATCATATCGGAAGGAGAGCAAGGTGGTGTAATCACTAAAAACTTATACTATCACGCACAAGTAAAATCACTTGCAGCAGGGCTTAAACCGAAAAGTATTGCTATAGCTATAGGCAGTAATGCAACTGTTACTTTGCAAGCTTCTCCTAATATAGTAACTGAGGGGACTAATGCTAACGGCAAATACTTCCGTTGGAATCTTTCATCAGCTTTACCTTCAGTAGGTATAGCTATAGGAGAGAAGTTTAAAGTAGTAGCTACTTATCAGGTGAATAATCCTAACACAAGTAATAGTCGTAATAATGTACAAGATGTACAGGTAGGTAGTAAGACTTTCTTTTATATGCTTGATAATCCTTCAGACAATACTATTGGTACTGAGGGCTATCACACTAATGCGAGATATTGTGGGGCTAAACTTACACCTCCTTTTTATATAGCAGAAACTTATAAACTTATAGGTACCAATACTTATTCTATAAAAGGCTGTGAAGTGACAAATATAGGTGCTAATCAAGCGTATTTAGCACGCCGCTTTGGTACAGCAGGCACTTACTTTATGAATGAGTTTCGCCCTACGCGCCGTATTAAAACGCTCAAAATAATTATACCGAGCTCTTATAATATGGTGAAACCTGTAGAGTACTCATATAATAGAAAATCAAATGAGTGGGTAGAAAATGATGTACTTATACCAGTTGATAACTTTACAACCAGCAACGATGGTGCTTATAAAACATATACCTATATCAACCCTCCTAAGGGAAGTGCTGGCTACCTTAATCCGGGAAATATATCTGTAGAAAATGCCTATGGCGAAACTATACGCACTTGGTTACAAGCTACTTGTGATTCTAAAATATTTTATAGTACTACACAAGCCGAAACAGATAAACAAATGGCTAAAGTAGAAATAGATTTTGAAGACTTTTATTATCACTATGCAGATAAAACTAATATTCCTGTTCAAAAAGAGCCTTATGAAGAATCATTAAGATACTCTGAAAAACCTGCTATTAACCTTCTTACACATACACCTCAAAACGTTACAGCTAATCAGCGTACCCAAACCGTTGATTTTAGAATTACTAACACGAGTGTATCGGATGCTCCTTATGGATGGATATCAGTACCTGATGTAACTGGTATCAGCATCACTAAACTCACTGAGATAGACGCTTCGGGCAATGTGTTGAACACTTTTACACCTCAGTCAATCACAGGAGAAAAAATGTATTTTTTAAGTGAAGCAGGAAATAAAGGTATTATTGCTAAAAATGTAGATAAAAGATATCGGTTAGAGTATCAAATAACAAATTGTACAAACCCTAACCTTACCTTTGATGTATATGCAGGTTGGAACTGTAATGAGAACCCTACTAAAGGATATACCAAAACCTGCCACGACCAAAAGATAACCTATAATATCAAGATAGCTAAAAGTTTGAAGCAAATTATACCAAGTCCTTCAAACCCAGGAGAAAGCAATCCTGATAAGATAGGTAGTATACCAATGTGTCAGAAAACTAAGTACGAGTACACGGTAAATAGTGGTGACGAGGGAGACCTATTTGATGCTAAATTAGTAGTAATGCAGGAACCAGGACTTACTATTTCAGATGTATCAGTAGAATATCCATTAAATAGTGGTAACCTATATACACAAAGTTCGACCCCTGCTATAAGCTTTTCCCAATCTGGCAATAAACTTACCTATGATTTATCAGCTATTCTGCCAAATAAGAGTTTACCAGGAGCTATTACCGAACCGGTAAATGTAGATAAACGTAACCTAAAGCTAACTTTTTATGTACAGCCAAGTTGTGAGTTCACAGCTGGTTCTTCATTCGATATAGATATAGAAGGTAATAACTTATGTGGTAATCCTGCTGAAGGTGATAAGACCAAAGTTATCATAGCTGGTATAGATGGTGTAGATACTAATAAATATAAGGTAAATAATCTATTAGTAAGTACTGGAGGTAACGCTAATGCTTGCACAACCTCTTATGCTAAGTTTAAAGGTAAACACGAAATCATTGACTTGACGCTTAGTCAGAATTTCCGTACAGGAGATAACGGATTAGTAGTGGTGCGTATACCTGAAGGATTTGAATACGTAATAGGTAGTTTTGTAGCAGGCAATAAGAGTTCAGGTGCTTTTACCCTCCCTACTTTGGCTACTCCTCCTACTAATGTAATAGGCTCTAATACAGAACTAAGTATAAAAATTCCTTCAGGAATGAAGCACAATGACTTTTTTGAATATACCATACAAGTAAAACAAAAAACAAATACACCTATAACTAATTGTGCACAAGAGAAGAAACTTCAGTACTACACTACTGATAAAGTTGAGGGAGTTGTTTGTCAATCAGGGCCTACTAATCCTTGTCCGCCAGTAACAGTAGAAACAACTACTAAGCGTGGAGAGGTGGCTATACCTTTAGAAAGAGCTGATTTGGTTATTAAGAATGTACAACTCAGCTCAGTAGCCGAAGGAAATAAAGAAAAAGTAACAGTACAATACATAGTGCAAAATGCTGCTACAGCTACCGTTTCGTATACAGGCGACCTAAAAGTGAGTTTGTATAACGACACTAATAACAATGGTATTATAGAAGAAGCTACAGACAGCAAGCTAGAAGATTTCACCATCACAGGCTTGGTATTAGCACCAGGGGCTAGCGTTACCCAAACAGAAACTTTTTCCTTAAACCAAAAACAACTTTGTCGTTTGTATCTATCTATCAGAAACACATTCAACCCTTGCTTGTGTAATGATAAAGTAGTAGCAGCGCCTGCTCCTACTACTATTACAGGACTAGTAGCTACTGTTACTGCTTGTGAGATAGGCAAAACCAATATAGTGTATAACACACAAGCTCCTACCTATGAAGGATATACTTGGGAAGCTGTTACTGCAGGTGATTTAGCACACTTGTCAGATGTTAATAGCAAAGAACCAGTATTTTCGTATGCAGGTGCTAACATAACAACAACTAAAACTATTACCTACTTGCTAAAGGTAAAAAGAACTAATGCTTGTGAGGCAACACAAACAGTTACTGTATTAGTAACTCCAGCGCCTAATGCACCTACGGTTACAACACCTCAGTACTTCTGTGCACCAGCTACAGCGTTAGATCTTAAATTGAAGATTAATGCTATGGCAACTAATGCTGTAAAAGTATATAGTGCAGGAGTAGCATTAACAGATACTGATACGCTACAAGACGGTACTTATCAAGTAAGTTTAGTACACTCTTCAGGTTGTGAGAGCGAGAAAGCTAATGTAACCGTGAGCGTAACAGTGTGCAATATAGTAGCTAAAGACGACCTTTACAAAGTATTTGCTCCTATTACAACTGCTACTACTACAGGTAATATATTAAGTAATGACAAAGTAGGAGGGGTAACCGCTACTATTGCTACTGTAAATATTACTAATATTACCTCAGCAGGAACAGGTACTGTACCAGTAGTGAAAAATAATGGTGATGTAGAAATACCTGCTAATACACCTGTAGGAGAATATAAAATTAGCTATCGTATTTGTGCTATATCTAACCCTGCAGATTGTAGTACAGCTACTGTTACAGTGGTAGTAGCACCTAAATTAGAAGCTAAACCTGATGATTTGGGTACTATAGGCGGACTCTCAGGAGGCACAACTACTGCTACAGTGCTTGAAAATGACCTAAGAGGCACTACACCTATCAATCCTTCAGAGGTAAATTTGACGTGGGGTACACCTCCTGCGAATATTACGTCTAATAACGATGGAACGATAAGAGTACTACCTAATACCCCAGCAGGGACTTATACTATTAACTATAGAATATGCGAAAAAGACAATCCTACTAACTGTAGTACTACTATTGCTACTGTGAAAGTTGTTACCCTCAAAGCTGTAAATGACGGTGTAAAAACACTGCCTAAAACAGGAGGCAGCGTGGAGATACTCTCAAATGATATTTATGGCACTCCTACAGGAGTTACTTCAGTAACTACTGCCAATACAACGCTTACTATCACCTATAACAGTGGTATAACAGGGTTGGCTGTAAATACTAATGGTACACTACAGGTGCCAGCTTCTGCTCCAGCAGGCTCTTATAACGTAGAGTACCGTATCTGTACAATAGCAGCCCCAGTGATTTGCGATACAGCAACTCTTACTATTGTAAAACAAGCTGAAATAATAGCTAATGACGATAGTTTTGCTGGCGTAGTAACCACCACTGAATATACTATAGGCAATGTGCTTAATAATCCTCCATCAGGTTCTGATACTCTTGATGGTAATCAGGCTACTGTAGGCAATGTAGCTTTAAGTGTAGTTACTCCAGCAGCCCCATCAGGCACTGTACCTTATATTAATATCGCTACGGGAGGGGTAGTAGTACCTGCTGGAACACCTGCTAACACTTATACTATTACTTATAAGATTTGTGAGAAAGATTTATCAGGTGTACCTACTGCTACTACCAACTGCGATGTAGCAACAGTAACGGTCAATATATACTCACCAACAACTATCGAAGCTAATAACGATGTAGCGACCGTAAGCAGCACAACTGGAGGAACTACCTCAAGTGTACTTACGAACGATAAGTTGAACGGTGTACTAAACCCAAGTGTTAGCTCAGTAACGCTTACTTGGACTACCGCTACCCCAACAGGCTTCACCTTGAATCCTAACGGCACGATAACAGTAGCGCCTAATACCCCAGCGGGTACTTATACTATCAGCTATAAGATTTGTGCAGTAGCAAGTTCAACGGTATGCGATA
>CAUREJ010000011.1:0-46798 GCA_963523735.1 uncultured Capnocytophaga sp.
TTATTAGTGTTACTCATTGCTATTTGATTTCGGAGGCAAAAGTACATTAACTATCTGTATTAACCAAATGGTTAGCTATATTTTTTTCATTATTTTTTGTTAGCAATTGTGTTAATAGGGTGAAAGATACTGAAAATCAACACTATAAAAGACATGTAGAAAGGGTAGCTATTTTTCGGGTTCTTAAAGAAAAACTGAAAAGTATGTTGTAGAAGAGGTATTTTTGGCTGTATAGTTATTGGTTAATGAGTAGCTTAGATTGGCTGTTAAAGGCAGATGCAAAAAATGTAATGTTTTGGCGATTTTGCTGCGAATTATGCAAAATGAAGAGATAGTTTTGAAGTGGCTGACATTCAGTGGAGTAACACTAATCCTTCGCTTATCCTTCGCTTATCCTTCGCTCACCCTTCGCTCTGCCTTCGACACGTCTCCAAGGTAGCTCCAAGCTGTTTTTGACAATGTTTAGAATGTAACAAGCTGATTATTAAAGGATTGTTCTTTTTGACGAAAAGGGAAGTTGGGGGTTGGTAATTTTTGAATTATTTGTCATAAAAAAAGAGAAAAAGACAAATAAAATTAGCTAATTAGAAAACTAAAGGGGTATTTAATAGTTTTGACCTTTTTAGATGTTATAGTTTTGGGAATAGAAACTTTAACTGTGACAGCAAGAAAACAAGCATACGAAATTTTGCTAATTGGCAAATTATTTGTACCTTTGCGGCTTGATAAACGATTATATCATTTTTTATGAAGAAAATCAGTATGACAGTGTTGGCTCTGTTGCTGCTTGTCCCTATGGCAAGAGCCGATGAAGGAATGTGGTTTTTGATGTTCATAGAACGCTTAAACCAAAGGGATATGCAGAAATTGGGCTTACAGCTTACGGCTCAGGAAATTTATAGCATTAACAACAATAGCTTGAAGGATGCGATAGTTCAATTTAACGGGGGCTGTACAGCGAGTATTATCTCAAAAGATGGTTTAGTACTTACCAACCACCACTGCGGTTATGGCAATATTGCACAGCTATCGACTCCTGAAAACAATCACTTACGCGATGGTTTTTGGGCGCGTTCGCACGCTGAGGAGTTATCGCCAAAACAATCGTTTGTGCGCTTTTTTGTGCGTATGGACAATGTAACTGAACGTATGCTTTCGGTAGTGAACCCTAAAATGAGCGAAAAGGAACGTGAAGCTGCCTTAAATAGAGAGATTGCTAAAATAGAGAAAGAAAATAGTGAGGGGGGTAAATATGTGGTATCGGTACGTCCTTTCTTTCAAGGAAATGAATATTACTACTTTGTATATCAAGATTTTAAAGATGTTAGGTTGGTAGGTACTCCTCCTGAAAGCATTGGTAAATTTGGCGGTGATACCGATAACTGGGAATGGCCACGCCAAACAGGAGACTTCTCTTTGTTCCGCGTGTATACTGATAAAGAGGGGAATGCTGCTTCGTATTCACCTAACAATATTCCGCTAAAGGCTAAACGCTACTTAAAAGTGAGCTTGAAAGGGGTGCAAGATAAGGATTTTGCTATGATTATGGGTTACCCAGGTAGGACTAACCGCTGGGAAAGTTCGTATTGGGTAGACCAAAATGTGAAGTATGCTTATCCGGCGTGGGTAGAAGCTTCGAAAACAGCTATGGATGCTATGAAGCGCTTTATGGATAAAGATGATGCTATACGCTTACAATATGCTTCACAATACTCGGGTATTGCTAACTACTGGAAGAACCGCCAAGGGATGATTGACGCTTTGAGCGCTCATAAAACAGCTGATAAGAAGCGAAAAGCTGAAGCAAAATTTGCTAAATGGGCTAATAAGGCTGAAAATAGGGCTGAATATGGTGATGTGCTTAATGTTTTATCAAATTATTTTGAAAAGACTAATACTAAATCGGCAGACGAGAACTATTTGGGTATGCTATGGCGTGCTTCTTTCTTTATAAAGATTCCTACTCGCTACGTTAGTATGGTAAGTGCTGCTAAAAAAGGTGGTATGCCTAATGATGAATTAGAGAAAAGGTTAGATAACTTGCTTGCTGAATATGATAAGGTAAACTTGGAGGTAGAGAAAGCTATCCTTGCCGATATGCTTAAACTATATGCTAACAAGGGTACTGAGGTACCTTCGGAACTGAAAGCTATTAAAGCACAGTACAATGGAGATTTCAATAAGTATGTAGAGGAGGTGCTGGCTAAGAGTATCTACCGTAGCAAAGAGACAGCTAAAGAGGCTGTTTTCCCTAAAAATAATGTTTCCCAAAGTGACGAACAGATAAATGTTGCTTTGGCAAGTGACCCTATCTTAGGTCTTTCAACGGCTCTTTTTGCTAACTATCGCAATCCTTCGCAAGAGCAACTTAGCTTAGAAGATGCTTATAGTAAGGCTTATAGAAAATTTGTACAAGGTATGCGCGATTCTAAAGCGAGTAATATTCTGTACCCTGATGCTAACTCGACTTTGCGCTTGACATACGGTACTGTGAAACCTTTGAAAGCTGACAAACGGAACCCTGATGCTAAGAAGAACTTCTATACTACTTTCAATACCTTAATGGCTAAATACAAGAAAGATGACCCTGAGTTCGATATGCCACAACGTATGCTTGACCTCTACCAAAAGAAAGAATATGGTAGGTATGCAGACAAAGATGGTTCTATGCGTGTGAACTTCTTGAGTAACAACGATATTACTGGGGGTAACTCGGGTTCGCCAGTGATGAATGGCAAAGGTGAACTTATAGGTCTTGCTTTTGACGGTAATATTGAGGCTATGGCTGGTGACGTGATTTTTGACAAACAACTGCAACGGACTATTAACGTGGATATACGCTATGTGCTTTGGGTTATAGATATTTACGCTGGCGCAAAGAATATTATTGAAGAAATAGAGGTAAATTAACAAATTAGCAGATTAGAGGCGAATGAATATTCGCCTCTGCTCTGCTTAATGATTTATTCAAAACGTGAATCTTATTACTGATAACCTTTTAAATTCCTATAAGGAGGCACAAAAACTCACTCTGCATAAGCACTTAAACGCTTTAGAACGCAAGGCAAAACGAGTGCCATTGGATTTCTATACTACTACATCGGCTGTTTATTCATCGAGTATTGAGGGGAATTTTCTTGATTTTGATACTTTTACCAAATATAGGCTTTCGGAGATAAAAGCAAAAGGTAAATCATATAATGAGATAGAAGACTTACGCTTGGCATACGAATTTGCTCAGCAAAACGACTTGACAGAAAAGAACTTACTGAAAGCTCATAAAATAGCTACTAAGCATTTGATAGAAAACAAAAACTATCAGGGACAATACCGCAATGTTGGCGTTTTTGTAGTGAAAAATGGCATTCCTGTTTTTACAGGTTGCCCTACAGAACAATTAAGTACTGAAATGGCACGACTCTTTGAAGATATAACTATCCTCTTAGATAAAGAGCAGAACCTGACAGATAGCTTTTATTACGCTTCTATGCTTCATCTTTGCTTAGTGCAGATACACCCTTTTGCCGATGGCAATGGACGAATGGCACGCTTGCTTGAGAAATGGTTTTTAGCAGAGACTATAGGAGGAAGGGCGTGGCTAATTCCTTCGGAAAAACTTTATCACAAACGTATTAATCAGTATTATAAGAATGTGCATATAGGAGCTACCTATGATACTATACTTTACCAAAATGCCCTACCTTTTCTTTTAATGCTACCAATGGCATTAAAAATTCATAATTAACAATTTATAATTAACAAGAGTGTCTTTATCAAGTTATACTAAAGAATTTAGATACAACCTTAAGATTGCTTACCCTATAATATTGGGGATGTTAGGGCATACCCTTGTGGGAGTGATTGACAACCTAATGGTAGGACGGGTAGGTACTACCGAACTGGGGGCTGCTGCTTTGGGCAATACAGCTATATTTATAGCGATGTCGTTTGCCATAGGCTTCTCAGTAGCAAGTACTTCACTGGTGGCAATGGCTGATGAAGCTGGCGATAAGGCTACCGCTCAACAAGTAATGAATCACGGAATGGTGCTAAACACTATTCTGGGAGTGGTGTTGTTTTTACTGATGTTCACTGTGGAGCCTGTAATGCGTGCCACCGGACAGAAGGAAGATGTAATAGCTTTGGCAGTGCCTTACACCCACTTAGTGGCTTTTTCATTAATTCCTCTAGGAGTATTTAGTACCTTTAAACAATTTGCCGATGGGCTATCGATGACCAAGCAAGCTATGTATGTTACCTTACTGGCAAACTTAGTAAACGTTTTTTTGAACTATCTTTTTATCTACGGAAATTGGGGCTGCCCTAAATTAGGTGTGATGGGAGCAGGTATAGGTACTTTAGTATCGCGGATAATAATGCCTATAATGCTGTTTTTTATGCTGAAAAACTTACAGAAATCACGTGAGTATGTGATGAATATCAGCTTTAAGAATCTGCAAAAATCAATGTTTAAGAAAATAAGTAATATAGGTTTGCCTACGGGTATGCAGATGATATTTGAGACAGGTATCTTTACAGCAGCTATCTGGATAAGTGGAGCCCTTAGCAAAGAAGACTTATCGGCTAACCAAATAGCATTGAACCTATCAAGTTTGACTTTTATGGTTGCTAATGGTTTAGGCATTACAGCTATGATACGTATAGGCAATCAGTTAGGTGCTCGGAATTACGCTAACCTGCGTAGGGTAGCTATTTCGGTATTCCTCTTAGTGCTTTGTACGCAAGTTTTTTTTGCAATCCTGCTGGCAGTATTGCGCAATTGGTTGCCTTCCTTGTATTTGGATATGAATACTACTGATATAGAAAAAGCCACCGAGAACGCCTTAGTGATAAGTGAAGCGGCAAAACTGGTGCTAATAGCTGCTATTTTCCAAATATCGGATGGACTACAGGTAACGGCTTTAGGAGCTTTGCGTGGAGTACAAGATGCTAAAGTGCCTATGTATATTACCTTTGTATCCTATTGGCTGATAGCTTTCCCAATACTATATATATTAGGCATTCATACATCATTGGGTACTATGGGTATTTGGATTGGGTTACTTACGGGGCTTACCGCAGCAGCAGTGTGCTTGCTGTATAGGTTTAACCGAATTAGCTTGCGGCTGATTGCAAATAGACATAAAGATAATTAGCAAATTAGCAAATTACCAATGAATATGATACTTTAACTTTTAAGATAATAAGAAATAAACATATATGAAAGCAGGAATAGTAGGACTTCCTAACGTAGGAAAGTCGACTTTATTTAATTGTTTATCAAATGCTAAAGCACAGAGTGCAAACTTTCCTTTTTGTACTATTGAGCCTAATTTAGGGGTAGTGAATGTACCCGACCCTCGCTTGGAAAAGCTTGAAACCCTTGTAAAACCTGAACGCGTACTGCCTGCAACAGTAGAGATAGTAGATATAGCTGGATTAGTAAAAGGAGCAAGCAAAGGAGAGGGGTTAGGAAACCAATTTTTAGGTAATATACGTGAGTGTAACGCTATCATTCACGTGCTACGCTGTTTTGAGAATGACAATATCGTACACGTAGACGGCAGTGTGAACCCCATACGCGATAAAGAAACTATAGATATAGAACTACAACTTAAAGACCTTGAAACAGTAGACAAACGCTTAGAGAAAGTAACTCGTGCTGCCAAAGCTGGCGATAAAAAGGCTGCTAAAGAAATGGACTTGCTAAACCGCGTGAAAGATGCCTTGCTTACCGGTGTATCGGCACGCGCTGTACAAGTAAATGAGGAAGAAAAAGAACTCTTGGAAAGCTTTCAGCTACTCACCACCAAGCCTGTGCTATACGTATGTAATGTAGATGAAAAATCGGCTAAAGATGGGAATGCTTATGTTGAGCAAGTTAGAGAGGCTGTAAAAGATGAGGAGGCAGAAGTGATTGTACTGGCTGTAGCTACTGAGGCTGATATTACTGAATTGGAAAGTTATGAAGAACGCCAAATGTTCTTGGAAGATATAGGCTTAGACGAACCAGGAGCTTCCAAGCTGATACGTGCAGCTTACCATCTGTTAAACCTACAAACTTACTTTACCGCAGGAGTAAAAGAAGTACGTGCTTGGACAATACACCAAGGTGATACTGCTCCGCAAGCAGCAGGTGTTATCCATACCGATTTTGAGAAAGGTTTTATCCGCGCCGAAGTAATAGCTTATGACGACTTTGTTATCTACGGTAGCGAGGCTAAGGTAAAAGAAGCAGGTAAAATGCGTGTAGAAGGCAAAGAGTACATTGTGAAGGATGGTGATATTATGCACTTCCGTTTTAACGTATAAAAAAATCGGTAAGATAATTCCCATCACTTACCGATTAAAAAATAATTCTAAATTAAATAATCTTTATGTTTTTCAATCACTCAGATTCGGGGCAAAGGTACAATAAGACACACTTAGAAACAAACTAAATTAGCAATTAGCAGTTAATTAGAAAGATTTTACTTTCATAACAAAGTGCTATTTGCCCCTCCCTATAAATGTTAATTATTAAAAGTTCATTATATGAGAAAAAAAATTGTAGCAGGTAACTGGAAGATGAACAACGACCTTAACAAATCGTTGGCTCTGATTTCCGACCTATTGAAAAAAGTACCTCAAACAGAGGCTGAAGTAATGATAGCCCCTACTTTTGTAAACCTTATTCCAGCAGTTGAAGCTGTGAAAGGTAGCCATATTGAAGTTATTGCTCAAAATATGCACTTTGCTGAAAACGGAGCTTACACTGGTGAAATTTCAGCAGAAATGTTACGTAGCATAGGAGTTAAAACTACTATCTTGGGTCACTCCGAGCGTCGTGCCTACTTTAACGAGACTGACGAGAGCTTGGCTAAGAAAGTAGATACCGCCCTAAAGCACCAAATCCGTGTGGTGTTCTGTATAGGCGAAGAGTTAGCTGAGCGCAAAGCTAATAAGCACTTCGATGTAGTAGGTAGTCAAATCAAAAACGGCTTGTTCCACCTACCTGCCGAGGCTTGGCAACACATAGTATTGGCTTACGAACCTGTATGGGCTATAGGTACTGGTGAAACCGCTACCCCAGAGCAAGCCCAAGAAATTCACCACTTTATCCGCAAAACCATTGCCGATAAATACGGAAAAGAGGTAGCCGATAAAGTGTCTATCTTGTATGGTGGTAGTGTGAAACCCGATAACGCAAAAGAAATCTTCGCTAAAGAAGATGTAGATGGCGGACTTATAGGCGGTGCTGCCCTTAAAGCTGATGACTTTGTTACCATTATCAAGAGCATTTAAGATTATTTTTTATTTTAATGAGACTGCCTGATGCTTTATATCATTGGGCAGCCTCTTCTTTTTATTCTTATACAAAAATGTTACAAAACGACTTATTTTTAAAGGTACTGAATGGTGAAGTTACCCAGCGTCCGCCGGTGTGGATGATGCGCCAAGCAGGGCGTTACTTACCCGAATTTAGAGCCTTACGTGATAAATATGATTTCTTTACCCGCTGCCAAACCCCTGAACTGGCTGCTGAAATTACAGTACAGCCTGTAGATATAGTAGGGGTAGATGCTGCTATCCTCTTTTCGGATATATTGGTAGTACCTCAAGCAATGAATATTCCTTTTGAGATGAAAAAAGGAGTAGGTCCTTGGTTAGAGAACCCCATACGCACTGCTAATGATGTAGCACAAGTAATAGTTCCCAATATAGAAGAAC
Source organism: uncultured Capnocytophaga sp. (assembly GCA_963523735.1). Taxonomy (GTDB): domain Bacteria; phylum Bacteroidota; class Bacteroidia; order Flavobacteriales; family Flavobacteriaceae; genus Capnocytophaga. Next base: position 7,711 of record CAUREJ010000011.1, read on the forward strand.
GTTTAGGTTATGTGCTCGAAGCTGTGAAACTTACCAAACAGATGCTCAACAACCGCGTGCCTCTTATAGGTTTTGCAGGCTCACCTTGGACTATCTTATGCTATGCAGTAGAAGGCTCTGGCTCACGTGATTACACTACTGCCAAAGAGTTCTGCTTCAGCCAACCTAAGCTTGCCCATCAACTGCTGCAAAAGATTACTGATACTACTATCCTTTATCTGAAAGAAAAAGTAAAAGCTGGAGTCGATGCAGTACAGTTATTCGATAGCTGGGGTGGCGTATTAGCCCCCGATGATTATCGCACCTTCTCGTGGCAGTACCTCAACCAGATAGTAGATGCCTTAGCTCCTATTACTAAGGTAATTGTATTTGCCAAAGGCTGTTGGTACGCCCTCCCCGAAATGGCTGCAAGCAAAGCTGCTGCCTTAGGGGTGGACTGGACGTGCGCTCCCGAAATAGCCCGTGAACTTACCGGATACAAAAAAGTATTACAAGGTAACTTTGACCCTTCACGCCTTTTGGCTTCTCCTGCCGAAATTAAGAAAAAAGTAAAAGAGATGATTACTGCCTTTGGCAAAGAGCATTACATTGCCAACTTAGGACACGGCATCTTGCCTAATGTACCTGTGGAAAATGCTATTGCCTTTGTAGAAGCAGTGAAATCCTTCAGTTAGCAAATAACTAATAAGTAAAAAAGGCTGTCCGAAGAAGCTATTTTCCGGACAGCCTTTCTTATTTGTATTAGGAAAGCAAACCCTCCAAATTTCCAGCATACCGAAACAGAAAAATTTTCTGTTTGAGCCTTCAGCGAAGGATGAGCGAACTATGAGCGAACTATAAGCGAAGGATAAGCAGTCTATTACCAACGCTCCTAATTCTGCCAAACCTCCCAAAAATAGTATATTTTTCTATATTCAAGCCCAAAAGCAGAAAACTACCTTTTTCCTACAATCCCTCCTAATTTGCTAATTTGCTAATTCTCTCATTTACTAACTCCCCAAAGACTTTTTTAATACTAAATCACATTTCTTACTTGCTAATTGCAAAAAAGTTTGTAATTTTGCAGCCGCTTACGAAAAAAATATTATGAAATTAAGATATGCAACCCTCATCATCCTATTGGTACTAATTATCGACCAATGGAGCAAAATATATATAAAAACACACTTTATTCACGACGAAGTTATAAGAGTTTTTAGCTGGTTTCACATTCATTTTGTTGAAAATGAAGGAGCTGCTTGGGGTACCAAAATACCTGGTAAATACGGAAAACTCATCCTTACCTTATTCCGTATAGTAGCTGTAGCTGGTATTGGCTATTGGTTAGTTTCGGCTGTAAAAAAACAACAACCTACAATACTAATTATCTGTATCTCACTTATTTTAGCAGGTGCTTTAGGCAATATTATCGACTCTGTTTTCTACGGTGTGATTTTTGACCATAGTTACGGCAATATTGCAACCCTTTTCTCCGATAATCCTTACGGTACACTGCTTCACGGCAAAGTAGTCGATATGTTCTGTTTTCCTCTTATCGATACTATCTTACCCGATTGGGTGCCTATATGGGGAGGGGAGCGTTTCCGTTTCTTCGAACCTATTTTTAACGTTGCCGATTCAGCTATCTGCATTGCAGTGGGGCTGATGATTGTATACCACAAAAAGATTTTCCCAAAAGAATAAATGAATACAAAAACACTGGAAGACTTAGAGTTCCATACTGTACTCACCCACCTATCCGACCTCTGCCTTACCGAACTGGGCAAGAAATACGCCTTGCGCATTGAGCCCTTTAAAGATAAAGAAAACCTATTGCTGGCACTTCAGCAAACCAATGAATACAACTCGTCGTTTGATAATAACAATATTATCCCTTCACACTACTGCGAGAATATAAGTCACGAAATCAAGCTGCTTGCTATTGAAAACGCTTTGTTAGAAATAGGCAGTATTAGAAAAATACACCGCATATCCGAGGTTACTAATACACATATCCTCTTCTTCCGCAAGTTCAGCACCCTCTACCCTACCCTTTTTGAAACCGCCGATAGTATTGAGTACACCACCGAACTTACCAATGCTATTGATAAGGTATTAGATAAGTACGGCGAAATAAAGACCGAAGCATCAACTGCTTTGGCAAACATTCGCCGTGAAATAAGTGCCCTAAAAGGTAAAATAAACGAAAGTTTTAACCGTGCTTTAGCTGAATACAACACAGCCGACCTTTTGGACGATATACGTGAAACAGTAGTTGATAATAGGCGAGTACTGGCTGTGAAAGCTATGTACCGCCGCAAAGTGCAGGGTACTGTGTTAGGCAGCTCCAAAACCGGTAGTATCGTGTATATTGAGCCACGACAAACGGAATTGTACACCCGTGAGCTTACCAACTTATTGTACGATGAAAAGGAAGAAATACAACGCATATTACGTGAACTCACTGCTTTTATCAGTCAGTTTATACACTTGTTAAAGGACTATCAGCGGTATATTACAGCCGTCGATATTATCTACGCCAAAGCTAAGTACGCCTACCAAATGAACGCTCTACTGCCCGAAATTACAGAGGATCGTGAGTTGCTATTGCGCGATGCCTATCACCCCTTACTACTGCTGAACAACCAGAAGAAAGGCGTTACTACCTACCCTCAAACTATTGAACTAAACGATGAAAAACGCATTATTGTAATTTCAGGACCTAATGCCGGAGGAAAAAGTATTACCTTAAAAACCATCGGACTGTTACAGTTAATGCTGCAAAGCGGAATGTTAGTGCCTGTACACCACCGCTCTAAAATGTGCCTGTTCGAGCGTATTCTTACCGATATAGGCGACAACCAGTCTATTGAAAACCACCTGAGTACATACAGTTACCGCCTGAAGAATATGAACTATTTCCTTCGGAAATGTAATGCCCGTACGCTGTTCCTCATAGATGAGTTCGGTACTGGTAGCGACCCTGAATTAGGAGGTGCTTTGGCTGAAATATTTTTAGAAGAGTTTTACCACCGAAAGGCTTTTGGGGTGATTACCACCCACTATACCAACCTAAAAATGTTAGCCGATGAATTACCTCACGCCACTAATGCCAATATGTTGTTTAACGACAAGACTTTAGAGCCTATTTACAAACTCATTATAGGCGAAGCAGGAAGTTCTTTCACCTTCGAGGTGGCTCAGAAAAATGGTATACCTTTCGGACTTATCAATCGTGCGAAAAAGAAGATTGAGAAAGGCAAAGTGCGTTTTGATGCTACCATTGCCAAACTACAGAAAGAAAGGTCACGTATGGAGAAAACCGCCGAGACCCTTAAAGATGAAGAGGTAAAAGCCCGTGAAGAAGCCAAGCGATTAGAAGAGCTGAACGATAAGATGAAAAACAAATTGGTAAACTACCAAGAACTGTATGACCAAAGCCAACGAATGATTACGCTGGGCACCAGAGTAGACCAATTAGCCGAGCGTTATTTTTATGATGGCAAACGTCGCCCCCTTATAGCTGAAATTCTAAGACTTATAGAAACCGAGAACTCCAAGCGCAAGCAGGTAACTAAAGAAGAACGCATCAAGCAGAAAGAAGAGAAAAAAGCCACTGCCGAAGAAGTGCATAAGCAGATGGAAACAATACGCCAACAGCGCAAAGAAGAGAAGAAAGAGCGCGTCGCCCAAGAGCGTGCCGAGAAAGAAAAACAACAGCGCGCCTTAGCCATAGGCGACCGTGTGCGCATTAAGGACAGCCGTAGCGTTGGCAGCATAGATAAAATAGAAAAAGGAAAAGCTGTTATTAACTACGGAGCTTTTATTACATCGGTTGCTTTAGAAGAACTGGAATTGGTTCAGAAGATGAAATAGCATTAACACCCGTTACTACCCAATAGTAGCGGGTTATTTTTTTGCCCTTAGCGGTCTGCATCTCTTGCTGAAAGGGGTGCTTAGTAACGGAAGTAAAACCTACCTGTTGCAGCAGTAACACCACCTCATCGGCAGTGTAAAACCGAAATACTTGCTGTGCAAAAGGCAACTTTATACCTATTGCCTTGTCAATAAAAGTAAGAGCAATAGTAGCCTGCGGAGTGAGAAAAGTGCGAAGCTGTGCGAGGTAGTGCTGCAAATCGGGAATAAAGTAAATAGTATTCACCATAAAGCAAAGATTAAAATGGCTGTTTAAAGATAAATTGCCATTTACCTCTACCTGATAAAAGGAGGCTTGTCCGCTTTGTACCCTTGTAGCGTTATAGGCTGAGGCTTCCGTTACCATAGCAGCCGATGTCTCTAAGCCTACATACTGCGCATCGGGGGCTTTGGAAAACAAAAAAGGAAGGTGCTTACCATTGCCAAAGCCTATTTCTAACATACGGCTATGAGGCAGCAAAGGCAAACAACAGAGGGTTTGCTGTATCATCTCATTGTTTTGTTCAAACATATAGTTACCTACAGCCACAGCCTTTTCACCTGTAGGACAGCGCAATAATTCGCCTAAAAGAGGCATATTCTCGGTAGGAGGAGTCATTTCTTTATATATAGATTTTCAGATAGTTACGCTGCAAAGGTACAACTTTTTTAGTAAATAGTTTGCACAGTAACTGAAAATGCAGTACTTTTACCGGTTCAAAATTAATATATAATCTGTTTAATATGAAAATATTAGTATGCATCAGTAGTGTGCCCGACACTACTTCCAAGATAAACTTTACAGACGATTTAAAAGCTTTTAACCCTGCAGGAGTGCAGTTCATCATCAATCCTAATGATGAGTTTTGCCTTACCAAAGCTATATTGCTAAAAGAACAGTTGGGGGCTACCATCACCCTTGTGAATGTAGGTACTGCCGAAACCGAACCTGTACTGCGCAAAGCCTACGCTATAGGAGCTGATGAAATTATCCGTATCAACGCCCAGCCCACAGATGCATTGTTTGTAGCTACCCAATTAGCCCAAGTGGTACGCGAAGGAGCCTATGACCTTATTATCTGTGGAAAAGAGTCGATTGACTATAATGGCGGTATGGTAGGCGGTTACCTGTCGGCTTTGCTGAACTTGCCTTTTATTAACAAATGTATTGCTTTAAATATCAACGGAAATGCTGTTACTGCCGAGCGCGAAATAGACGGCGGTAAAGAAACCCTTACTGCTACCTTGCCTTTGGTAATTGCCGGACAAAAAGGACTTACCCAAGAAAAAGACCTTCGCATACCCAATATGCGCAACCTAATGGCGGCTCGTACTAAAGCCATTAACGTACTCCCCCCTACCGAAAGCGTACAACATAGCACAGTGGTAGCTTTTGAGAAACTCCCCCCTAAACAACCCGTAAAAATGATTGATGCTAATGATTTAGATACTTTAGCTTCATTAATTAGCAGATTAGCAAATTAGTAAATTAACATTAAGAGAAAATGAATATCCTTATATATATTGATACTGAAAACGGAACTATAAAGAAATCGGCGTTGGAAGTGGCAAGTTATGCTAAAGCCCTTGCCGAACAACAAAAAGGCGAGGTGATAGCTGTAACTATCAATGCCGAAAACCCTGAAATATTAGGTACTTATGGGGTTGATAAAGTGCTAAATGTAACCGATGAGCGATTGCAAAACTTTTCAGCCAAAGCTGTAGCACACTTATTGGCACAAGCTGCTGCCGAGCAACAAGCTACTACAGTAGTGTTCAGTGCATCGGCTGAAGCTAAGAATATAGCCCCTTTATTAGCTATTAGTTTGCAAGCAGGCTATGTGCCTAACGTGATTTCACTGCCCGAAAGTGCCGATAATTTCATTGTAAAAACAAATGTATTCTCAGGTAAAGCCTTTGCGCTACAGCAGCTTAATAGCACCAACAAAGTGCTAAGTATTGCCCCTAATAGTTTCAGCACAACCGAAAAAACAACTACTGCCAATGTTATTCCTTTTGCCCCTACCCTACCCGATACCGATTTTGATCTGCAAGTAGTATCACGTGAAAAAGTGAGTGGTAAAGTATCATTGGACGATGCTAATATCATTGTTTCAGGAGGTCGTGGTTTAAAAGGAGCCGAACATTGGGATATTGTAGAGCAATTAGCCGATGTGCTTGGAGCTGCTATTGCTTGCTCTAAACCTGTAGCCGATATGGGCTGGCGTCCTCATAGTGAACACGTAGGGCAAACAGGTAAAGTGGTTGCCCCTAACTTGTACATAGCCATAGGCATTTCAGGAGCTATACAGCACCTTGCAGGGGTAAATGCTTCTAAAGTGAAGTTAGTTATCAATACCGACCCCGAAGCGCCTTTCTTCAAAGCTGCCGATTACGGTGTAGTAGGCGATGCTTTTGAAATAATACCTAAATTAATTAACAAATTGAAAAATTAGCACATTACTTTTTTTATCAATAAGCATAAGGCTGTCTGTTTTTAGGCAGCTTTTTTTTATGGGTAATTTGCTTATATGCCAATTATTCGTACTTTTGCAGCTTAATCACTATTTTAAAACAAACTAAGTGTATAATAAACTAATGAAAAAATTACTTTTAACCAGTATAGCCCTTTTTGCTATGGGCTACGTTTCAGCACAAACCGAAACTTCAGGAAGAAGCCTTTACAGAGCTACTCCCGAGAAAAAGAACGCTTTACAACACACCCATCTAAAGGTGAGTTTTAACTTTGAAAACCAAACTCTCGACGGCGAGGAATGGCTTACCGCAGCCCCTTTCTTCTATCCTACCGACAGCCTTGTTCTTGATGCAAAGGCTATGCTTATTCACAAAGTAGCTATTGAACAAAAAGGCAAACAAACCCCTCTTGGCTACCGATATGAAAAGGATATGCTCCGTATAGGATTGGATAAAACCTATCAAAAAGGAGAAAACTACACCGTGTACATACAATATACCGCTCAGCCAGAAAAAGTAACTGATAAAGGTAGCCGTGCTATAAGCGATGCCAAAGGGTTGTATTTTATCAATCCTAAAGGTGAAGCCGATAAACCTATGCGCCAAGTATGGACTCAGGGTGAAACAGAAGGTTCTTCTTGCTGGTTCCCTACCATCGATAAGCCTAACCAAAAAATAACGCACGAAATAGAGATAACCGTACCCGATAGCTTTGTTACCCTATCGAACGGAGTATTGAAAGATAGTGCAAAAAAAGGCACTATGCGCACCGACCGCTGGGTGATGGATAAACCTCACGCTCCTTACCTCGTTTTTATGGGAGCAGGAGAGTTTGCTGTAATTAAAGATACCCCTTGGCGCGGTAAAGTGCCTATAGAGTACTATGTGGAAAAGGAATACGCGCCTGTAGCCAAACAGATTTTTGGTAATACTTCTGAAATGATAACCTTCTTTTCCGAGCGTTTTGGCTATGACTACCCTTGGGCTAAATATGCACAAATGGTAGTACGCGACTTTGTTAGCGGAGCTATGGAAAACACTACTGCTGTAAGCCACGCCGAAAGTGCCTACCAAAGTGCTGAAGCCCTTAACGACCAAAATCACTGGGAACCTATTATCGCACACGAATTGGCTCACCATTGGTTTGGCGACTTAGTGACTACCGAAAGCTGGTCGAACCTTACAGTGAACGAATCGTTTGCTAACTATAGCGAGTACTTGTGGATAGACCATAAATATGGTAAAGACGCCGCCGACTACCACTTGCGCAACAATACCCTACAATACCACCAACGCGCTAACGATTTTACTAAAGATTTGGTACGCTTTGGCTACGACTCACGTGAAGATATGTTCGATTTGGTTTCGTATAACAAAGGGGGGGCTATCCTACACATGTTACGCCGTTACCTTGGTGATGAAGCTTTTTTTCAAAGTCTTACCGACTATTTAAAAACGAATGAATACGGCACAGGCGAGGCGCACCAATTACGCCTTTCTTTTGAAAAAATAAGTGGTAAGGATTTGAACTGGTTCTTCAATCAGTGGTATTTTGGCAGTGGTAACCCTACCGTAGAGGTTAAAAAGTTTTTTGATGCTGAAACTAAAAAACTATCTATTAATATCCTGCAGAAAGGGAAGGGAGAATTGTATTTTCAGTTTCCGCTGGATATAGATATTTACCACAATGGCAAAGCTGTACGCCATAGTGTATGGGTAGATGCTAAAAAAGAGAATCAATTTACTTTTGCAATGCCAGCAGCTCCTGAATTGGTAGATATAAATCCTGAGGGAATAGTGATAATGGAGGAAGATTATATTAAAACGTGGGCTGAGAATCTTTACCAAATACAACATGCTAAAGACCTAAAAAGCCGTGCCCAAGCAGTAACTGCTCCTACAGCTCCTGAGGGTAAAGAAATACTATTGGCAGGACTTAAAGACCCTTACTTCCAAATACGAATAATAGCCCTACAAAAGCTTGCTGATTATGAGCTAAGCAATAAAGAACTTGCTTTGGTAGAGAAAATAGCTACCTCCGACCCTAAAAACTTAGTAAAATCGGCAGCTATATGGGTGTTAGCAGGCTCTAAAAACAAAAAGAAATACGCTTCTTTGTTTGAAAAAGCACTAAATACCCCCTCGGGAGCAGTAAAAAATGCGGCTCTTAACGCTATAGCTCGCACTAAGCCTGCTCTTGCTAAAAACTTCTTAGAAAAAGCTAATGCTTCCGACCTTGACGCCGACCAATTAGCAGGACTTACAGGGGTTATTGTAGAGCATAAAATGGAGAAATACCTCCCTGCTATTATGCCTTACATAATATACTATCCTTTCTTTGAAAAAAACAACACTGAAACAGGTGCTAACTTCAAAAAAGCCTATGAGTGGGCTATGAGTTTAGACAATACAGAGCTGGTAAGCCTGTTAAACAAATCATTAAAAGATATAGCTAAAGAGATGGAAAACCCTGTAGCTAAACAAATGCTTATTGGTGTTTTAAGCGATGGGATTATTATCAAACGAAGCTTGACCGAAACGGAATCGGTAAAAGAACAAATTCAACTATTAGAGCAAATAAGAGAAATGTTTAAATAAGGAGTACACTAATAAGTGTAAGTAGACATTATGTTCTTAAGCATTCTTAAAAGCTCGCAAAAAATGCTGATTGCCCGCAAAAAGACCGCAAAACCTATAAGAAGCCCGCAAAATATTTTTTATATATGAAAAAAATCTTATTAATTACTGCTTTGTTGTTGGTAGCTATTGCTTGCCAACAACCTAAAACTGCTGAAGGAAATGGAACCCCTCAGCTTACTTATTCTAACTTGGTAGATTCTCTTACCCAGCAACAGGTGCGACAAGCCCTTCTAACAGCAGGGATATCGGAGGTTAATGCCAATGCTTTTTTGGAGAGTGTTGCCCTTTTTAACCAAACTGTAGGTGATAAAGCTGGCTTGGTGCCTAATGGCTTTGTTACTATTGATAGTTTGCTGCCTAAATACGATGAGGTAGCTATACAAAACCTGTGGACGAATACGTTCCAAACGTTTCAGGGATATAACTGTAGGCTTACTTCTTTTACCTTGTTGCGCGATTTGATTTCTTTCCCTACAGATAAAAAATTTGACAATAAAGAGGAAGATGAGGTGCTTTTTATAGACCGAGAGTCTTTGAACAATGCTCCTAAAAAGTATTTTACAAAGCAAGAAGAAAATAACTTTTTTGCTTTATTTACGGAAGTGCCTACTGCTAATAGTAAGGATATAAACGTTCATTTGCAAAAATTGCAACAAGCGTGGAAAGAGCGTGGTGTAGTTTTTCGTTATAAAGATGAGTCGGCTAAAGCCTCACTTATTTCGGTAGTTTTTCACTCACAACTTTCACCTGAAGAAAATACTATTTTTGTAGGACACGTAGGGGTTTTAGTTCCTTTTGAAAAAGGATTGCTTTTTATTGAAAAATTAGCTTTCCAAGAGCCTTACCAAGCTATTAAGTTTGCTAACCGCACTGAACTTAGTGATTACCTAATGAACCGCTATGATGTGGAGTGGAATCAGCCTACTGCTATTCCGTTCATTATGGAGAATGATGCTCTGTTACAGGGGTATCGCCCTAATCCTTACAAAGAAAAAAGTAATTAAATTTTTTAGTCTGCTTTTTTTACCGTACCTTTGCATTGATTTTTTAAAATTCCTTTGTTATTAAGGGCTATGCTAATACCTAATACTTTCAATATAAAATCAGAAGCTGATACTTATCTTGCTATCCACTCGGAGAAAGAGTTGATAGAGGTTTTACAGCAGTACCCTAATCCGTTTGTTTTGGGCGGAGGTAGTAATATGTTGCTTACTACTGATGTGTCACAGCCTGTTTTTCATATCCTTCTGAAAGGGATTACCGTTGTTAAAGAATCGGATAACGAAGTATGGCTAAAAGCGCAAGCAGGCGAGAACTGGCACGCTTTTGTTATGCATACTTTGGCACAAGGCTATGGCGGATTGGAGAATTTGGCTCTGATTTACGGTAATGTAGGTACTGCTCCCGTACAGAACATTGGGGCTTATGGGGTTGAAATTAAAGATGTGATGCAAAGCTGTGAAGCAATAAATGTGCATACCCACCAAAAACGTATATTTACGGCAGCTGAATGTGAATTTGGCTACCGTGAGTCGGTTTTTAAAAGAAAAGAAAAGGGTAATTACATTATTACATCCGTTACTTTCAAGCTTAGCAAGCAGCATCACCACTTACATACCCAATACGGGGCAATACAACAGGTACTTGCCGAGAGAGGTATCACAGAACCTACTCCAAAACAAGTGGCTGAGGTTGTGATTAGCATTCGACAAAGCAAATTACCTAACCCTGCTGAATTGGGTAACTGTGGTAGTTTCTTTAAAAATCCTATTATACTGACTGACGAATACCACAAGCTACAACAGCTGTTTCCTGATATACCCTCATACCCTGTAGATGCTATCCATACCAAAGTACCTGCTGGCTGGCTCATAGACCGCTGTGGGCTTAAGGGGTATAGGCAAGGTGATGCTGGTGTACATAGCCATCAAGCCTTAGTTTTGGTAAATTACGGCAAGGCTACAGGGCAAGAAGTTTTGGCTCTTGCTTACTACGTTAAAGAAGAGGTAGCTAAAAAGTTTGGCATTACTTTAGAATTTGAAGTAAATATCTTTTAACCCTCTTAGTCTCTTATCTGGAAAAAATGAATATATCAATTGTTATACCCCTGCTAAATGAACAAGAATCACTGCCAGAGCTTTATGCGTGGATAGTGAGGGTACTTGGTGCACACTCGTATTCATACGAAATTATTTTTGTAGACGACGGCAGTACCGATGGTTCGTGGCAGGTGATTAAAGAGCTTTCCTCAAAAGACGATAAGGTGCAAGGGATTCGGTTTTTGCGCAATTACGGCAAATCACAAGCTCTACACGCAGGCTTTAAGCAAGCGCAAGGGGAAGTGGTGATTACTATGGATGCTGATTTGCAAGATAGTCCTGAGGAAATACCTGCCCTTTACCAAATGATTACTCAAGAGGGGTACGACCTTGTATCGGGATGGAAAAAGAAGCGTTATGATTCGGTTATAGCGAAGAATCTGCCTTCAAAACTGTTTAACTGGGCAGCTCGCAAAACCTCCGGACTCACTCTGCACGATTTTAACTGTGGACTTAAAGCTTATAGGCAAGAGGTAGTGAAAAATATAGAGGTATCGGGAGAGATGCATCGCTATATTCCTGTATTGGCAAAGAATGCAGGATTTGGCAGGATAACGGAAAAGGTAGTACAGCACCAAGCGAGAAAGTATGGAGTGACAAAGTTTGGTATGAATAGGTTTATTAATGGGTTCCTCGACCTTATTACGATTAGCTTCTTATCACATTTCGGGAAGCGACCTATGCACTTTTTTGGTGCCTTAGGAGTGCTGATGTTCTTTATAGGCTTTTTGTTTGCCGCTTATTTGGGTATTGACAAGTTGTTTATCAATCCTCACGGCAGGCTTATAGCTAACCGCCCTCAGTTTTACCTTGCTCTTACTACTATGATTATAGGTACACAGCTTTTTATAGCAGGCTTTTTAGGAGAAATCATCTTAAAAACTAGAACTAATGAAGAGCGCTACAAAGTGCGTGAAAGAATTGAGCAAAAAACCTCATACTAATAGAATAAGGATAGTTTTTCAGTTGAAACAAAATATAAATACAATGAATCAATTAAAAATATTTAATTCATTAACAGGCGAAAAAGAAATTTTTGTACCCTTGCACGAAAATAATGTAGGGATGTACGTGTGCGGTCCGACGGTATACAGCAATGTGCATTTGGGCAATGTACGTACCTTTATGTCGTTTGATTTTGTCTATCGTACGCTAAAATTCTTAGGTTATAAGGTACGTTATGTGCGCAATATTACAGATGCTGGTCACCTTACCGATGACGGCGATGTGAACAACGACCGTTTTGTAAAACAATCGCGCTTGGAAAAGTTAGAGCCTATGGAAATTGTACAAAAATATACAGTCGATTTTCATAAGGTATTAGAGATATTTAACCTATTACCCCCTACTATTGAGCCTACTGCTACAGGTCATATTTTGGAGCAAATACAGCTTACTGAAAAACTGCTTGCCGATGGTTTTGCCTACGAGAGCAATGGCTCAGTGTATTTTGATGTACTGGAATACAACAAGCGCGGACTTAATTACGGTGAACTTTCACGCAGAAATATAGACGAACTATTTGCTAATACTCGTGATTTGGACGGACAAGGTGAGAAGCGCAACCCTCAAGATTTTGCTCTTTGGAAAAAGGCATCGCCTGCCCATATTATGCGTTGGGCATCGCCGTGGGGTGATGGATTCCCTGGTTGGCACTTGGAATGTACTGTAATGAGTACTAAATATCTCGGTAACCAATTCGACATTCACGGAGGTGGTATGGACTTAAAGTTCCCGCACCACGAATGTGAAATAGCTCAAGGAAAAGCGGGACATAACGAAAGCCCTGTGCGCTACTGGATGCACGCTAATATGCTTACTATGAATGGGCAACGTATGAGCAAATCGACGGGGAACTATATATTACCTATGCAACTTATAAGTGGGGATAATACTTTCTTTGAGAAACCTTTTGCCCCTGCTGTGATACGTTTCTGCTTTATGCAAGCTCATTATAGGAGTGTGTTGGATATATCGAACGAGGCTATGCTGGCTGCCGAGAAAGGTTTTAACAGGCTTACTGAAGCTATAAAAATACTCAACGAGTTAGTGCCTAATAGCAATACCCCGACGGCTCTTACTACTGCTATAAATGAGTGGAAACAGAAATGTTATGATGCTCTTTTAGATGATTTCAATTCGCCTATTCTCATTGCTCATCTTTTTGAAGCTGTGAAATGGGTACACCAAGTGAAAAACGGTGAAGAAAAGATTTCGGCTGATGAACTACAAGCACTACAGAGCTTGATGAATGCTTTTGTTTTTGAAGTACTTGGTTTGCGAACTGAACAACAAGCTACTAATAACAATGATAAGCTTGATGGGGTATTACAACTGCTTATCAATATGAGGATGGAGGCTCGTGCTAATAAAGATTGGGCTCTTTCGGATAAAATTCGCGATGAGCTCTTGGCATTGGGCATACAACTAAAAGATGGTAAAGAAGGAACAAGCTATACTGTTAATTAGCAAATTAACAGGTTTTTAATTGTCAATTATTAATTATTAATTGTTTTAATATAATGAGTAAAGGACCTATTTCTCAGTTTATTGAGAAGAACTTTTTGCACTTTAATGCAGCTGCTTTAGTAGATGCTGCTAAAGGGTATGAAACCCATATTACTGAAGGCGGGAAGATGTTAGTAGCCTTAGCGGGTGCTATGAGTACTGCTGAATTGGGTATATCACTTGCTGAAATGATTCGTGCTGGCAAGGTGGATATTATTTCGTGTACAGGGGCTAACCTTGAAGAGGATGTGATGAACCTTGTGGCACACTCACACTACAAACGTGTGCCTCACTACCGCGACCTTACCCCTGAACAGGAAAGAGAACTATTAGACGGACACTATAACCGTGTAACGGATACTTGTATTCCTGAAGAAGAGGCTTTTCGTCGTTTGCAAAAACACTTAGAAGAGGTGTGGCATAAGGCTGAAAGTAAAGGAGAACGCTATTTCCCTCACGAATATCTATACCAAGTAGTGAAATCGGGGGTATTGGAGCAGTATTACGAAATTGATCCTAAAAACTCGTGGATATTAGCTGCCGCTGAAAGGAATTTGCCTATAGTATGCCCAGGTTGGGAAGACTCGACTACTGGTAACATTTTTGCTTCTAACGTGATCAAGGGTAACTTAAAAGCTTCGACTGTAAAAAGTGGTATTGAATATATGATTTACCTTACTGAATGGTACAGAGCTAATTCGGGAGGTAAAGGCGTTGGTTTCTTCCAAATAGGAGGCGGTATAGCTGGTGATTTCCCTATTTGTGTGGTACCAATGATGTATCAGGATTTGGAATGGGAAGATGTGCCTTTCTGGTCATATTTCTGTCAGATTTCTGACTCGACTACTAGCTACGGGTCTTATTCGGGTGCTGTGCCTAACGAGAAGATTACGTGGGGTAAATTGGACGTTGATACACCTAAATTCATAGTAGAATCGGATGCTACGATAGTGGCTCCGCTGATTTTTGCTTATCTTTTGGGCAAGTAAAACTTAGATAAGAGACAAAAAAATAAGAGGTAAGACTGTGTGTTTTACCTCTTATTTTTTTGTCTCTACCTGATAAAGAAAACTTGCTTGGGTTGTTCTTTTCTAATAAAAATATAACCTTGCCAATATACATCGATGGAAGCGGTAACTTTAGGATGAGATAGGAGTTCTTGCCATAGTTTTTCATTTCGCCGTTGATGAATATTATTGACTATGAGAATACTATCATTGTGCATATAATTAATATAGTTACTTATACCTTCGGCGGGGCAATTGATAAAGATGCAATCAGGAAAGGTGGTAAGCTGTGTTTGGATTGTGCAATTGTGTTCAGCAGAGATGAGTTTATTTAAATTCTCGTCATCAGTGAAAATGGTTTTTACTTTAAAATAACGGATTATTTTTAACAGTAACAACTGTTGGCGTTGGGACAGGGTGGGTATAGGAGCTATGAGCTCCTTTTTTGTTACTAATTGCTTGTTATACAGGCAACGAGTTACAAAACTGTACACAAAAGGAGAATGTACTCCGTGCTGATTGGTGGATTTTAATAAGAATTTTAAATAGCTTTTAAACGACATATTTTATTCTTCTTTATACTCCTTTCCATTGTATTTTAAGAATACTATTTTAGTGCTTTTTTCTTCTTTTTCATCTCTGCAATCTGCACTAAATGTATTTCTTATAAGAGTTATTCTGTTCTTGATATTGAAATAGCCTTTTGTTTTCTTGCTATCCATCATAAACATAGAAGTAATGCTTTCTGACGAACTTCCTTCACAGTTGGAGGAGTAGTCTGTATTGCGGGATACGTTTATACTATACTGATTTAGTATCTTTTTTAATGATGTTTTTTGGGGCAAAAACAAACTAAATGTTTCTTCAGCAAAAGCACTTACTCTGCTATAATTTCTGAAATAAGCCCGAAGACCAAAAGCTCGTTCCTTTTCATTAACTATAAACTTAGCGGTATCAATAGAAAGTTTTTCTAATACAATAGCATCTGAAGAATACTCATCGACCCCCTTATAGAATTGTGCTATTTTTTTTTGTAAAAGGTTATACACCACCACGTAAAGATCAAATGAAGCCTCGTTTTCATCTCCTTTCGCTAAAGGAAAAACCATTACAAGTTTATTAGTGTCATAAGGCAATACTTTTTCGGTATACAATTCTTCGTCAATATCTTCTTCAGAAATTTTTAAAGTTTTGATAACCTGATAGTAAGCCTGCTCGTTTTTTTGAGCTTCTGCCGCATAAAAGCAAAGCAAAAAAGTAATTGTAAAAAATAATTGTTTCATTGTTATTAGATTTAATAGGTTTTGAAAGGACAAAGGTAAGGATTCTTTTTTAAGAAAGCAAATGTTTTTTCAAAAAAGTTAGGGGTTAGTTAGGTGTAAGGGAGTAAGAGAAAAATGAAGAAAATGTAGTGTTTTTGGGTTTTTGTTGCGAATAATGCAAAGTGAGGGTACGGGAGTGAAAGGCTTGATATTCAGTGATGTAACGCTCATTGTTCGCTCACCCTTCGCTCTGCCTTCGGTATGGCTTCGCTCTGCCTTCGATACGGCTATAAAGTGGCTTTAGCACTGATTTTGACACAACATACTGATTGTTAATGAGTTGTGTTTTTATCCCCAAAAAGGAGTTTGGGTTGGTAGTTTTTGCATTATTCGCAAAGAAAATGAGGAAAATTAGGAAATTAGCAAATGAGAAAATTAGCAAATGAGAAAATTAGCAAATGAGAAAATTAGCTTAACAAATCACGCTTGTATGAAGCTTATCTCCTACTCTATAATTTTTGTGCGTTTGAGCTGATGAATTAATATTTTTATTTGCAGGAATGAAAAATTATTCGTACATTTGCCTGCTATGAACGAGATACTTGCTAAATATTTACCCGAGAATGCCATAATTCCTTGTTTTGAACTTATAAAAGCAAACAACATTTATTTGAGGATTGTGAATGAGCGAAAAACAAGGCATGGAGACTATCGGCAACTCCCCAACGGGCAACATCTCATCACGATGAATGCTACTGCTAATAAATACCGTTTTTTGATTACTTTTATTCACGAAGTAGCTCATTTGGTGGCTTTTGAACGCTATGGAAAACTTATCAAGCCTCACGGTAATGAGTGGAAATATACTTTTCAGCAAATGATGATACCTTTCATTACTCCTGAAATTTTTCCGCAACAATTATTGGGGGTGTTGCAACGGCACTTTATGAACCCTATGTCCAGCAGCGATATTGACCCTGTATTGGCTATTGCTTTGAAACAATACGACGCTGTTGGAAATGTGAGTTTTATATATGAAATTCCTATAGGAAGTACTTTCCGCATTAAGGATGGGCGTATGTTTCGGAAGGGACAAAGGCGGGTGAAATGTTATGATTGCACTGAAATAAGCACAGGGAAAAAGTATATTTTTCAGCCTCACGCTGAAGTAGAATTAATGAGATAGATTACCCTTCCTTTTGCGGGAAGGAGTATAAACTGACTATTAAAAACTATAATGACTATACAGAATTTTGCTAAATTTGTAGATGCGGCTATTATAAAGAAAGGAACGGCGCTTTTTGCTGATGGTAAAGTGACTGCTTTGGAAGAAGCACAAGAGGGCTTATGGGTGGCTACCGTAGAAGACAAGAAAGAGGAGTGCGAGGTAGAAGTACTGTTGCACAAAAATACGGCGAGAGAGTTTTCATGTGATTGCACGAGTGGAAATGGGAAAATATGTTCTCACGTGGTGGCTACTTTCTTGGCTATAGAAGCTAAAAAACAGCAAGGTAAGGCTATTCCTAAGCCTAAAAACCTTAGTTTTGCTAAGTTGGTAGAGGGTATTCCGCTTGCCGAGTTACAGAACTTCTTGACGAGCTATGCTGCCAAAAATAAGATTTTTAAAAACGACTTTGAACTTCATTTTGTAGAGCGCAACCCTACGGTGGATTTTGAGAAGGTTTTTACTGAAATAGTAGAGAAGAGTATTAAAGCTCGGAGCAGAGAGGAGAGTATTAGCAATGCTACTGAGGTGGGTAAGGAGATTAAAAAACACCTTAAAACGGCTGAAACTTACATTGGTGAGGGTAATTACCGCGATAGTTTCTCTATACTGAAAATCTTGTACCTGAAAATTCACAGAATGAGCGAAAAAATGTACTTAAATACTACCATAATAAAGTACTGTACTAAGATTGTGGAAAACATCGGCTTTATTGTGGAATACGACAAGGTACCTATCAGCCTAAAAGAGACCATTTTTGAGTATTACAAACAGCTTATTGGAAATGATAAGGATGTGAGTTGCAATATTTTTAAGGAATCCTTTTTTAAAGATATAGATACGCTTGCTTTTAAGTTGCAAAAAACAGATGAATACCTTGCCTTATTAGACAAGAAATTGGCAGAGCTAAAGAAATCGCACAAAAATGATGCTAAGCTGTTTTTTATACTGAAGAAAATAGCTTTGCTTACCAAAATGGGTAATAAGAAAAAAGAGAGAGAGGAACTAATTGACGCTCATCTGTTTTTCCCAGAAGTAAGAGAGTTGCGCGCACAAGAATATATTGATAGTGGGAATTACCTAAAAGCACGCAACTTACTGTTGGACGGTATTGCTCAGACTAATTTTGACTATTTGCCCAGAGGCACAAAGGTGATGAGGCAATGGGAAGAAATGCTGCTCTTTATTGCCGAAAAGATAGGTGATACAGTAAAAGTACGCTATTATGCACAGCGTTTTGCCTTTACTGAGTATGAGTATAGTTCTTTTTTTTATGAAAAGTGGAAAGCTACCTTTGAAAAGAAAGAGTTTAATAAGCTAATAACTAAGATGATACTGAAATTAGAGAAAGAAGCATCTGATTTATTAGAAAAACAAAAGAAGTGGGGGAAAGATCTATTGTTTATGCCTGAAGAACTAAAAAGACTGTGCTTCATCTATAAAAATGAGGGTTTTATTGATAAACTTTGGAAGGTAGTGAAAGATAGTAAGACTGATTTTATAATTGAATATCTGCCTTTCCTAAAAGACTATAGGACAGAGGAGGTAAGGGATAGACTTTTTGAGCGTATTATACACGATCTGAGAACGGCTTTTAACTACACTCAATACGAAAAAATTGCGATGCACTTAAAAACTATAGCCGATACTTTTAAAGATAAAACAAGTCAAGATAAACTAAAGGAACTAATAGCAGTATACAAAGAAACGTTTAAAAACAAGAAGGCTTTAATGAACCTTTTAAACACAATAGCTTAAATAACAAATAAAAATACAATGAATATGGTAAACAATTATTATGCTGTGATTATGGCTGGAGGTGTAGGCTCACGCTTTTGGCCTGTAAGTACGACGGAATACCCTAAGCAATTCCACGATATGTTAGGTACAGGACAAACGCTTTTGCAACGTACTTATGCAAGGTTACAGAAGTTCATACCACAAGAGAATATATTAGTGCTTACTAATGAACGATACAAGGAGCTTGTAGAGGAACAAATTCCGAATATATTACCCAAAAACTTAGTGTTAGAGCCTTGTATGCGCAATACGGCTCCGTGCATACTATACGCTGCAATGAAGATTAACAAGCGCAACCCTAACGCTGTGATGATTGTAGCCCCCAGCGACGCTTGGATAGAGGACGAAAAGGCGTTTATGCACAATGTAATTGCTTGTTTTAACGCGGCTTATAAGGCTGATAACATTCTTACTTTGGGGGTTGTACCTACCTTCCCAAACACGGGTTATGGCTATATTCAGTACGAAAAAGACCAGACTACGGATATAAAAAAGGTAAGTCAGTTTAGAGAAAAACCTGATTACCAAACTGCTAAAGAGTTTTTAAAGCAAGGGAACTTTTTGTGGAATGCGGGTATCTTTATATGGGGTACACAAACAGTACTCAATGCCTATAAGAAATATCAGCCAGTAATGCATGAGCTCTTTGAAAAAGGAGAAAACACTTATAACACTGAGAATGAAGCAGATTTCATAGCTAAGACATATCCTAAGGCAGAAAATATATCGGTAGACTATGCAATTTTAGAGCCTTCGACTAATATTTATGTTTTGCCTGCTAACTTTGACTGGAATGACTTAGGTTCGTGGGGTTCATTACACGAAAAAACACCTAAAGATGAGGCACAGAATGCTATTATCAATGCGAGAGTATTATTAAAAGATGCTGAAAATAATATTATTCGCACTGAGGGTGATAAATGCGTGGTAATTGAAGGATTAAAAAACTACATAGTAGTAGATAGAGATGATGTGCTATTAATCTATCCTAAGGCTAAAGAACAAAATATCAAAGAAATAGTAAGTGAAGTAAAAAGCAAATGGGGGATGCATTAAGAGTCTTATTAAGTGATGCGGGGTATAAATGGATACCTTTAGAGTTTACCCTTACACAACATTTAATAGCTAATGTGTTGTTAAATAATGTAGAAGGGAGGTTTATTATAGATACAGGCGCCTCACAGACTTGCATAGGAAAGGAGTTTGAAGATTTTTTTAGACTGCAAACTCAAACAACAGATATAAAAGCCGTAGGCGCAGGAAGCGACCGCTTAGACACGCATATTTCGGAAGATAACTATTTAGAAATTGGGGAGGTAGGTTTTGACGACCTCCCCTTACTTTTGATAGATATGAGCCATATTAATACTGCTTTTGCAGAAGTAGAAGCCCCTGAGGTACACGGTATTATTGGCGCTGATATACTAATACGCTGCAAGGCTGTTATTGATTACGAGCAGGGAGGAGTGTACTTACTACCCTGATGGTATGACAGGCTACAATGGCAGCCGTTTCGGTGCGCAAACGATTATCACCTAATGATATGGGTTGAAAGCCAAGTGCTAAGGCTTTTTCTATTTCGCTGTTAGAAAAATCGCCTTCGGGACCAATAAGGACTGTAATATGTTGCTGTAACGGGCTTAAGGCTTGTGAGAACAGTAGTTTTTCATTCTCTTGGCAATGGGCGATATATTTGGCTGTAGTAGTATCTTCTATTTGCTTAAAAAAAGTAGCAGAGTTAATAGGTGCATTCAGTTTGGGTAGATAGCACTGCAAAGATTGTTTCATAGCCGAAAGAATAATCTTCTCAAAACGTTCAGTTTTAATAGTAGTGCGCTCGGAATGCTCACAGATAATAGGGGTTACCTCATCAATACCTATCTCGGTAGCTTTTTCCAAGAACCATTCATAACGTTCGTTCATTTTGGTAGGAGCTACTACTAAATGGACGTAGGGAAAGTGCCGTGATGGTTGCTCATATTTTAAGAGGGCAACCTCACATTGTTTAGGGGAAGCAAAAGTAAGTTGGGCTGTAAAAAGCAGCCCTTTCCCATTGGTGATATGCAAAATATCACCTTCTTTTTTGCGCAATACCTTTGCAATATGCTGACTTTCGTCCTTGTCAAAGAGGCAATTAGAGCTGTTTTTATCTATACTTTCGCAATAAAATAATTGTGTACTCATTGTTGATTTTCTTAGGTATAATAAGCGTTATCAGGGTGCAAAGATAGTACAAAATAAAAAAAAATACGTTTTTTATTTTGTAATTATAAAATTTGCCTTACATTAGCCGCCGAAAAACAAACTAATTAATATGAAGCGTATTATAGTTGATTACAACAAATTGACCAATGAAATCCTTGCAATGTTGGTTGAAAAATACCCTGATGGGTATACAGATGCAGATGTGATTCGTTTTAAAAACGCCAAAAATGAAACTGTAGATGCCTTAGAGGTGCGCACTGATGACACTATTTACTTGGTAAAAGTAAGTACTCGTTTGGCAGATACTATGGAGAATTTTGACGAGGACGATGACTTTATGAATAATGATAATGACGATATAAGCGTTAGTGGATTAGACATTCCCGACGACTCGTCGATTGATGAAGATTAACACTGCCATAAGTATGATTGCTACCTATGTACCCTATCAAGAAATTCGCTTTTTCTCCAAACTCATCACCGATTACGTGAATGAGGAGGAGAAATTGCGACTTTTTTATAATCATTTTCCATCGTTATTGCAATTCAAAAGACAAATAGACGAAAAGAAAGATGATTTTGCTGATGAAAAGCGAAAAGTATTGGTAAAAAGTCTGAAAGAACAGTACGCTAATGTGAAAACAACGCCTAAGGTATTGGAAAACATTGAACTTTTGGCTAAAAACAATACTTTTACCATCACTACGGGGCATCAGCTGAGTTTGTTCACAGGGCATCTTTACTTTATTTACAAGATTATATCGGTAATTAATACTGCTAAGCAATTATCGGAGTTTTATACCGATTACCACTTTGTGCCCGTATATTGGATGGCAACAGAAGACCACGATTTTGAGGAGATTAACCATTTTCACCTCAGCAATCGGACAATTAGCTGGCATAGTGAACAAACAGGAGCAACAGGTGGCTTTGCTACTAATACCCTTGAGGCTGTGTTTCAAACTTTTGATAAAGCAATAGGATTAGGCAAAAATGCGGATGCCCTACGCACTCTTTTTAAAGACAGCTATCTTAAGCATCATAATTTAGCCGAGGCTACCCGCTATTTAGTAAATGCTCTTTTTGAAGAATACGGGGTAGTGGTGATTGATGGGAATGACAAAACTCTGAAACAGTTGTTTATCCCTTATATAGAAGATGATTTGCTACATAGTGTGGCTCATAAAGAAGTTACAAAAACTATAACCGAATTACAAGCTGTTGATAAAGCTTACCCTGTGCAAGTAAACCCTCGTGAGGTAAATATGTTTTATCTTTCTGAAGGTGGCAGGAATCGGATAGTGCGTACATCTGATGGTTTTGAAGTACTTGATACAAGTATTTATTTTTCAGAAGAAGCTATTTTAGAGGAGTTATATTCACATCCTGAACGCTTCTCACCAAATGTGCTTTTACGTCCGCTTTATCAAGAAGTAATATTGCCTAATTTGGCTTATATTGGCGGAGGAGGAGAAATAGCCTATTGGTTAGAACTAAAACGCTTTTTTAAGACTGAAAAAGTACCTTTCCCGATGTTAATGCTCCGCAATTCGGCTATGCTTATATCGCAGTTACAAACCAACAAATTAGAGAAATTACAACTCACTGCTACCGATTTATTCTTAACTCCTAACGATTTAAAGAATAAAAAAGCACTCCAACTAAGTGAGTTCCCTATTGACTTCACCCCCCAACGTGAAGTACTACAACAGCAGTTCGCTGCTTTGTACCAGTTAGCAGCCCATACCGATGTTACTTTCCTTAATGCTGTAAAAGCACAAGAAACTCGCCAGTTAAAAGGATTTGATGCTTTAGAAAGACGCCTTTTAAAAGCTCAAAAACGCAAGTATTCCAGTGAGTTGGAACGTACTATCGCTTTGCAAAATGAACTCTTCCCTAATGGTTCTTTGCAAGAGCGTTTTGCTAACTTTACCGACTTCTATCTATTAAAGGGCAATAGCCTTATTGCCGATTTAGTAGCTACTTTCAATCCGTTTAAATATGAATTTGCTGTTCTACAATATTAAGCATAAAAAAAAGAGGCTGCCTAAAAAGCTTTGTGCAAACTTTTAGGCAGCCTCTTTTTTCGTTTTATACATTTCTAAGGCAATATCACTTGATTCAAATACTCTGTGGCATTAGGCCCTTCGTGGAAAAGAAGGTCTAAAATAGATAAGTTAGGTATAAAGCCGTGTTTATCAGAGAATATTTGGTGATAAAGCGGCATTGTTACAGGGTATTCCTTCTTTGCTGAGCTTAGGTAACGATAATCTTTACACTGAGGTTCTTTCTCGTAAACAGAGGTTGTATCAAAGCTAATATTCATAAAAAAACAAGCCAAAACAGTCTCAATTGTATCGATATTCACATCTAATAGGTAAGTATAAGGTCTCTCGAAAATACGTACCAAATCATCCTCATAATACTCAAAATAAGGCGAGGTGCGGTAAGCCGTCTCTAAACTCTTCCAATGTAATCGTTGCCAAGCAAAGTGGTTTTCTACTTTCACATCACGATACAACTGTCTACCAGTATCGCCGCCCACGTGCTTGATAGGCAAGTTCAATGCTTGCTTGCCATTTGCCCCATAAATATAAGTGCGATTGCGCAATGTCTGTTTCTGGTAGTTATCCGATATTTCCAACACACAAGGATAGTTCAATAGCAAATGAAATTGTGCTATCGAAGGAAAATAAGTAGGATGTAATAATACTTGTTCTATCATTGTTACGCTGCTTTATTATCTTTTTTCTTCTTCTTTACAAAACTATACACAGCCCATCCTCCTAAAAGTACCAATACTACCCAAGCGTATGATACAGGCTCACCTTCACCATTAACAGTAGTAAAAAGGCGGTTCCAACGAATCTTTTTAAAACCCGATTGGTATTTATCAATACTCATCCATACCAATACAGGTTTGCCTACAATATGATCTTCAGGTACAAAGCCCCAAAACCTACTGTCTTGAGAGTTATGTCGGTTATCTCCCATCATCCAATAGTAATCCTGTGCAAAAGTATAGGTCGTAGCTTTTTGTCCGTTAATATAAATATCGGTTCCTTTCACCTCCAAAGTATTATGTTCATAAGTAGTAATAATACTCTTATACAGAGGTAAATTCTCAACTGTTAAATCAATGGTTGTTCCTTTGGCAGGAATAGTAATGGGACCATAGTTATCCTGATTCCAAGCAAAGGAAGGACTATGCGGAAATATAGCTTGATCATAACCCTTATTATTAATAATTTTGCTTACTGAAACAATATTATCACTAACTGCCAAGGCATTGGCAACTTCATCAGTAAGCGAGGTGAAAACATAAGTATCCTTAGCTATCTGATAGGAATGGTCGGTAACGCCAAACTGATGATACATAGTAGCACTAAACTCATCGGCTGTACTGAATATATTAGGTTTAGTAACCACTATATACGAAGTCTGCAGTTTAGCTCTTACTGGGTAAATTTCTTTCTTGCCGTTAATCCACACATCACCTGCTTTTACCTCGAACACATCGCCAGGTATAGCCACTGTACGTTTTACATAGTTTGATTTCTTATCGATAGGCTTATCTACGTGTATGCCCGAGTTATCACCGAAAAACCTTACCGTATCGGTAGGCCAGTTAAACACTGTAATATCATTGCGCTCTACTTTTTGCAAAGCAGGCAAACGCAAATAAGGTAATTGAGGTATTTTAATATATGATTTAGTACCTATAATCGGAATAGAATCGTGTACCATAGGCAATGATAGCGGTGTCATAGGCACCCGCACCCCATAGTGAAACTTACTCACAAAAAGAAAATCACCTACTAATAAAGTCTTTTCTAACGATGAAGTAGGTATCATATAAGGCTGAATAAAATAAGTATGAATGCCCGATGCCGCTACTACGGCAAAAAGCACCGCACTCACCCACGACGATACATTCTTCCTAATAGCATCATTATCCTTACCTACGTATACTGTTTTTGGCAAGTACATCACATAAGCAGTGAACAAGCCCAAGGTAACAACCGATAGAAGTGTATAACGTTTCTTGCGATAGCCAAACACGTGTAGCCACTCATAAGTCATCACTATTACCATAATATTCCCTATTACAGGCAGATACAACAAAAATACCCACCACCAAGGGCGTGAAATGATACGCAAAAAGACAACTGTGTTGTAGAATGGCACAAAAGCCTGCCAAGCCTTATAGCCCGCTTTTTGATAGCCTTTCCAAAAAAATAGCCCATTAATGAGCTGTGCAATAATTAAAATATATAAGTATATCATTGATGATTAAAGTTTATTACCTTTTACTTGTTTCAAAAACTCTGCCACACCATTTTTACTATGGTGCAGCGTCACATAGTTAGCTACAGCTTTTACTTCTGCCCGTGCATTATCTACCGCAACACCGCAGCCTACGCCTTCCAGCATCTCTAAGTCATTATAGTTATCGCCAAAAGCCATTGCATCTTTTAATGAAAGATGATATACCTCATCTAACACTACTTTTACTCCAGTAAGCTTGGAAATACTAATATCCGATACTTCAATATACGTTTCTTTTCCCCTATAAATCTGCATTACATCGGCGTATTGCTCATTCAGCAGCTGGAACATTTTATCGATAAGAGCCTCCTCCCCCATCAGCATCAGTTTATGGGCTCCGTGACCTGCCTCTTTCCACTTAGCCAACACTTCACCATTGGCAAGCACCTCTGGGGTTACTAGCGTATTGCGTTCTTCACGCACTGCCCACTGGTCATATTGAGGCACATACCACTCATCATTGTAATAAAAACTGATATGTATCTTTTCAGCAAAAGTTTCTTCATTTAGGACTACTATTTCTTCCAAAACAGGAAAAGGAATAGCTGCAGAGTGTAATACCTTATCACCATTAAGTACTAATCCGCCATTATAGGCAATAAGAGGCGAACCTATGATACCCAAATCTTTTTGTAGGTGGTACATCTGGCGTGGCATTCGTGACGACACCAAAACAAAAGGCACCTCAAGTGTTTTTACCTCATTAATAGTTTCTTCCGAGAGAGTACGCTCACCATTAAGCAGCGTCCCATCAATATCCGAAAAGATAATTTTGTACATTGTAAGTATAAATGTTTAATTTTATTTTGCTCTGCAAAGATAATGCCTTTTTTACTTCAAAGGCTATTTTTGCAGAATAATTTCCTCTAATTCTTCCGAAAACAAATATTTGTAATCTTTTTTACTCTAATAAATACCTTTCTAAAGGCTCCTGCCTGCTTAATTTCTTTGTGATGATTGAACTATTATCTATCTTTATTTCAGCAGCCAAACACGCACTGCTTAAATCCCTAACACATCATTCATAGTGAATACTCCTTGCTTTCCTATAATCCATTCAGCGGCAAGTACTGCACCAAGAGCAAACCCATTACGGTTATGAGCAGTGTGTTTAATTTCAAGAGTATCGACCTCACTGTTATAGGTAACAATATGTGTACCAGGAGTATTGCCAATCCTTTTAGCTTCAATAGGAATCTGATTGGCAGGGGCTGTACCTAACTGCCACCCCGTATAGTCAGTTTCTGTTATAATCCCTTCAGCCAAAGTAATAGCTGTACCACTGGGTGCATCTAATTTCTGTGTATGGTGAATTTCCTCTATCCCTACATTGTAACTATTAAATTTACTCATCAGTTTAGCCAAAGTACGGTTCAAAGCAAAAAAAACATTCACCCCTATGCTGAAGTTCGATGCGTACAGAAAAGCTGTATTATGAGCCTTACATACAGATACCGCTTCTTCATATTGTGCCAACCACCCCGTAGTACCTGCAATTACAGGCACTTGGTGTGCAAGTGCCTTGCTAATATTCGCAAAAGCACTATGAGGAGTACTGAACTCTATCGCCACATCGGCTACCTTAATATCGTAAGGTGTTTGGGCATCATCTATCTTTAGCACAATCTCGTGACCGCGCTCTATGGCAATTTGTTCAATAATCTTGCCCATTTTTCCATATCCAAGTAAAGCAATCTTCATATTATTAACAATTTAAAATTCATAAAACACCCTCTAATTCCTCTTTTCTCAGTTGTTTTAAAGTATAGCAGGGGTCTTATTCCTTAATCCTTTTCAGCAACCTCAGCTGATGGGTGTAGTTTCTCAGTTCGTTATTAAAAATCCCAATATGGTCAAGCCTATCTATTCGCACCTTTCCAAATGAGTGGATAATTCTATTATCTCCTAACAATATCCCCACGTGCATAATATGCCCTTCTTCATCATCAAAAAAAGCCAAATCACCAGCCTCACTCTCTTCCAAAAAACTCAAAGAATCACCACAAGCAGCCTGTTTTTCGGCAGTGCGCGGCAGGTGTATACCGTTCAGCTTAAAAACCATCTGCACTAAGCCGGCAGCATCGATGCCGAAAGGGGTTTTACCTCCGGCTAAAAACGGAACATTTAAGTATTCAAAGGCTGTAGCCACTATCCCTTTGTTAGTAGGGCGTTGGGTAGATTGCGAAGTGTGCAATAAGTGGTTATGGGCAAGAGTAGCTCCCTTAGGAATGTGCAAAAAAAGGTCGTCTCCTGTCTTTAAGCGGAGTTTAGTAAGCCAGCGATGCGCGTATTTTTCTTTTTTCTTAAGAGCTTTTTTGTAGTCCTTATCCGATATTTCAGTGAATTGATTGTTAGCTATCCACCCTTCTGTATTGTCATAAAGAAGGCGAATATAGCTCCATTGCTCCTGTTTATCAATCACTTGCAACAGTTCGCCAAATAGTAACTGCGTATGCATCGGGGCACTTTCAGTAGGCTCTAATCGCACTGGGACGATGCTTAAGTGGCATATCCCATAAGGGGTATATAATATCTTCATAGTCATCACGTGCGCAAAAGTAGTAAATAATTGGTAATTAGCAAATAATAATACAATATTTTTTCTTTCCCTCTCCCCTTTTAAACATCACTCTACCACGTACGACACTTTTATGGGGCGGTAATTACTAATACTCTGAAAGCTGGTTTCTATACGCTTAATCTGCTGTTTTATGGTTTGAGTACTGATTTTTGAAGAAGAAATTTTAACCAATACCTCCTTGATGTATTCGTTCCTAATACGTGAAACCAACGGAAATTCAGGACCTAATACCATTACCCCTTCTTGGTGAACAAAAAACTCTCGCAAAGCTCCTGCTAACCAATCGGCTCCTTCGTTAATACGATTAAAATCAGGGTGTTTTAGGCTAATTTTCACCATCTGCACAAACGGAGGATACAAAAAATTACGCCGCTCCTCAATCTGGTATTGGTACATCTGTTTAAAATCGTTTTTGAGTACTTGCTGAATTACCAAATGCTGTGGATTATAAGTCTGGATAAGCACCTTTCCTTGCTTAGCACTACGCCCTGCACGCCCAGCTATCTGTACCAATAGCTGAAAGCTGCGTTCATAAGCCCTATAGTCAGGAAAATGAATAGAAGCATCGGCATTCATCACCCCTACCAAACCTACGTTAGAAAAATCTAACCCTTTGGTAATCATTTGGGTACCTACTAATATTTGGGTTTCTTGTTGTTCAAATTTAGCTAATATTTTTTCATAACCATACTTGCCATTAGTAGTATCCTGATCCATACGGTCGGTGGCTACTTGCGGAAAAAGCTCCACCAGCTCCTTACTGATTTGCTCTGTACCAAAGCCCTTAGTTTTCAAATCGACACTGCCGCAAGCAATACAAGTTTGAGGCATAGGTATGGTATAACCGCAGTAATGGCAACGCAACTGGTTACTCGCTTGGTGAAAGGTCAAGCTCACATCACAATGCGGACATTGGGGTACGGTACCGCAATGCATACACTGCACCACAGGAGCATACCCACGCCTGTTTTGGAAAAGCAATACTTGTCGCCCTTCGTTTAAGGTGTTGTTAATTTCCTGAATAAGCACATCCGAAAAATGCCCACTCATACGTTTGCGGTGCTGCTTGTCCTTAACATCAATAAGTTCAATAAGAGGGGGCTGGAAGTTAGCATATCGCTGGGCAAGGTACACAAACCCGTACTTATCACACTTTACATTGTGCATACTTTCCAACGAAGGAGTAGCCGAGCCTAATAGCGTTTTAGCTTTGAAGATAGTTGCCAGCATAATAGCCGTATCACGCGCTTGCAGGCGCGGAGCAGGCTCAAACTGACGGTAAGAACTGTCGTGTTCTTCATCTACTATTACCAATCCCAACTCCCGAAAAGGCAAGTATACAGAGGAACGCACGCCCACTATTAACTGCGCCTTCTCATTATTAGCAAGCACATTGTGCCACACCTCTACCCGCTCATTGGTAGTGTATCTGGAATGATATACCGACAGCTGCTTGCCAAAACGCTTTTTTAGTCGGTTAATAAGGTGTATTGTAATACCTATTTCGGGTAATAAGTACAGTACCTGCTTGCCTGCTTTAAGGTATTCATCAATCAGTTCTATATAGATTTCTGTTTTGCCCGAAGCTGTAACCCCTTGCAAAAGTACTGTATTTTTGTTTTCAAACTGTTGTTTTATATGCGTAAAAGCCTCTTTCTGAGGCTCACTCAGCAGCTTTTTATCATCAGTAGCACTATCGGCAAAGCTCACACGGTCTTTTTGTAGGTAATATTCCTCCAGAACGCCCTTATCTACTACTGTTTTAAGTACAGAAGCCGATACTTTAGCCTCTTCTATCAGTCTATCTGCCTTTAATGCCGACTTATCTCGGCTGATATGCTTAAAGTAAGCCATCAGCAGCTGTTTTTGTTTGGTAGCCTTCCCAAGTAGTGCAAGAGCTTGTTCTATTCCCGCTTGTGTTTGGTAGGTTGGGGCTAAGCGTATGTATTTTATCAGCTTAGGCACATACTTTTCAAACAGCTTCTCAGCTACCCTTACCGCTCCTTTCTCCACCAAGCTTTTTATGACTTTCAGTGTCTTCTTCTTAGGGATTACCTTGCTCACTTCACTTCCTTTCAAGGCTGTTTTGTAGTGTAAAGCCTCGTACACCTGCCACTCATCATCGGTAAAAAGAGCCATATCCATATCTTTTTCGGCTATCTCAATTACCGTTTCACTTTCTATCAAAAAAGCAGTAGGCAAGGCTACTTTTAGCACCTCGCCCAATGAACACATATAAAAGTTGGCTATCCACTGCCAATGGACTAACTGCGTAGGGGTAACAATAGCCGTTTCGTCTAAAATATAAGCTATATCCTTTGTTTCGTACGCAGGCTCATTTTGGTGTACTTTGTACACCAAGCCTGTATATACCTTAGCTTTGCCAAAAGGCACAGCCACCCGCATCCCCACTTGCAAAAAGCGTGCTTCTTCTTCGTTAATGCTATAAGTAAAAGGTTTGGGTAAAGGTAGCGGAAGGATAATATCAACAAAATACATCAGTCGTGTTTTTTAAGTTTTAACAACGAGGCATTCAGCTCAAAACCGAGCAAAAGGATATTCGCATTAAGCCATATATAGAGCAAAAAGATAAGTAATGCCCCTATAGAACCGTACAGTTGGTTGTATTGCGAAAAGTTTTCGATATAAATACCAAAAAGATAGGTAGTTAATACAAACAGAAGCATCGTAAGCAGTGAACCTGCCGAGAAAAACCTACTTTCACGCCCCTCAATAGTACCAAAGTAGAACAAAATAGAAGTACCCACGTACATAATAAGCCCCATAAAAACTATTTTGGACAGATGTAAGAGGGTTTCGTAGTCGGTAAGGAAGTTTATTTTATCAAGGTAAGGCACTAAATACACCTCATAGCCGATAAAGAAAACAACAGATATGAGTACCAACAAGGCTAAGAAGATAGCCACCATAAGGGCGTAAAGATATTGCTTAATATAAGTACGCGTAAGCTGTATGTGGTATGAGAACTCAAAGCCCCCAAAGATAGCTACTATACCATTGGTCATCAGGAAGATAGAAAGAAAAAACACTGATGATAGCAAGCCCCCTCGTTTTTTATCGGCTATATCAAAAAAGATGTCGGAGAAAAAGTCGTGCGTTCCTGGTGGAAGCAAATCTTCTATAAAAACCCAAAAGTCCGATTGGAAGTTCTCAATAGGTATGTAGGGTATTAAGTTTAAGATGAATAGTAAGAACGGAAATATAGCCAAGAAAAAGCTGTACGAAATAGCACTGGCACGGTAAGTAACCGTACCTTTAATAAGTCCGGAAATGTACAATTGTAACAGGTCGTACAATGAAAAAGCATTCTTGGCAAGAGGTATACCTTTTAGCATCTGTACCAAGTGCCTAATAATAGGTAGTTTTTGTATGCGTTCTTTTAAAGTCATATCTTTCAATTTTCCGTGTTATCGGTGTTATTTGTGTAAAATCTTTCTTTAATAGCCCCAATAAGCCAATAAGGCAGCACAAAGCACAAAAAGCACAGCAGCCAAAAACCTATCAAGAAAATAATAACGAAAAGTAAAAAACCTAAAAACTTCATAAGCTGTATTGTTTTACCACTGTATAGCCTTTTTGCCTACCGAAATTAAATAAGCATTTGCTTGGCTAAAATGCTTATTGCCAAACCAATAGCCTTTATTAGCACTTAAAGGTGAAGGGTGCCCACTGCTCAGTATGCAATGTTTGCTGGCATCTATCAAGTTAGCTTTCTTTTTGGCATATCCACCCCAAAGCATAAATACTACTTGGTTACAATGCTCGGAAACGGCTTTGATAACCGCATCGGTAAATGTTTCCCAACCTTGCCCTTGGTGGCTACCAGCTTGCCCTGCCCTAACAGTAAGAGTAGCATTCAGGAGTAATACCCCTTGTGCTGCCCAGCGCTCCAAATTCCCACTGATAGGGTAAGGAATGCCTAAATCCTGCTCTATTTCCTTAAAAATATTGACCAATGAAGGCGGATGCCCTATCCCATCGTGTACCGAGAAGCACAACCCATTGGCTTGCCCTACTCCGTGATAAGGGTCTTGTCCTATGATAACTACTTTTACTTCGTTTAAAGGACAATGATCAAAGGCGGCAAATATTTCTTTCCCCTTAGGGTAACAAGTATTTTCGGTGTATTGCTGCTTTACAAACTGGGTAAGAGCCTCAAAGTAAGGCTTTTCAAACTCTGCTTGCAAAACCTCTTTCCAACTATCGTGAATAGTTACTTTCATACTAAAAATCACTTTTTATAAGGTTAATCAGTTCATCGGTAGTATTGTATTTCACAAAATTACCATTCTTGAAATAGGATATATGTCCCGTTTCTTCCGAAACTACCAAAGCAGTAGCATCTGTTTTTTCGGTGATAGATACCGCCGCGCGGTGCCGTAGCCCATAGCGTTTGGGCAGGGTATCTTCGGCAGCCACAGGCAGTATTACCCGTGTAGCCACAATAGTGTTATCTCTAATAACGATAGCCCCATCGTGTAGCGGACTGTTTTTATAAAATATACTTTCAATAATAGGTTCCGAAAACTCTAAGTTCATCTTATCGCCGGTAGCTGTTACAAAGTTGAGTGGTACATTGTGTTCCAATACTATCAGGGCACCGGTATTGGTAGTGCCTAACTTCATACACACATTCACCAAACTCTCTATATTGAGCAAGGTTTCTTTCTGCTTGAAAAAGTGAAATATGCGGTGCAACTTATTGCGTGCCGTGATATTAGTAGAACCTATCGTAAGCAAAAAACGACGTATTTCTTGCTGAAAAACTACTATCAATGCAAAGACTCCCACCCCTATAAACTGACCTAAAATACTGCTTAGCAACTGCATTTGTAGGGCTTCAGTAACCTTCCATATCAGGTAAATCATCACTATACCCATAAATATATTAATAGCTACTGTACCCCTAATAAGCCGATACAAGTAGTATAACAATGCCGCAAATAGCAATATATCAATGGCATCAGTTATGGTAAAGTCTAAAATATCAAATAGTTTCATCGTATTTTATTATAAATAGCCACACATTCTTTAGCTTCTTTCACATCGTGTACTCGCAAAATATGCGCCCCTTTCATCAGGGCTGCCATATTAACGGCAGTAGTAGCATTTAGCGCTTCTGCCGGACTGCTTTCTAACAATTTGTACAACATCGATTTGCGCGATACGCCTACCAATAAAGGGCAGCCAAAGGTGTGGAACAGTTCTAAGTGTTTCAGCACCTCGTAATTCTGGTCTAATGTTTTTGAAAAGCCAAATCCCACATCTACTATAAAATCGTTAATACCTAATGCCAATGCCTTAGCTTTGCGTTCCGAAAAATAGTAACGCATATCGGCTATAATATCGTTGTAATGAGTGTGTTGCTGCATAGTTTGAGGGGTACCTACTAAGTGCATTGCAATGTAAGGCACTTGGTATTGGGCTACTACGGGCAACATCTGCTCATCTAAAAGTCCTGCCGAAATATCGTTAATCATACAAGCTCCTTCTTCAAGCGTTTGGCGGGCAACCTCAGCCCTAAATGTATCTACCGAAATGCGTATTTCTGGAAAAGCCTTTACCAAGTGCTGCACTACGGGCAGCACCCTTTTCAGCTCTTCGGCTTGGGTTACTTCAGGAGCGTTAGGACGAGTGCTATAACCGCCTACATCAATAAAATCAGCACCTTGCGTTAGCATCTGCTCCGCGCGTTGCAGTACCGTTGTTTCGGTTACTCTACTTCCTTCGTAAAACGAATCGGGAGTGTGATTCAGTATCCCCATCACACGTGGGGTTTCCATACTAAGCAACTCACCTTTGCAATTAATTGTCATAATCTTCTCAATTTCTTATCTCGACCACAGGTTAGCAGTCGGCAATATTCACGGCTACTGCCAAACCTCCTTCCGAAGTTTCTTTGTATTTAGAGTTCATATCCTTAGCCGTTTGCCACATTGTATTGATAACCTTATCCAAAGGCACTTTAGCGTTCTTAGGGTCGGTTTCAATAGCCAGTTCGGCAGCGTTGATAGCCTTCACAGCGCCCATAGCATTGCGTTCTATACAAGGTATCTGCACCAATCCCCCTATAGGGTCGCAGGTAAGCCCCAAATGGTGTTCCATAGCTATTTCGGCAGCTATAAGCACCTGCTCGGGCGAGCCTCCTAACAGCTCACACAAAGCCCCTGCCGCCATTGCCGATGATACGCCTATTTCTGCCTGACAGCCCCCCATAGCAGCCGATATGGTAGCGCCTTTTTTAAACAAGCTACCTATTTCACCAGCTACCAATAGAAATTGCTGAATTTGAGCCTCATTAGCCTCTTGGTTATCAATAGTGAGGTAATACAATAATACAGCGGGTATTACTCCTGCGCTTCCGTTGGTAGGGGCTGTTACCACCCGCCCTAATGAGGCGTTTACCTCGTTCACAGCCAATGAAAAACAGCTTACCCACTTCAGTATCTCTCTGAACTTAATATTGGTTTTCTTGATAGAGTTCAGCCAACTTTGCGGACTGTCATAAGTTACTACCCCTATCAGGTTTTTGTGAATATCATAAGCCCTGCGGCGCACGTGCAAGCCGCCAGGTAGTACCCCTTCGGTATGGCAACCTATGTAAGCACATTCCAACATAGTGTTCCACACCCGCATCAGTTCGTGCTTTATTTCGGCTTCACTGCGCAAGGCTTTTTCGTTCTCATACACTATTTCTGATATTTTTTTACCTTCTTTGCGGCAATAAGCTATCAGTTCCTGCGCTTTATCAATAGGGAAAGGAAATTTTTTAACCTCTTTATCACCTTTCTCTTGTTTTGCCTCATTTTCTTTTACTATAAAGCCGCCTCCTACCGAATAAAAGGTAGATGAGTACTTAAAGTCGGCGCCTTCGGCTGTAAAAGTAAGTCCGTTAGCGTGAAAAGGCAAAAAGTTTTGGTTAAAAACAATATCCTCTTTGGGGCTGAACTTAACGATGAGTTCATTGCCTAAATACAGCTCTTGGTTATTGGTAATAGCTGTAATTATCACATCTAAACTTTCAATAGGCACATATTCAGGGTCAGCACCGCTAAGCCCTAACATTACCGCCAAATCGGTGGCGTGTCCTTTACCTGTAAGAGAAAGCGACCCGTATAAATCGACGCGTAATTTAGTAGTTTTTTGTAAGTAGTTGTGCAGGCGAAGTTCTTTCACAAAAGCCTCAGCAGCACGCCAAGGACCTAAGGTGTGTGAGCTTGACGGACCTACGCCTATTTTTAGCATATCAAAAACGCTTATTTGCTCCATTATATCTTTATCTCTTCAATTCAATATTCAGAGCGCAAAGATACAAATTAATTGACAATTAACAAATAACAATTAACAATTATCAGGTTGCACCCCATCTCACATCCACCCCTAATTTGCTAATTCCCTAATTTGCTAATTCCCTAATTTGCTAATTTGCTAATTTTCCCTCATTTTCATTGCGAATAATGCAAAAATCACCAACCCCAACCCCCTTTCCGCAATAAAAACACAACTCCTTAATAATCAACCTATTACAATAATAACAGTAACAAAAGCAGCTCGGAGCCATCTCGAAGACAGAGCGAAGGCATACCGAAGGCAGAGCGAAGGGTGAGCGAAGGATAGGCGTTATATCACTGAATATCAAGCATTTCAACCCCATCTCCTCACTTTGCATTATTCGCAACAAAAACCCCAAAACATTACATTTTCTGCAATGCTCATCTCTCCTAAAAACTAAAAAAATAGTCGCTAAGCATTAGCAGGTGAGTGGCTCAAACGGATTGAACTCGCTTTAATTGCTAACAATTAGCGACTAAATAGTTAAAGACTAACTATCTGTTAAGAAAACTTCATCGATTTAGTAGGCGATATTTTTGTTATTACATAGGTAGGAATAAGCAACATCAGCAAGCAGAGGAAAAGGACACATACATTCAGCAGTACTATCCACAGCGGGTTAAAGGCTATAGGCACCTCGGTTACGTAATAGGTAGCAGGGTCTAACTTAATAAGGCTGTATTGCTGCTGTAACCACAACAGTAAGAAGCCAAGAGCGTTACCCCATAACAACCCCAAGCCTATAATGTAAGTGGCGTTATAGAGGAATATTTTGCGTATGCTACGGTCAGAAGCTCCCAGACTTTTAAGCGTTCCTATCAAGGGCGTTTTTTCTAAGATAAGCACCAAAATAGCTGTAATCATATTAAAGCCGCCTACTACTATCATTATCCCGATAATGAGGTAGATATTAAAATCGAACATCCCTAACCATTCAAAAATAAAAGGAAACTTTTGAATGATAGTTTGCGAGTCAAGGAACGAACCTACTTGTTCATACACCTGTTTTCCTACTTCTTCTATTCGGTTAAAATCATTGATAAAAAGCTCAAAATTCCCCACTTGGTCGGGCTGCCATTTGTTAATTTTCTGTATGTGGCGAATGTCGGTAAAGATGTAGGAGGCATCAAACTCTTGGAATCCGCTGTTGTAAAGACCTACGATCTTAAAACTCCGCTGATTAGGAGCTTGGGCAGCCTCATCTTTGAGGAATATTGCCTGACAGCGGTCGCCGAGCTTTAGGTGTAGCCTATTGGCTAAGTAAGTGGACATTAGTATTTCATCGGTTACCTCATCGGCTGCTACATTGGGGGTACGCCCCTCTGTGATGAAGTCGCGGAACAAAGCC
This sequence comes from uncultured Capnocytophaga sp., assembly GCA_963523735.1. Lineage (GTDB taxonomy): Bacteria > Bacteroidota > Bacteroidia > Flavobacteriales > Flavobacteriaceae > Capnocytophaga. The sequence goes on from CAUREJ010000011.1 coordinate 44,437, forward strand.
CAATTATAGTCCTTCCCTACCCCTTTGGCAAGAATCGACTCGTAAGTGTTGTCGGTACGGATAATACCGCCTTTGGTAGCCACTGCTTGTATATGGGTTACCTCGGGCAGGGCGGTAAAGTTAGGGTAAAAATCCTGTTCGGTAGAAACGGGCAGAGTGGCAATTTCCGAAATATTACTGTCAAAACTATAGATTTGAGCGTGCCCGTGAAAGACTACTAACTTCTCACGAATCTTGCGCTGTAAGCCTGTTCCGGTGGCTACCGCTATAAGCATCATTACCATTCCGACAGCTATAGCTGCTATAGCCATTTTGATAATTGGCGAAGATATTGTACCTTTGTCGCCCTTAGTAAAGATAATTCTTTTCGCTATGAAATATTCTACATTCAAAACTTTTAACTTTTTAAGAGGTGCCAAAGTTACACTTTTTTTCTTATGTACATTCATTTCCTGCAAAAATAATGGACAAACCTCTACCGCTACTACAGTGCAAACCGCTGATAAACAGACCAAAGAGCTAATAGTGGGTGCTAATCGTATGTATGTTTATATCAATGATTTACAGGACAAAAACGTAGGGATAGTCACTAACCAAACAGGCTTAGTACAAACCGCTAAGCGCACTTACGTGCATTTGGTTGATACTTTGCTAAGCCGAAAGGTAAAGGTGAGCAAGGTGTTTGCCCCCGAACACGGTTTTAGAGGGGAAGCCGATGCGGGCGAGGTGGTGAAAGACGGCAAAGACCCCAAAACAGGCTTGACTATTATTTCTTTATACGGCAAAAACAAAAAGCCTACCCCCGAACAGCTTAAGGGGCTTGACCTTGTCCTTTTTGATTTGCAAGATGTAGGGGCGCGTTTTTACACTTATATTTCGACCCTGCACTATGTAATGGAAGCTTGTGCCGAGCAGCATATCCCTGTTATGGTGTTGGACAGACCCAATCCTAACGCCCATTACGTAGATGGACCTGTATTACAACCTGCCTTTAAGAGTTTTATAGGTATGCACCCTGTACCGGTGGTGTACGGTATGACCATAGGTGAGTACGCCCAGATGATTAATGGCGAAAAATGGTTACAAGGGGGCGTTACTGCCGACCTAAAAGTGGTGAAATTGGCTTATTATACCCACCAAACGCCTTATAGTTTGCCGGTAAAACCATCGCCTAACCTACCTAATGATGTATCGGTTAATTTGTATCCTAGTATGTGCTTTTTTGAAGGTACCAATGTGAGTATGGGGCGTGGTACCGAGCAACAGTTCCAGATATACGGAGCCCCCTATTTTGACAAAACAGCCTTTAGTTTTACCCCTCGCCCTAATGCTGGTGATAAAAGCCCTAAGTTCAATGGAAAACTGTGCTATGGTGAAGACCTTACCAAAACTCCACGCCTTTCTCAGCTCAACCTCAGTTGGCTAAAGAAGGCTTTTGAGCAAGGCAAAGGGGTAAAAACAACCTTTTTTACTTCGTCATTTAACAAAATTGCCGGTAATGATGTGCTAAAACAGCAAATCATTACCGGCAAAACAGAAGCCGAAATACGGCAGAGCTGGCAGAAAGACCTTAATAACTTCAAGGAAATCAGGAAACGATACTTATTGTACCCTTAACCCTTATCCATTCTTACAATGCGCGGTTGGAAAGAACCTATAATATCTACCAAATCCGTTTGCGACGCCATTACAGTCTCTATGTTTTTATAAGCCATAGGGGCTTCTTCGGCATTGCCGCCAATGAGGGTAATATCTTTGGCTTTAAGGGCTTTCTTAATATCTGAATTGGTAAAGAGATTCCTACTCTCATTGCGCGAGAAAGCACGCCCAGCTCCGTGTGAGGCCGAACTGAAACTCTCTACATTGCCCTTGCCTCGCACTATGTAACCAGCATCGGTCATCGAGGCAGGAATAATACCCAATACGCCCTCGCCCGCAGGAGTAGCCCCTTTGCGGTGCACTACTACCTCCTTGCCATTATGAAACTCCTTCCACGCAAAATTGTGGTGGTTCTCAATACGCACCCTAAGTCGCCCGCCCACAGCGCGAATAAGTCGGCGGTGAATATCATCGTGACAAGCCGAAGCGTAATCACCCGCGAGGTTCATAGCCGTCCAATACTCCAATCCCAAGTGGGTATTGAGGTCAAGCCACGCAAACTGTTGTGCTTCTTTGGGTAGCGGACATTGTTCGGCAGCTACGCGTACGTAATACTGCGCTATTTCTGCCCCCAAACCACGTGACCCGCTGTGCGAAAGGATACCTAAGTACTTACCCTTAGGCAGCCCTATTTGCGGGTCGTCTGCTAAGAGTTCTACCTCGCCAAACTCCACAAAGTGATTGCCACTGCCCGAAGTACCCA
>CAUREJ010000012.1:0-43845 GCA_963523735.1 uncultured Capnocytophaga sp.
CAGGAATTGAAAACTTTAAATATTGCCATAGTAAAGAAAGTCTTTATAGATTTGAATTTGATTAATAAGCTTCTCAGTACTTTGAGAATGTTTGATACTTTGTCAAAGTCTAAGGACTTTGACAAAGTGCATACCTCCAACAGCTACCACTCTCAGAGAAAAGGAATAAATATAAAAGCGTATGAAGAATGTAAGAGTATTAATGTTTGGCTGGGAATTTCCACCACACATCAGTGGTGGTTTAGGAACTGCCTGTTTTGGTATAGCCGAAGGACTTGCCAAACACGGCGTAAAGGTGCTTTTTGTAATGCCCAAAGCCAGCGGAGATGAAGATGCCAGCGTGGCAAACATCATTAACGCCAGCGATGTAGAAATGCTACAAAACACCGAAAAGATTGAGGAGTTCTGGAAAAATATCAACTTTATGGAAATAGGCTCGAACCTCGTGCCTTACCTTGACCCCGAAACTTTCGCCCGCGAACGCGAACAATACCTAAAAGATGGTGAAAAACGCGAACGCATTTCGTATCACAACAAATTTCAGTTCTCAGGTAAGTATGGCGCTAACCTGATGGAAGAAGTCTATCGCTACGCCTTAGTAGCAGGTACCGTAGCTAAAAACCAAGAGTTCGATGTAATTCACGCCCACGATTGGCTTACCTATAGCGCCGGTATCATCGCCAAAAAAATATCAGGAAAACCCCTTATCGTACACGTACACGCTACCGAATATGACCGCGGAGGCGAATACAACCGCAACACCCTTGTGTACGACATAGAAAAAAGAGGTATGGAAGCCGCCGATAAGGTAGTAACCGTAAGTAACTGGACGCGTAATATAGTAATTGAAAAATACGGCATTCCTGCCGATAAGGTAGTAACCGTTCACAATGCCGTTGATTTTAAAACCGACCTCGAACACAAAGAAGAACGCGGTATTAGTGATAAAATAGTCACTTTCTTGGGGCGTATTACCCTGCAAAAAGGACCCGAATACTTTGTTGAAGCTGCTGCCAAAGTAATGAAACGTATGCCTAACGTCCGTTTTGTAATGGCTGGTAGTGGCGAAAAAATGAACCCCTTAGTGCGCCGCGTAGCACAGTTAGGCTTAGGCACTCGCTTCCACTTCACAGGTTTCCTTAGGGGGAATGATGTACAGCGTATGTTCCAGTACAGTGATGTGTATGTAATGCCATCGGTATCCGAGCCTTTTGGTATTTCACCCTTAGAGGCTATGCGCTCTGGCGTACCTACTATCATCTCTAAACAATCCGGAGTAGCCGAAGTACTTAACCACGCCATTAAGGTCGATTATTGGGATATTAACGCCCTTGCCGATGCTATCTACGGCATATTAGCTTATCCTACCCTATCCGAGTTTATGCAACGTGAAGGATATAATGAGGTAAATCAATTAAAATGGGAAAATGCCTCACTAAAACTAAAGAAAATATATCAAAACATTATTCAATAAGAGCCAACTATGAAAAAATCAATTTGTATCTATTTCCAGATCCATCACCCCGAACGCCTAAGAAAATATCAATTCTTTGATATAGGTAAAAAACACAACTACTTTGATAACTACGCCAACCGCTCAGAATTAGAAGATTTGGCTGAACAGTGCTACCTGCCCGCTAACGCCCTATTGTTGGACTTACTGAAAAAATACGAAGGTAAATTCAAAGTTGCTTTCTCTATCTCGGGTTCGGCTATCGATCAGCTTGAAATGCACACTCCCGAAGTGATAAGAAGCTTCCAAGAGCTTGCCGAAACAGGTAATGTAGAGTTCTTAGCCGAAACCTATTCTCATTCATTAGCATCACTATGTGATAATACCGATGAGTTTGAGCAACAAGTAAAACGCCACGCTACTGCTATTAAGCAACTCTTTGGCAAAAAACCGGTAACCTTCCGCAATACCTCTCTTATCTACTCCGACAAGATAGGTGAGCGCGTAGCTAAACTCGGTTTCAAAACAATGCTTACCGATGGTGCTAAGCACGTATTAGGCTGGAAAAGCCCTAACTTTGTGTACAAAAACGCATTGGACGAAAACCTTAACCTACTGCTTAAAAACAGCAAACTCAGTGATGATATAGCTATTCGTTTCGCCGACCATAATTGGAGTGAATACCCACTAACCTCCGAGAAGTACGCCCACTGGGTAGAAAGCAGCCTGCAAGATACCGATGTGCTGAACCTTTTTATGAACTATGAAGTAATAGGCTATTACAACAAGGCTCAAAGCGGTATTTTCGACTTTTTGCGCTACTTTATCGAGTATATGATGGAAAAACCTAATTACCAATTCTTATTGCCTAAGGAAGTAGCTAAAAAGCACCCTGCTAAAGACATCTTGCCTGTACCTTATCCTATTTCGTGGACAGATGAGGAACGTGATATCACCTCTTGGTTAGGTAATGAGTTGCAGAAAGAAGCCTTTAATGAGTTGTTCAAAATTCAGCCGTTAGTGAGAAAGAAAAAAAGTGCCGACCTTAATGAAGATTACAGCCGTTTGCAGGCAAGTGAGCACTTTTACTTTATGCGCACCAAATTGTTCTCTAACACCGATTATCACAAGTACATTTTGCCTTATGATTCGCCCTACGAAGCATTCATTAACTATATGAACGTACTGAGTGACTTCATTGAAAGGTGTAAGTGATAAAGCTGTAGTTAGTGAAAGGCTTTCACGAGAACCTTTAGATGAGTACACAAAAGAAAGTTAATAATAATAATTTAAAAACGCAGACAAAATGAAATCAGAAAAAGCAAAACTCAAGAATGAGAGTTTCTATGAAGGAATTGTCGCTGATGATTCAGTAGAAATGTCTGTACGCAACGGATTTAACCAATCCGTCGACATAGGGGCTACTGCCGCTGTGTTAGATTCTGAAGATTTTCTCTATGGAAATATTCAAGAGGAAAAGCGAGGTACCTTAGGGAAACAGCCTTATAAAGGTTCGGCTGAAAGTTCAATGTACCTGCCGTAAAAAAAATATCAATTAGCAAGCGGGTGCTTGTTAATTGATATTTTTCCATTTTTGGAGGTTTAGACTTTAACAAAGTACAAACCTCTTTTTTATTGCTAATTGATTTTGTATCCCTTATCCTCAAAGGCTTTTACAAGCTGCTGAATATGCGCCGTGCCATTGGTTTCAACGGTTACTTGCACTTCTTTATCACGGAAACGAGATAGATTTTTGAACTGGTTATGCGCCAGTTTTACTATGTTAGCCCCTACTTCGGCTATAATATGGGTAATTTTAGCCAACTCGCCAGGACGGTCGGGAATATTAACCGTAAAGTTAAATATCCTATCACGGCTTATGAGCCCCTTGTTAATCATTGATGAAATCATCAATACGTCCATATTACCACCACTTACTACAGGCACTACATTCTTACCCTTATCTTCTAACTTTTTCAAGGCTGCTAAAGGCAAAATACCCGAGTTTTCGGCTATGAGTTTGTGCTTTTCGGCAAGTAGCAAAAAGGCTTCGGTAAGCTCATAATCATCAACGGTTATTACTTCATCAACATAGTGCTTAATGTAATCAAAGTTAAGTTCGCCTATGCGTTTTACAGCAGTACCATCGGCAATGGTATTAGCTTCGGGAAGGGTAACTACTTTGTTTTTCTTAAGGGCTTCGGTAGCCGAGGCTGCTCCGCTGGGTTCTACCCCTACTATTTTAACAGAGGGTTTTATCTGTTTGGCAGCACAAGCAATACCCGATATGAGTCCGCCACCACCTATAGGCACTACTATCACATCAGTTTCGGGCAGTTCGTCCAAAATATCTAAAGCGATAGTGCCTTGTCCTTCTAACACATCTTCGTCGTTAAAAGGGTGTACAAACACGTAGCCCTCTTGGGCTTCTAACTCTTTGGCTTTTTGGTAGGCATCATCGTACACATCGCCGTGAAGTACCACTTCGGCTCCGTATTTTTTAGTTGATTCTACCTTGATAAGAGGGGTAGTGGTAGGCATTACTATCACGGCTTTGATGCCGAGTTCACGTGCGGCATAGGCCACCCCTTGTGCGTGGTTACCTGCCGAAGAGGCTATAACACCTCGTTTTTTTTCCTCATCGGTAAGTTTGAGAATTTTGTTATAAGCCCCTCGTATTTTGAAGGCACCTGTTTTCTGTAGGTTTTCGGGCTTAATGTAAATGTTATTGCCCGATTCTTCTGAAAAGATAGGGCTATAAATAAGGTGAGTAGGGAGGAGCACACTTTTAAGATGCTCACGAGCTTGGTTAAAGTTCATAAATTTCGACAATTAAAATCTTACTATGGTAAGCAAGGTAAGATATTTTTGATTAGTGCCGCAAAGGTACAAAATTATTGACAATTGACAATTGACAATTAACAAATAATAATTAATCGCGATTGCCTTTATCAATTTTATTGACTATAAGAGCTACGGCTCCGTCGCCAGTAACATTGCAGGCGGTACCAAAGCTATCCATAGCTATGTAGAGGGCTACCATAAGTCCTTGCATACGTTCATCAAAGCCAAGCATAGTGTTCAGTACCCCTAAAGCTGCCATAATGGCGCCTCCGGGTACCCCTGGCGCTGCTACCATAATTACCCCAAGCATCATTACAAAGCCAGCAAACAGACTAAAATCGTGGGGCATTCCTTCTAACATCATCAGGGCAAGGGCGCAAGCTGTAATCTTCATCGTACTGCCCGATAGGTGAATGGTAGCGCATAGCGGAATTACAAAACCTGCTATTTTGCTAGATATGCCTAATTTCAGCGCTTGGCGTAGGCTTACCGGTATGGTAGCTGCCGACGATTGTGTTCCTAAGGCAGTGGCGTAGGCAGGCAGCATTGTTAGCAAGGCGCGGAACGGATTTTTACCGGCAATACCTCCTGCAATAAGGTATTGTATGAGTAACAGCACAATGTGCATAGCAAAAAGTATCAGTATTAGCTTGAAGAACACTGCCATAATAGCCATTACTTGTCCGCTATAGCTAATTTCGGCAAAGATAGTAAGGATATAATAAGGCAATAAGGGAATGATAGCCTTGCTGATGAGCCATTTCACCAAGTCGCCGAACTCTTTTATCACTTCGCTTAATTTGCTTTCTTCGCGTACTGAGAGCCCTATCCCTATAATGAAGGAGAGTACCAAGGCGGTCATCACATCGGTAAGGGGAGGCATTTCAATGGTAAAAAACGGACGTATAGTAGCTGTTTCTTGTCCTACTTCGGTAAGCTGTTCGCCTTGTAATAAGGTTGGGAACAAACTCTCGCCTACTAAATAGGTTGAAAAGCCCGAAAAGAGGGTAAAGGAGTAGGCTATTCCTACTGTAATGAGCAGCAGTCTGCCGGCACTTTTGCCCAACTCGGCTATAGAGGGCATAATAAGCCCCATCATTATCAGCGGAATGGAAAAGCTAAGAAAATTAGCGAATAGCATTTTGAAGGTGATAAGCAGGCGCATTACACCTTCGGGCGATAGTAAGCCAAAGGCTATACCCAAAGCTATGCCGCAGCATACTTTGAACAACAGTGAGCGAAAAATTTTTCCCATAATTAGAACGATTAATACGGCGACAAAGATACTGATAATTTGTAAAAACACAAATTTTTGAGTTGTAATACCTATGCCATTTAGCTTGGTAAAAATGTTTCTACCGTTCTATTAAGTTGCGACAAAGCAAATAATGGGCATACCGCAACGTAGCGTATTGCCTGAGCGTCCGTATCGGTATAGGTAAGCGTTCCGTAATTCTCTAATGAGGCTCTGACAGCGTTTTTGAGTTTCTTTTCGCCCATAAATAGCCATAAGCTTTTCATTCCGCCTTGCGTACCTGCTTTTACTTCTATGGGTAAAACTGTTGCCTTGTAGGTAGTGAGATAATCTACTTCGGCTTGTGCGTTTTTTGCCTTACGCACCCAATAAAACAATTCGTGCCTCATATTAGGGGTGCGATAGCGCAACAGTTCAAGCCCTGCTATCATTTCGGTAAGTCCGCCTTTATTAACTAAATCAGTAGGGTTTTGAGTGAGTATTTGGGCAGTAATTTCGGAAATGTCGCCGGACATATCGAGCCATCGGAGCAGCAATCCGCTATCGAGCAGCAGCATTTTCTTATAAGTAGGGTCGGCTTCACTGCCCAAGGGGAGTCCGTTGGCATTGGTATGAGTTACAGGGGTGATGATGCCTGCCAGCGTAAGCATATCGAGTGCTTTTTTTACCTCGTTGGTGTTATAGCCACTTCCTACTTGTGAATAGACAAACTTATTGCCTACCTGTAAGGCTACACTTTGCAAGGTAAGCCTAAGGAGGGTGGGGTCTACTCGTTTTCTGTACTTAGGAAAATCATCTTGGTAGGTGAGTACGATGTCATCTTGCACTTCTTGACAAGCTAAATAGTCGTGGGTTTCGACCCATCGGGCTACGACTTCGGGCATTCCTCCTACTAACATATAAGAGCGGAATAAAGTTACTAATTTTTCATACAGGGGAAGAGGTAACGGCGTTTCGGCAGTGGCGTTATTGCGTGCTTCTAAGAGTAACTGTTCTCCACAAGCGGTGAGGAACTCATCAAAAGTCATTGGGTAGACGAACATAGAGTGGATACGCCCTACGCCAAAGGAAGGCAGCGTTTCGAGGGCGAACTCTAACAGAGAGCCTGCGGCTATTACGTGCAAATCGGGCATATCTTCTTTAAAAAAGCGCAGTGCCATAATAGCTTCGGGCGAGGTTTGTATTTCGTCGATAAAGAGTAGTGTTTGTTTAGGTATAATGGGGTTTCCTACCATAGCCGAGAGCTGTGATACGATACGCTTTACATTGAGGTCACCTTGAAAAAGTTCTTTGAAAGAGGGTTGTTTTTCTAAGTTTATTTCAATAAAACTCTCGAACTGTTTTCCTAAGTGTCTTACTGCTGTCGACTTGCCTACTTGTCGGGCTCCTCTTAGCAACAAAGGCTTTCGTGAGGGGCGTAAAGCCCATTCTTTTAGATAGCTATCAATTAACCTTGGGTAATACATTTTGTAAATACTTATATATCAGGCTGCAAAAGTACAAAATTAAAATTATCCAAAGAAATAAATTGCCTATTTTTTCAAAAATCCAAACAAATAAATTGCTTGTTTTAGCAAAAATCCAAAGAAATAATAGTTTTTAAGGTAGCAATCAGTGTGCCTACAAATTTTCTTTTATACGAAGTAGTTCTTGTTTTACGCTTTCTAACTTTGTGATGATTTCATAATTGGAAAGTGCTTTTTGGGTGTCTTCTTTCAGGCGTTGGCGGGCTCCTTCAAGGGTAAAACCTTGTTCTTTAACTAAATGATAGATAAGCTGCAACTTCTTAACATCGTCGGCAGTAAACTTGCGCCCTGCTCTACCGTCTTTTTTCGGACTTATAATGTGAAACTCTTTTTCCCAAAAACGTATTAGCGAGGTGTTCACGCCAAAAGCCTGAGCTACCTCGCCTATACTGTAATACAATTTATCTGGAAGAGAAACCTCCATACTGATTAATGTTAAAAATTAAGGTTCGCAATAGTTGTGTTATCGGCACTATCTATGCTATCGATACCGTCAGTATCATTAGTTGTCCTTTCTATATAATCACTAATAGTAGGACTTTCTTCGGCTATGATATGTGAGGTATCATAACCAGCAAATGCCTTGAGATAGTTTTGTAAAGTAATGCCGTTACCATCGGCAAAGTTATAATTACCTTTGTTTTTGAAAAATTTGCGAACTGAAGGGGCTCCTGCTAAATGAGCTGCTGCTAAAATGCCCGATTCGGTAATAGGTATGCCGTTAATTTCTTTACCTGCGAATCGTTCAATTTCTTTTCGCAAAAACCATTTGCTGCGTTGCAGACTGAGTATAAAAACTTGTTCTTGCAGCTGTGGTGAGCTGAGGAAGGCATCGGTATCATTTACGCCAAAAAAATGTAATAACCGTTTGCCAAACTGATATTTGCCCATATAACCAAACCGATTAACTACGGTGTAACTGCCTCGTGATTCACGATAGGCAAGGGCTTCTTTAAAACCTACAAATGTTTTACCAGCGTGTAGTGAGCTGTAAATAATATCGGTTTCGCTATTGTTTTCCTCTGGTATAGCGGTAACCAGCTGAGGTACATCTACTATTAAATTAGCAGGCATTGCCATTGTTTTTGTTTCTTCATCTTTGATGGTGAACCCTAAGAAGGAAAATACCATAAGGGCAAAAAAATACCTCTTTTTTAAATATTTCATAAAACTTATTTTCTTTAAGACTGACAACCGTTATAGGGGTCTATAAGGGTATGCTTAAAATTATTTCGGCGGCAAAAGTACAACTTTTTTTTGAAAGTAGCAAAATTTAGTCGGTAGTCGGTAGTCGGTAGTAGGCAAAACAAGTCTCACTGCCTAACCCCTGAAAACTATCGGGGCTTTAGATTTGTCCGACAATTTTGAACCGTTTTGATAACTAGCGACTAAAGACTAAAATTTGCTAATTTCCTCATTTTTATTGCGAATAATGTAAAGTGAGGGAATATTTGTTAAACGATTGAAGTTCAGTGTTATAACGCTATTCCTTCGCTCACCCTTCGCTCTGCCTTCGGTATGGCTTCGCTCACCCTTCGGTATGGCTATAAGGTGACTTTGGCATTGATTTAAGCGTAATGCGTTGATTGTTAAGCGGTTGTGTTTTTACTCTCAAAAGGGAGTTGTGGTGGGTGATTTTTGCATTATTCGCAATAAAACCTAAAAAGCATTGCATATTTGTTATTTTTCTCATTCGATAATTATCTACCCCTTGTTAATTGCCAATTATCAATTGAACTTCCCTGCTGCTTTACAGATTTTGTAGGTTAGACCTAAAAAAAAATGCTCTTCCTTTGTGTGTAGTTCAAAAAAATAATGTACATTTGCACCAAAAAAAGAACAACTATGTTTGGATTTCCTGAGGCAATACACAAAATATACAAGCATAATTTTTTGCGCAAAATAGAAATAAAGTTTCTTTTTCCTCCCATAGATTTAAAAGATAAAGAAGCGTTGGTAAAGGAGTATATCTCTCCTTTGTTTCCTGATTTTCAAGAGGAAAAGAAACTTAACTTTATCTTTGACCTCCAAAATTCTAATGAAGTAATAGAAAACAAGGGCTCTGAGGAAGAGAGGTACTTTATTTTCAAAAAGGATAAATCATTATTACAAATAACTGAAGATTCTTTTGTGTTAAAGATAAATGGCAGTGAATACCAATCACTTAAAAGCATTATCCCTATCACAGAAAAGATTATCAAATTGGCTTCCTCATTGGGAATAGACACTTTTCAAGGTGTTAATTTTAATAAACTAAATATCTTGGAACTAAAAGAAGTAGAAGAACTTAGTAACCTTTCTTACTACGCACATCAGGAATTTATAAATACTGAAATTAGGAAGCCTCATCAGCCTCAGTTAGTAATAAATGACTACAGAACCCTTACAATGGCTAATCTTAATGAAAAAGCACTACTTGTTTTGAAATATGGGGTAAATAGCCCTACCAATGAAGAAGGAAAACTGAACCATATTTTTATAGAAATAGATATTACAACCAAAGATGTTCGTGTAACTGAAACGCTTTCGGTTTTAGAGAAAGTAAATAAAGAAATGTTCAATATTTTCAATTGGACTGTTTCCGAAAAACTAATAAACTTATTGGAAAATGAGTAATGAAGTCGAATTTATCAATACGAAGAAAGAGTTTACCACTCCCTCTTCTACACTTAACTATAGCACCAATAACATCAATCCTTTTCTGCTATCTGTAGGCATTGGTGCCTTCTTATTTACGGCTAATAATACCTTAAAACAGACTATCAGTATGAAAAACGACATTAAATTAGAAATGTTGGACAGCTATAAAAAACTAACAACCCCTATGTACTCGGAAAGTGAGGATTACGGCAAAATACTCACTAATGTAGTGACAAAAATATTATCGAACACTGAGGATTTTAGTGATATTAACCAATATATAAATGATAATTTTTGGGATTTGATATGACCTCATTTGAAGATATAAAAAAATATCTACCACAATATTTGAGTGACAGTGATGCTAAACAACTATTTTCGTCATTAAAAGATTTTCCAGATAATATTGATAGTAGATTTTACAGTAATTATAACTGTAACGACCCTATTATTTACCAAGGTGACTGCCTGAAAGATATTCCTGCTTTTAATCTTCCCGATACTCGCTCAAAACTATCGCAAAGTATGGCTATTTCTAACACTTGCGATATGGATTTGAACAACAAACGACTTTGGAATACCCGTATTTTATTCTCACAGATAATATTGTTAGAAAAATTAGAAAAAGGTTTGTTGCAAAAGTTTTCAGAAGAAAGGGTGGTTAATTACATCAATAGTCTTAAAAAACAACAAATTACGAATGCTTTTTATCTTCCAAAAAGCAAAAACTTAGATGAAGCGGTGGTTTTCTTCGATTACACCAATAGCTTTGATGTTCATTTTATAGATAGAGATACGCTGAAAGAAAGGCGGCTTGTTTCATTAAGTAATTACGGTTTTTATATATTACTACTTAAACTTTCTGTCCATTTTACAAGAATACAAGAAAAAGTGCCAAGAAACTAATTTGCTTGCTTGACAAATTATTTGTACTTTTGCGCTCTGAAAAAATATTCATATCTGTACAATGACTGAAAAAACATTCGCAAAATACAACTTAATAGCTGGGTGGAGCATCTTCGCTATCGCTCTTATTACTTATAGCCTTACCGTCGAACCTACCGTTAGCTTCTGGGACTGTGGTGAATACATCGCTACTTCGGCTAAATTGGAAGTAGGTCACCCGCCCGGAGCTCCATTCTTCCAGATGATGGGGGCGGTACTCTCTATGTTTGCCCCTAATGCCGATAAAGTGGCTTTGATGGTGAACTTTATGTCGGTTCTATCAAGTGCTTTTACGGTGTTCTTCCTGTACTTTATCATCGTAAACCTGACTAAAAAGATTGCTATGCGCGGACAAACGGCACTTACCCAAGCCCAAACCATTGCGGTAATGGGTAGCGGGGCTGTAGGGGCTTTGGCGTATACGTTTTCGGATAGCTTTTGGTTCAACGCGGTGGAAGCAGAGGTGTACGGTATGGCAATGCTCTTTATGTCGGTTATGCTGTGGTTGGGCATTAAATGGACGGATAGCCTGCACGAGCCGCGCGGTAACCGATGGCTGTTGCTCATTGCCTTAGTGGTGGGCTTATCCTTCGGCGTGCATTTTATGGCGCTACTTACCATTCCTGCTATCGGAATGCTTTACTTTTTTAACAGTCATTACAAGAAAAATGTACTGAACTTTATTATCGCCAACGTAGTATCGATAGCTATTTTGCTGCTGATATTTAAGCTGATACTGCCTTATACGCTGGCTTACTTTGGGTACTTGGAGGTGTTTTTTGTGAATAGCTTCGGATTGCCTTTTAACTCCGGCACTATCATTGCTGGCATTACGCTGGTGGCTTTCTTCTTTTTCGCCCTTCAATATGCTAATAAAAAACAATACGCTGGCTTGCAAACGGGCGTACTGTGCTTACTATTTGTATTCGTTGGGTTTTCGTCTTGGCTGATGATACCTATCCGCTCCAATGCCGATACGGTTATTAATGAGAATAGTCCCACCGATGCGCGTTTGCTGTTGGCTTACTATAACTTGGAACAGTACCCCGAAACGCACTTGTTCTACGGACCTATGTACACCGATAAATATGCGGGTATGGACGAGACCGACCCTTATGAAGATGCTAAACCTAAGTATGAGCGCGATTACACTACGGGTCAGTACGTGATTGTGAATCAATACAAAAACGCCCAAATGGCTGCTAATAGTAAGCACGAGGGGCTGCTGCCGCGTATGTGGAGTACTTCACACGCTGCTAACTATATGAAACTTACAGGGGCTTTAGAATTTACGATTAAAGAAGAAGCTTATGACGAGCCTAAACTGGTCGCCTTTTTGCAAGAAATACAAAAACAAATGACCTTGCGCCAAATGCCTTTGGAGCGCTATGACCAGTTCCTGATGGAGTATCGGGATTATATAGAGGTGGAAAAACCGAGCTTTTGGAAGAATATGCAGTACCTTTTTGAATACCAATTTGGGTATATGTACTTTAGGTACTTTGCGTGGAACTTTATTGGGCGACAAGATGATGTGCAGGGCAAAATGGAGAATGACCACGGCAACTGGCTGTCGGGCATTACGCCTATAGACGAGGCTCATATAGGGTCACAGCAATTCCTACCTTCGGATGTGCTTAACAACAAGGCGCGTAACACTTACTACTTCTTGCCTTTCTTATTGGGCTTGGCTGGCTTGTTCTTCATCTCACTTAAAAGTGAACAACAAACGTGGGTGATATTGGTGCTGTTCCTCTTCACGGGCTTAGCCCTAAAAGTGTACCTTAACGAGCGTCCGTTCGAGCCTCGTGAGCGTGATTACGCCCTTGTAGGGTCGTTCTACGCCTTTGCTATCTGGATAGGAATGGGAGTGTATGCCCTCTTTGACTGGGGCAAAAAGCTAATGGAACCTAATGTAGTGGCTATCACAGCGGTAGCCCTCTCGGCGTGCGTACCTGCGGTAATGGCTTACCAAAACTGGGACGACCACGACCGCTCACAAAAATACTCGGCTGAGTTCATTGCCGATGCTTATTTAGATTCGGTGGCTAAGGATAAAGATGCTATGATTTTCACCATAGGTGATAACGATACTTTCTTACTGTGGTACGCCCAAGAAATAGAAGGCTACCGCACCGATGTTAGGGTTATTAACACCAGCTTGCTGCAAACGGATTGGTATATAGACCAGATGAAACGCCAAGCTTACCAAAGTTCTCCTATACCTGCACAGATAGCCCATAAGCAGTATGCCTACGGGGTACGCGAAGGTATCTACTACCAAAAACGCACTGATAACCGTTGGAATATCAAGGACTTTGTGAACTGGATAACTTCCGACGACCCTTCTACTCGTAACACTCGCGGTAATGGTGAGGTACAACAGACTTATTACTACTACCCTACTAACAAAATAAGGGTGCCTGTAAATAAAGAAAATGTGCTGAAAAGCGGTATCGTAAAACCCGAAGATGCCGATAAAATAGTAGATTACATAGATATTGACCTGCCTAACGCTATTGACAAAGCTCGTATTGTAATGCTGGATATCTTAGCTAATAACGATTGGAAACGCCCTATCTACTTTACCGGCGGTAGTATGGACGCTACCGAATATATGTGGATGAAGGATTACTTACAGTTGGACGGACTGGTGTATAAGTTGGTGCCTATTAAAACGCCTATTGATAAGAGTAACCCTTATGATATGGGGCGCATAGATACCGACCTTATGTACCAAATAGTTAAACAATGGACGTGGGGCAATATGGGCAAAAAGGGTATTTACCTTGACCCTGAAACACGTAAGAATAGCATTATCTTCCGAGGGAATATTGCTCGACTTACCGAAAAACTCATAGCCGAAGGCAAAAATGCTCAAGCTAAAGAAATGATGGACATTGCTATGGCTAATATGCCTATAGATGCCTACGGTTATTACTTTACCCTCGACCCTTTTGTGAAAGGTTATTACCAGATAGGCGACACTGAAAAAGCGCGTGAGATAGCTAAACAGGTGATTAAGAAATACCAAGAAGAACTGACTTACTACACGCACCTATCGGCAACTAACCTGCGTGAGAGTGCTAATAAAATACAGTATTGCATAGACCGCTATGGTGAGCTTTTAGTAATTTGTCAGCCTTATGATAAGGAGTTCTACACCCAAGAGTGGAACGTCTTTAAGCAGCAAGTTCGCTTGTTTATGGACGAGAAGGAGATAGATGAGTACTTTCACGAGGACTTAGTCCCTACCCCAACGGCTGAAAAACAAGGAACTGCCTCCGATACTTTAGCAACTGACTAATGCGGTACTTTAGTTATATTATATCGTTTTTTACGCACCCTATATGGCTGCCTATCTATGCGGCAATGCTGGTATTGTTCTACATTCCTATATCATTGCCGTTAGAAGAGGTACGCTTCACGTGGCTGCTATTGCTGCTTATTACCGTTGCTTTGCCGATATTGGTATACTTATTGTTATTAGTACTGCGGAAGATAGAACAACCCTTTTCGGCTCCACCCACTATACAAAAATGGCTGTTGTACGGCTATATCTTAATGCTTTTAGGAGTAGCTTTTGGGGTTACTCCTATTGACAAATACCCTATACTGTACTTCTACCTTATGAACTTGCTTATAAGCTGTTTTGTAATAGTATTTATGCAGTTTTTCAGGATACAAGGCAATGTATTTGTAATGGGTATGGCAGGGCTGACGACTTTTACCCTGCTGCTGAGCATCTGGTACGAAAAGGAAATGACCTGTCCTGTAGCATTGTTCATCTTTTTAAGCGGGGCAATCATCACCGCCCAAAGTTACCTCACCCAGCAAACTATGCGCTGGCTACTGCTTAGCTACCTTGCCGGAGTACTGCCACAACTATCACTGCTAATAGTATTTAAAAACTTGTTGTTTGGAATGGGGGCTTAGTGTAAAAAAGTATTATTTTTATCTCTTAAAACTAACGTATGATTGACATAGTTATCCCTGTATACAAAAAAGAGCCCGATGCCGATGAAATAACGGCTATTAAGCAGGCTTTTAAAATCTTAAAGCAACACCCTATTACCTTTGTACACCCACAGGGGTTAGATACAGCTGCTTATAAAGGCTTTGGCGAGGCTGCTTTTAAGAGCTTTAACAAGGCTTACTTTGCAAGTATCTACGGCTATAATCAGCTAATGCTTAGTGTCGATTTTTACGAGGCTTTCAGTAAAAAATACATACTTATTTACCAAACAGATGCGTTTGTTTTTAAAGATGAGCTTGCCTATTGGTGCGCTAAAGACTATGATTACATAGGTGCCCCTTGGATACGCAGCCGTGAAGAAGCTCCGTTTGTGAAAAAGATATGGGATAATGCTGCTTGCTTTGTAAAAAAACTACTGAACTACCAAAACAATGGCGAAGTACAGAAAAACAAATTGTTGCTGTACAATCAGGTGGGGAACGGAGGGTTCTCACTAAGGAAGAGAGAGAAATTTATTGAGGTATTAAAAAAACTACCTCAACAAGTGGCTATATACCTAAAACCTGCTAACCAAAGTGCTTTTTATGCTGAAGATGTTTTTTTTAGCATAGAACCTAAACGAAATAATATTGAGTTTAAAAAACCTCATTACCAAGAGGCGTGCTTATTTGCTATTGAAAATAAAGTGCCAAAAGCCCTCGCTTTTAACAAACAAATTTTGCCTATGGGTTGCCATAGGTGGAATAAAGAAAATAGAGCCCTTTGGGAGCCGTTTATAAAAAATGAAACAGAAGGAATTTGAAGGTAAATCAATCATTATAGCAGTGCCTAACCACTTCGGACTGCCACAACGCTTTAAAGAGAATTTAGAGTTCTTAGGCTTTGAAGTGTTTGTGCTGCAAAAAAGTGAAGCTAAAGTGACTATCAGCCTTAAAGATAAAATCATTCACGGCTGTAAAAAGCTTCTTTGGGGGAACCGGAATCACAAACCCCTAATGAAGAATAAACTTACTAAAGCCGATGAACTCACCCAACTATTATCTGTGCAAAAGGCTGACTACGCTCTCTTTATCCGCCCCGATTTGTTTGACTTTGAAGTGATTAAAAGGGTAAAACAAATAGCTTCTAAAACAATAGCTTACCAATGGGACGGAATGAACAGATACCCCTTAGCTAAGGAATACATTGGTTTATTTGATGATTTTTACGTTTTCGACAAGAATGATTTGGCACTAAATCAGGCACTGAAACACACTACTAACTTCTATTTTGACGATATAACATCACAAGAGGCTGTTCAGCAAAATTCAGTGTTTTTTGTAGGTACTTATATCAAAAACCGCGTGCCTTCACTAAACAATATCATTACTGTTTTAGAAAATAATCATTTAACCCCTAAGGTGTTTTTAGTGTCTAAACACAAAAACATTCAGAACGCTAAGTTCAAAATAATTGAGAAAGGGTTCAGCTTTAAAGAAAGTGCCTTACAGATGCTACAGTCGGGCTATCTGTTAGATTTACACAATACAGTTCACAACGGACTTTCATTCAGAACCTTTGAAAGTGTTGGGTATGGTAAAAAACTCATAACCGATAACGTTTTAGTGAAAACGTATGACTTCTATAACCCTAACAATATTTTCGTGATTGAAGGAGGTGATTTTACAGGGTTTGAAGATTTTGTAAAAACGCCTTATCAGCCCTTAAAAAAAGAAATACGAGAAAAATACAGTTTCACTAACTGGATAAAACAACTATTACAAATATGAAAAGGAAGCTCTTATTCATAGCCCCCGATTACTATGGCTTTAACGAAGTAGTACTTCAAGGTTTGAGGCAATATAGTGATTGCGAGGTAAAAAATTTGGTATCGAACTTTAAATACAAATACAAAAACCCAACCGAAAGAGCTTATAATTTCCTCTTAAAAACGTTTTTAGGAAGGAACCTTAAAAGAGAAAAGAGAGAAGCCTATATAAAAGAATTGTTAGGAAAAAGAGAGTATGACATTTTGCTAATCAACGCTCCTTACCTTCTGACTGATGAACAGATTGAGGCTGCCTTAAAAAGAACGAAATTCTCAATAGCTATTTTTTGGGATAGCATTGAGAAGATTCCTATGCAAAAAAAATACTTAGATAAATTTGATATTATCTATAGTTTTGAACCCGATGATTGCAAAAAACACCATTTAAAACAGATTACTAACTTCTATTTTGCCGAAAATAACATACCTACCGAACTGCTGTACGATGTAGCCTACTTAGCTACTTACGATGACCGTATTAAAGCTGCTGAATCTATTTTTAAATACTTTGAACAGCATAATATTACCGCTAAAGGCAGAATGTATTTGGACACCCACCAACCCTTGCCTAAAAACATAGAGGCTATAAAGAAAATTATACCTTTCTCAAAGTCGTATCAGTTTTATTTAGATAGCAAAATTATCTTAGATATAGCCCACTCTCACCAAAAAGGGCTTTCTTTCCGTCCTTATGAAGCTATAGGACTAAGAAAAAAACTTATTACTACTAATAAAGATATTGCTAACTATGATTTTTATAACCCTAATAATATCTGCATCATAGAAGATGTTAATAACATCTCTATTCCTACAGATTTCTTTAAAACCGATTATCAGGAAATAGAGGTAGCTTTAAGAGAAAAATACTATATTAAAAACTGGATTAACATCATTATCAATGGAAACTAAAATATACTTTCTTTGCCCTAACAATAACTTTATGAGCGGAGGGGTTAAACAAATATTCCGACAAGTAGAAGTGCTGAACAAATATGGGTTCAGTGCTTTTGTGCTATTGCAAGGTAAAAGCAAACAAAAATGGTTTCATACTACTGCCCCTATTGCTTATAGCCCTTATCTGTTCAAAACTTTAAAATACGCCCTCGAGAATAGGAATATTAGTTTCAGAAAGAAGATGAAATTATGGTATTTAAGTCAAAAAAGTGTAACTTTAGACGATAATAGTGTATTAGTAATTCCAGAAATATATGGTGATAAGATAGATGCTATAGCTCCTAATATTAAAAAAGTGATTTTCAATCAGAATTGTTATTACACTTTTAACCATTATTCTATTGAAAAAGAATACCCTACTACCCCTTATCAGCACCCTAAGGTTTTAGCTACAATTGTAGCCTCAACCGATGCCTTAAGCTATATGAACTATACTTTCCCCGAACTAACGACTTATAAAATGACTTTGGGCATAGACGCTTCTGTATTTTCATACACTGCCAAAAAACAAAAACAAATATGCTTTATGCCTCGTAAGTTAGCTGATGATGTGCGCCAAGTGCTTCTTATTCTAAAGCTTAGAGGAAAGTTAAACAATTGGAAGTTAGTGCCTATCGACAATAAAACAGAACAAGAGGTAGCCGATATAATGAAGGAAAGCACTTTCTTTTTAAGCTTTAATCACCGTGAGGGCTTTGGACTGCCTCCTGCCGAAGCTATGGCTTGTGGTTGCTATGTGGTAGGCTATCACGGCGAAGGAGGTAAAGAGTACTTTAAGCCCGATTTTTCTTCAGTAGTACAAGGAGGTAATATTATTGAATATGTAAAAAAGGTAGAAGAACTGCTTTCTGTGTATGATGAATCACCCGAAACTATTACCGATAAAGGTAAAAAAGCCTCAGAGTTTATACTATCTCACTATTCTATTAAAAAAGAAGAGCAAGATACTATAGCTATCTGGAATAGTATCTTGCTCAAGCATTAATAATATGTGTTTTTATAAGGTGTCATACTAACTGATGTTAGCAAAGACATCTTTCTTAAAGAAAATAAATATCAAAAATGGAACCGTAATATAAATACCTGGTAAGTAGTTTAGCATCACATCGGTATTCATCAGTAAAAGAAATGACATAAGGCAAAATACAATGCCATAATCTTTAGTAAAGACAGCTTTGCTATAAACGAAGCACACCCATAACAAAAGTATCAAAAGCCCTATAATACCTAAATCGATAAATGTAGCTAAAAAATCATTGTGAATATGTATTTGTCCTACAGCTTCTTGTGCTACTAATTTTTCATAGATAGTTCCATTGCCTATAATCAAGTGAGTGCCTATGTTATTAAAAGCATTGGTAAGCATTTTCTCTCGTATAGGGTCAGCAAAATAAGCCGTGTGAGTTACTAATAAATAAGTGCCTAAAACAGCCCCTAAAAACATAGTTACCTCAGTTATCAAACGTTTGCGAACTGTCCATCTTCTCGAAATGTAAAACCACCCTAATAGCAAAGCACCTAAAGGTAATCCCACTATCACTACTCTTGCCTGTACTATAAAAGCAAAACCAAACAATAGCAAGCTATATAACACAACTTCTAACAAAGGTATATAAGCTTTATTCTTCCTCCAAACCCAAACTCCTAACCCCCAAATAACAAACATTGACCAAGCTATAAAGCTAGGATGCTTGAAAAATGTCCAAAATAGAATGTGCTCATAGAAGTTCATATATCCTTTATTCAAAGTGAAAAAGCTAAAAAAAGGCACTCCTACCTCTTTATGAGCAAAAATGTAAAGACTTATATTCAGCGTTAATAAAAGTAAAAAAAGCTTGAAACAAAGGGTAATAAAACTCATACACTCTCTTTCTTTCACTCTAAATCCTAAAGAAACTAAAGGTGCTAACAGCAATAAATACATACGGTCTTTACTAAACTCTTCCCAAGCAAAAGCTTTATCTACACTCCATAATATACCTATGTATTTGAGGACTATTAATAAGAAGAAAGTAATGATCACTCCGTCTGGTTTTATCCATTTGCGATAAACAACCGAATACAAAGCACAGAGTGATAATAAAAGAACATCCATCCGAAAAGTAACCTTATGCTTGTATGTCCAAAGAAAAACAGCCGCAGCCCCTACACACACTATAAGAGATCGGAGATACTCTTTCTTAATAAAAAGAAGTTTATGATGTTGTAACATCCAAAAAGCTGTAACAACACCACAGAGATAAATGCATATTTTCAAGAACTTTTCTCTATCCCCTTCCATAAAAGACAATTGAGGAATACAATAGGTAAATATCAAAGCTACTGTAATAATTGCCATAGGAAGTAAAGAAAACCAGTTTTTTAGGAATTTATGTATCATCTGTTATGAATGTATTTTAACTTTTCTGTGGGATAAAATTTTTAACTAAAAGTACATAGCTCAGCACTCCCAATCCTATGCACAGCCCCATAGCAAAAACCATTGGGCGTTCGGTAGTGATAGCAAAAAGGGAGAGAATGGCTCCTACTACCGAGCCGATACCAAAACGCAGCATACCGGTAAGTGAATTAGCTGTTCCGGCTACTTCAGGATACATCTCTAAAATAGCAGCATTAGCACTGCTCGATACTACCGATACCAACCCTACAAACACAGCTACCCCCGCTACTGTTGCCCATAATCCTAAGTGAAAAATGCCACATACTACCAACCATACGCCTGCTATAAGCTGTATAGTAAGCCCCATACGCAGCGACTTCTCTACCCCTATTTTAGTAACAAATTTCCCGTTTAGTGTGGTAGCTGTCATCATTACAAGTATGTTCAGTAAAAAGAAGTATCCAAAGTGCTCCGGAGCTACTCCAAAGAGCTTGGTATACACTATAGAGCCCGTAGTAATAAAACAAAACATTCCCGAATACGACAGTGAATTGCAGAAGATGTAACCTAATACCTGCTTGTTGCTTAGCAGCCGCCCATATACCCTTAGTACACTTCTTATTTTTAAGGGAGCGCGCTTCTGGGTAGGTAGTGTTTCAGAGAGTTTGAAATACACCAAAAAGGCACATAATAATCCTAAAGCCATCAGTACGTAGAAGATGATATGCCAGTGAAAATACTCAGTAAGGTGACCCCCTAACACTGGGGCAATCAGTGGGGCAATCATAGTCACTATCATTATCATCGACATCTGGCGGGCAAACTCGTTCTTGGTAAAAAGGTCGCGCAGCAAAGCCCCCGTAACTACCGCAGGTGAGGCGCCAAAAAAGCCCTGCACAAAGCGCAAGGAATAGAAGTGCTGTATATGCTGAATTTGAGTAATAGCCAATGATACCGCTGCCGATACTAAGATACCCGTAAGAATAATAGGCTTCCGACCATAACTATCCGATAAAGGACCCCAAAACAACTGCCCAAAAGCAAAGCCTAAGGTGAAAAGAGCTAATGTTTGAGGTATCATCTCTTCCGACACGTTCAAATCATTAGCTATTTTCACAAAAGCGGGTAAATACATATCAATAGCTAAGGGGGTTAGCATTGATAGTAAACCCATAATTAAGATAAATAAAAAATCAGGTTTAGATTCTTGCACTATTTTTTAGGTTCTTTAATTTTCTCTATTTCCTTTAATAACTGTTGGTAGTGCAAATGGTTAATAGAGTTTGCAGCCTCTGTACTAAGAGCTTTCTTTAAGTAAGTTTCTATTTTATCTAAATGCTGAAGGGCAAATAAGCGTACATCACTCATCTGTTGTAAGGTCAGTTTAGCTGTTTTGTTCTCTTCAGGATTGATAACCTTAGCCAAAGTAAGTAAGTAAGTGCGTTCAGTACCACGGCGTATTGCATTTTGACGAGCTTCAGCACTGTTAAGAGGTTTCCATACTGCTGCAAACAAATCATCTAAATATTCATTTGCTGGATATGGATTTTTAGAACTCAATGCCAAATGACAGAAGCGATACAACAGCTGGTCGCTAATTAGCACATTAAGGTTCGCAGCCTGCCATTCCAACATCTCTTTATCGGCATCAATACCTGTTATATTAATAATAGTTTGTGGGTACAGCCAAAGAGGTGCTTCAAACAATTCTTTGTCTAAGAAAGCGATAGCTTCTTTCATCTTCTCTTTAGGTACTTCTTGGTAAAATACCTCATTGTTATTAATCAGATTGGTATACCTACTGCCTATAAACTTCACCACGTGATTAGTGTAACGGCGGTATTGCTGTACTGCGGCACGTTGCATATCAATAAAGTAAGTGTAAGTATCATTAGGTTCTTTAAGCCACTCGTGCAGATGAGCTACCACATAACGAAGGTTTTTAAGCGCATAAGTATTAGCTTTCATCACGTTATCCGAAAGGTCTTCGGTCTGAGCACGAGGGTCTTCACCTTTCCCTTCACCGCCAAACCACAAGCGCGGATTCGCTTTTAGCTTTTCAGTAACCATAGTAGCCAAGCCTTTTTGCTCGTCGTAGGCATCCTTATATTTATTAGGATAGTAACGGTAGCCCCATTCTATAGCCCACTTGTCATATTCACCTATGCGAGGGTAAAGACCTTTAGCGCTTATATTATCTTCGGGTTGTGCTACATAGTTAAACCGAGCGTAGTCCATAATCGATACCGTATGACCATTAGCTTCCACCCATTTCTTATCGCGCAATTTCTCTACAGGCGTTTGGCTGCTGGCTCCCATATTATGGCGTAAGCCCAAGCAATGTCCTATTTCGTGCGATGAAACAAAGCGTACAAGGTCGCCCATAAGGTCTTCCGGATAATGTAAGCTACGAGCGCGTTTGTCTACTGCTCCTACTTGTAGCATATACCACTGTTGTAGCAGTTTCATCACATTGTGGTACCAACCCACGTGGCACTCTATAATCTCACCACTACGAGGGTCGGCTATATTAGGCCCGTATGCATTGCTAATTTCCGACGGCAGGTAACGTATTACGTTAAAACGAGCATCTTCAAGACTCATAGTAGGGTCATTAGGCCATTCTTTAGCAACGATAGCATCTTTAAAACCAGCTTGCTCAAAAGCTACATTCCAATCATTTACACCCAAAATAAGGTATTTTTGCCATTGCTTAGGGGTAGCAGGGTCTATGTAGAAAACAATTTGTTTTTTCGGGCGCACTAACTGACCCGCAAGGTATTTCTTCATATCTTCCTTACGAGGCTCTAAGCGGAAGCGGTGTATGTAGTACTCAGTTTCGGTACGCTGTTGGTTATCGCCAAACTTAATAAAACCACTGGCAAAAAAGCCCACACGAGGGTCGAACAAGCGTTTTTGCATAGGCACCTTAGGCAGTAAAACCATTGATACATTCAGCTCTAAACTCACAGCACCCGTCTGGTTAGCCGAAGGGATATTGCTGGGCGAAGCCGAGAAAGTTTTTACAGTATGCACTTCGGTATTGATAGGATAGGTGCGAATATCCTCTACAAATGAGCGGTCTAAGAAAGCCCCGCCCAACTTCTTTTCTGTTTTGAAAGAAGCAGGCAAGCTAGTGATATTGTTATCTTGCTGGAAAAAGTTAGTAACATCAATCAGTTGGGCTTTAGTTTTTGGATTGCGCCCAATAACATTAAACGATGCCACTATAGGGTTAGCACTGGAGTTCACCACCGCTGTGTGAATGTTGTTAGTGCTATCAGCTTCCTGCTTATTGATGAATGAGCGCATAATAAGCGTTTTTTCATCTCTCTGTTGGAAGTACACTGTCTGCGAATTTATTTTCTCTCCGGCGTACAGCCCAAAGTTCTGAGGGGCAGCTTTAAGCCTTGTTACGCATAAAAAATAACGATTGATAAGAGTATCAGGCACTTCAAAGTA
The DNA here is from genome assembly GCA_963523735.1 of uncultured Capnocytophaga sp. Taxonomy (GTDB): domain Bacteria; phylum Bacteroidota; class Bacteroidia; order Flavobacteriales; family Flavobacteriaceae; genus Capnocytophaga. Next base: position 23,243 of record CAUREJ010000012.1, read on the forward strand.
CCATTTGTCTTCAATCTTGCGCACGGTAAAAACCCCATTGCGTTCCAGTCCTTTTTTCTTGATAAGCTTGTCGTATTCTTCAGCTCGTTTTTGTTCAGGAGTTTTCTCGGCAGGCTTCTCAGGCGTTTTAGTTTTAGTAGTGTCCTTAACAATAGTGTCTTTAGTAGCCGGCACTTTCTGTGCGTAGCCAATGGTGGCAGCTGCCAAAAGCAGCAATGTAATGTATTTCTTCATATTTCAAATAATAATATTTTATTTTCTGTGAGCATTGAGCAGTTCAGCTATATCGTATACTTTTACTTGGGTTTCTTTCTCTTTAGTTTTAACCCCATCGGTAATCATTGTATGGCAAAACGGACAAGCAGTAGCTATAATATCCGGATTTACCTCTAAAGCCTGTTCAGTGCGGAGTACGTTAATTTCTTTATCTCCTTTTTCCGATTCTTTGAACATCTGTGCGCCTCCTGCTCCACAGCACAAGGCACGTGCCTTACAGTGTTTCATTTCCACCAAGTCAGCATCTAATTTTTCCAAGAGTTCACGCGGTGCGTTGTACACTTTATTAGCCCTCCCAAGGTAGCAAGGGTCGTGAAAGGTAATGCGTTTTCCCTTAAAAGCCCCATCTTGTATGGTCAGTCTACCTTCTTGCACTAAGGTTTTGAGCAGTTCGGTATGGTGCATCACTTGGTAATGTCCTCCTAAGGCAGGATATTCATTTTTCAGAGTGTTAAAACAATGCGGACAAGCGGTTACTATTTTCGTCACCTCATAGCCGTTCAGCAGTTGTATGTTCATCATAGCCTGCATTTGGAAGAGGAACTCATTACCAGCCCTTTTGGCAGGGTCGCCCGTACAGCTCTCTTCGGTGCCCAGTACAGCAAAGCGCACCCCTGCCTGTTGCAAAAGTTGTGCAAAAGCCTTTACTATACGCTGGGCGCGTTGGTCGAAACTACCTGCACAGCCCACCCAAAAAAGCACTTCGGGGCGTTCGCCTTGTGCCCATAATTCTGCCATTGTTGGGATCATAATAATCTAATTTGAAAATTAGCAAATTCGGGAATTAGCTAATTGTTAAGGTATCCATTTCTTTTCAAAGTTAGGTTTGCGTTTCTCAAGGAAAGCATTCCGTCCTTCTTTAGCCTCGTCGGTCATATAGGCAAGGCGTGTAGCTTCACCAGCAAATACTTGTTGCCCTACCATACCGTCGTCGGTAAGGTTCATCGCAAATTTAAGCATTTTGATAGAAGTAGGTGATTTAGCCATAATCTCTTGTGCCCATTCAAAAGCCGTTTTCTCTAACTCGTCGTGGGGAACAACCGCATTCACCATTCCCATATCATAAGCCTCTTGAGCCGAGTAGTTACGCCCTAAGAAAAATATCTCACGAGCCTTTTTCTGTCCCACCATCTTAGCAAGGTACGCCGACCCATAGCCTGCATCGAAGCTGGTAACATCCGCATCTGTTTGTTTAAAGATAGCGTGTTCTTTGCTGGCAAGGGTAAGGTCACATACCACGTGCAGTGAGTGTCCGCCTCCCACAGCCCAACCTGGTACTACTGCAATTACCACCTTAGGCATAAAGCGGATAAGGCGTTGCACTTCAAGTATGTTAAGGCGGTGGTATCCATCTTCGCCCACATAGCCTTGGTGTCCACGTGCCTTTTGGTCGCCACCACTACAGAAGCTCCACACGCCGTCTTTAGGTGATGGACCTTCAGCCGAGAGCAGCACCGCCCCGATACTCACATCTTCGTAAGCATCTTTAAAAGCGTCCAACAGTTCAGCAGTTGTTTTAGGGCGGAAAGCATTGCGCACTTCGGGGCGGTTAAACGCAATACGCGCTACCCCCTCACATTTTTTATACGTAATATCCTCGTATTTTTTTACAGTTATCCAGTTCATATAAGTAAAAAGTGAAAAACAAAAAGTGATGATTGGTTAGGGGCGGCAAAGATATAAAACATTTCTTTAACGGCAAAAGAGAAAAGAAATTCCTTTCCGGCAAGTTACAGGCAAGTTACCGGCAAGTTAAATTACATTAGTTAATTATCTGATAATCAGAAACAAATACTATTGCAACTCTACTAAAAGCAACTGCTTGGCAAGTTACCGGCAAGTTAAACTTATGCCCAATTCGGAATATACCTCATATAGCGAGGTGCTGTTTCTGGGTCAACAGGCTTTATCAGATTTTTCCCCTGCACCTCTTTTATTAATCGCGATACCATTCCCGATGAAGATGTCTTAAGTCCAAAACGTTCCCTCAGTGATGAGTTCGACATAGCCTCTCCTTCTATGTATTTTATACAAGCGTGTAAATAGGTAGACCAAATCCGGTCATCGGTTTGAATATTTACAAAATCAAGATAGGAAAACAATGAAACACGAGTCGACTCTTGATAAACATCGATACGAGGTGCAGGCAGATACATACTCTCACAACTGATGACCATCCTGTCCCATCCTCTACCAAGTTCCTCACACATACCCAAACGTCGCATAATCGAAGCAAGTTTTTCGTTACGTGATTTTGGAGGATTATCAATAATGCGCATCACATCTACTAATGGTATACCAGGGTTAGTTACCTCTACTCGGTTTCCGAATAATTCTACTATAGGTCCTGCTCCTGTTATGTAAAAATCTTGGTGTATTACAGCATTGGCGATACTCTCTCTGATAGCCGGAAAAGGAAATGAACTAACTGTACGCAACTGCACTTCGTTAGGAGCTTCTATTGAAGGCAAAAGGGTATTTACATATTTTACAGCCTTTTCCAAACTCGCAGCATAGCCCTCATTAAAAGTCTCCTCTTTGAGAATTATTTGCCGATTATTCTTCTCATATTGCACTACACGAATAGCTTTACGCCCTAATCTTGTGAACTCCGACAAGTTTTTAGCTAAGAGAATAGCCCCAAGATTAGTAATAGCATAAAGACCATCGTCTTGTTGAACAAGAAAATCTTCTTGCAGTAAATAATGTACTATCTGCTCTGTTTCGTCAGGTATTGGAATATGTAACAAGCTGAAATAAACCTCATAGTTTAGCAGCTTAAGAGCTTTTTTATCTGTCAAACCGGTCATTGAAAAGGTGTCCTCAAACTGGTTGTGGCGTAGCTTGTCCCAAAGCTGGGCTTGAAGTGTAGGAAATTCTATCAGTTTCTTAGTATAACTACCCGAGCGAATATAGCTTACTTCCTCAAAAGTTACAGGTAAGCCTTCAGCACGTGTTATTACTATCAACTCTACGTGTTTACCTTCAATTTCTACTTCCTGAAACTCAAAGTTAGCATTCTTTGAAAGCATATACCGCAGCCAATTTTCTAATTCCTGATTTCCTTTCTTCTCATTTTTTAGCCTAACAGTAGTACCTATTATCTGATGGGTAGTATCATCTACACCCCATATCATATAGGCATAGCTACGGTCGGCAAGTACAATACTATTAGCAAGGGCACTAATATCTTGACCTATCATCTTTGGCGACCAATTGTTATGCTTGAACTCAAGCCACCCCGACTCATTGGGTTGCTTACACAATTCTTTTACAAGTAAATCTAAGTTTTCCATCAGTTTTTATGCTGCTTCTTTATTTCTTGTTTACCCTAAAAATTCCTTTCCGGCAAGTTACCGGCAAGTTAAATTACATAAGTTAATTATCTGATAATCAGAAATAAACACTATTACAACCCTGCTAAAAGTAGCTACTCGGCAAGTTACCGGCAAGTTAAAACAAGTAGAAATCGCTATTTATTCCCTTTGTTGTAGTCTGCTAAGAATTGTGCCAAGCCGCTATCGGTAAGAGGGTGTTTTAAAAGCCCTAAGATAGCCGATAGGGGTGCTGTAATCACATCGGCTCCTATTTTGGCACACTCCATAATGTGCATTGTATGGCGTACCGAAGCTGCCAATATCTCTGTTTCAAAACCGTAATTGTCGTAAATCTGACGAATATCTTCAATCAATGAAAGTCCGTCGGTCGAAATGTCATCTAATCTACCAATAAAAGGCGACACGTAAGTAGCCCCTGCTTTGGCAGCCAAAAGTGCTTGCCCTGCCGAGAATACTAAGGTGCAGTTAGTGCGGATACCTTTATCTGTAAAGTATTTAATAGCTTTGATGCCATCTTTTATCATCGGCACTTTCACTACAATCTGCGGGTGAAGGGCAGCCAATTCCTCGCCCTCACGCACAATGCCTTCGTAGTCGGTAGCAATAACTTCTGCCGACACATCGCCATCTACAATCTCGCAGATGTTCTTATAGTGTTGTAGGATAGCCTCTTTGCCGGTAATCCCTTCTTTTGCCATTAATGACGGGTTAGTAGTTACCCCATCTAATACGCCCAAATCTTGAGCTTCCTGAATCTGTGCTAAATTAGCAGTATCAATAAAAAATTTCATATATCAATAATATTTAATAGTTCTTTTCGAGGTTGAGATTAGTTCACCATCAACAAATATTTTAACTTCGGTAGCACTTCCTTGTGCATCATACTCATATTGGTAAGTGCTAATGTTTTTGCTTTTAGGAAAAAAACTTTCATTTTCCACCGATGCTTCAAAGCCTTTATCGTTATAAGTGTGGATTCGTCTATTTATAAGGTTAGGAGAACCTTCATAATATACCTCTTCACTAAGTATGCGCCCTTTGTCATTGTAAGTAACTGCCGATTTTGAGAAAGCGGCGCCATTCAGTTTCCCTAAAATCTCCCCTTTTCTACCGCCGTTAGTGTAGGTATAACTAAAGTGGATACTCCGCCCGTCGTCGTTTACCATCTCTATTTCGGTAAGCATTCCTTTGTCATTTAGTTTTTGTTCCCATTTCTCTTTTTCTTTTCCTTCGGCATCATACCCTACAATTTTTATTGTGTGAGCATCAGGATAAGTATATACCCGTTTAGTAAAATTACTAAGAGTATCGCCCTCATAAAACTGAGTAAGTCGTGATTCTGCCTCAGTAAAATAACCTTTCTCGTCGAACTGGTAAAAAGTAGTATCGATGTAGTCTTCGTGTACTACAACCTCTGTCATACTTTTTACTTTCCCGTTCAGATTAAGGTCTTCAGCGTTGGAGGCAGGAGTTATGCCCTTGTCACAAGCTCCAAGCGTTATAAGGGCTATAACGCCTGCTAATGTAATGCTTATTTTTCTCATATTATAAATTATTTATTCTTGGTTTTTCCAATTAGTTAGTGCCTAAAACAAACTCAGCTGCTTTGCTTCCAGCAGTTGGAATGTTTTTCGGTGATGTTCGGTAGCACCGTATTGGGCTATAGCCTTGCGGTGCTGAGGGGTAGGATAGCCCTTGTTTTGCTCCCAATGATACTGAGGGAATTTTTCAGCCAACTCAAGCATATAGGCATCTCGATGCGTTTTAGCCAGTATCGAGGCAGCCGCTATCGTTTGTATTTTGCCATCGCCTTTTACCACACAGGCGTGCGGAATATCGTTATAAGGTACGAACTTATTGCCGTCTACCGCTATGAAATTAGGAGTTACTTTTAGGGCAGCTATAGCGCGGTGCATAGCGGTAATGGAGGCTCGTAATATATTCAGCTTATCTATCTCCTCGGGCAGTACGTGGCATACAGCAAAGGCTACAGCCTCCTGTTCAATGATAGGTCGCAAAAAGTCGCGTTGTTTTTCAGTAAGCTGTTTAGAGTCGGTAAGTAATTCGTTTTTAAAGTCCGCAGGCAGTATTACGGCAGCTGCCGTCACCGGACCTGCAAGGCAACCCCTGCCAGCCTCGTCAGTACCAGCCTCCGATGCCGAATGATAAAAAAGCTGTAACATATTTTTTTAAGTAAAAAACCACTCACGCTTAGAACCGCTGCCCAATCTCGATCATTTTCGTGACCTCACGAAAATGATCATCTACACTGATATGCTGTGATTTACACGAGTCTACGGCAACATCTTCACTCTCAATATAACGTGTAATGCTATCAAATAAATCTTTGTACTGTAAAATACTATTTTTATCCATACTGTTTTGGTGTTTAACGTTTATTCAATGTAAAACCTATTCTTTAGAAAACACCAAAGCACTGCAATTACCCCCAAAGCCAAAAGAGTTAGAAAGCACATTGCGTATAGGTTTGTGCAGCAGTTTTGTCTGTGGGCGTATAGGCACTTCAGGCATCGGAGTTTGGTAGTTCAGATTCGGAAATACCACCCCATTGCGCAGTGATAACAATGAAAACACAGCCTCCACTGCCGAAGCAGCTGCCAAAGTATGTCCTGTATAAGGTTTTGTCGAACTGAAATCAGGCACTTTATCGCCAAACAAGCGTATCAAAGCCCTACTTTCCGAAAGGTCATTATTAGGAGTTGCCGTACCGTGAACATTGATATAGTCTATCTCGGCAGGCTGTAAGTCAGCCACTTGCAGCGCTTTACACATAGCCAAGTAAGCCCCCTCACCGTTATCCGACGAAGCCGTTTGGTGATAAGCATCATTAGCATTCCCCCAGCCTTTCAGCACCGCTTTGATAGGCACTCGGCGTTGTAGGGCGTGTTCTTCCGCTTCCAATACCACAAAAGCCCCCGCCTCGCCCAAGTTCAACCCCTTCCGATGTGCGTCGAAAGGAGTGCAATCAGTATCCGAGAGTATCATTAGTGAGTTAAAGCCGTTAATCGTAAATTTCGACAGTGCGTCGGCGCCTCCCGCTATCACACAGTCAGCCCTACCGCTCGCTATAAGCCGAGCAGCAGTAATAAGTGCGTTAGCCGACGATGAGCAGGCAGTACTCACACTGGTAACCAAGCCTTTTAGTCTAAAATTATCCGCTATTTGGTGTGATACATCGCCTATGTTATGAGTAGTGATATAGCGGCGTGCCGATTCGTTGGTAGCGTAATCGTAAAAATAGCGTTCAGTCATATCCATCCCCCCCACGGTCGATGCCATTACCAAGCCCACTCCTGCAAGGTGTTTTTTGGTAAGTCGGGCATTAGCTATAGCCTCTTGTGCTGCCATTATTCCCAATAATGAAGTACGTGAGTAAGCGTTCAGTGAAGGCAGGTGGAGCATTTTAGTCAGTTCGGCATTCGTAAATTTTATTTCGCCTACTTTTATCTGCTGCCGGTGGGCGGTATCAAAATTGCTAAGCCGTGACAAACCAGCCTTTCGGTGCGCCAAGGCATAGAAATTAGCTTCCACCGAGTTACCTATAGCCGAAATGATACCCGCACCTGTAATAACTACTTTTTGTTGCATTATTTAGTGCGGTGAGTGCTGATGTACTCAGCCATAGTACGTACTGAAGTAAATATTTCTTTCCCTTTCTTAGGGTCGTCCAAGCGGATGCCATAGTGCTTATCTAACAGTACTATCAGTTCCAGTGCGTCAATAGAATCCAGCCCTAAACCAGTACCAAACAGAGGGTCATCGTCATTAATATCCTCCGGAGTCACTTCCTCAAGGTTTAACACCTCAATAATTTTGTTCTTCAGTTCTAAAATAAGTTTGTCCATACAATAAAATTTAATTAGGGCACAAAGATACAAAATAAATATCAAATAACAATTAATTAGTCATTAGTCTTTAGTCCTTAGTCGCTAGCAGGCAAAACAGCTCAATTTATCCAACAAATCCAATTTCCTCATTTGCTAATTCTCTCATTTGCTAATTTGCTAATTTTCTTTGCGAATAATGCAAAAATTACCAACTCCAACCTCCTTCTTTCACGAAAATCACAACCATCTAAAAATCAACCCATTACACCACCAACCTCACTAAAAACACCTCGAAGGCAGAACGAAGACAGAGCGAAAGCAGAGCGAAGGGTGAGCGAAGGATAAGCGTTATATCACTGAATAGCAAGCGTTTAAAACCCGTCCCTTCACTTTGCATTATTCGCAACAAAAACCCAAAAACATTGCATTTTCTGCAACACTCCGCTCTCCTTCCATTTGCTAATTCTCAAATTCCCCTATTCACTAGCGACTAGCGACTAATGACTAGCAACTAATTTCTTGTTAATTATTAATTGTTTCGTATCTTTGCACCCGAATAAAAGAAGTATGAGAACAACTAATTACAATCCAGAAAGAATAAAAATGTTTGGTTATAACATACATATTCCAGAAACAGATATTAAAGTAGAACCTATACAAGAGTCTTACACTCCTAACAAACAAACAGCAAAAGCTATTGAAAAAGGATTGGAAGAACACCAAAAAGGACTCTTAAAAGGCTATACCAATGCAAAAACAATGATGAATGATATTTTATAGAGTAGGAACTCATTCAGAACTATTTTGATAAATCACAAAAAAAATGGGAATATTTGACAAACGAGAGAACTACAAACCTTTTGAGTATCCTGAGGTTATGGAGTTCGTGAACGCTATGCACCAGTCCTTTTGGGTGCACTCGGAAGTAGAATTTACTGCCGATATTCAAGATTTTAAATCCAACCTAACGGCTACCGAACAAGAAGCCGTAAAACGCGCCCTCTTAGGTATCGCACAAGTAGAGGTCTCCGTAAAAACCTTTTGGGGCGACCTCTACGACCTTTTCCCCAAACCAGAGTTCAACGGACTCGGAGCTACCTTTGCCGAATGTGAGTTCCGCCACAGCGAAGCCTACGCCCGCCTGTTAGAGGTTTTGGGCTACAATAACGAGTTCGAAAACCTGTTGGAAGTGCCCATCTTTAAAGAACGAAGTGGCATCTTAAAAGAATACTTGGCAAAAAACCGTGAGAATGCTATGGAGCGCATCCTCTTCTTCACCCTTATTATCGAAAACGCATCCTTATTCAGCCAGTTTGCCACCATACTCTCCTTTACACGCTTTAAAGGATACCTAAAAAATGTCGCAAACATCATCGCTTGGACATCTATTGATGAGCAGTTACACGCCAATGCAGGTATCTACATCCTCAAAAAGATATTTGAAGAACGCCCCGATATGAAAGCCATAGCCGAAAACGAAGCTACCAATTTCATTCGCAACTACATCCTTTTGGAAGACAAAATGCTCGATTGGATTTTTGAGCAAGGTGAATTAGAGTTCTTTAGCAAAAAAGACCTCTCTAACTATATGCGTTACCGTCTTGACGACTCGCTCACCCAGCTCGGTTTAGGCAAGCCCTTTGGCATCACCGCCGAAGAAGCCAAGAATATGCTTTGGTTTGAAGAAGAAGTCTTCAGCAACGAACTCGACGACTTCTTCGCCAAACGCCCCACTGCCTACACCAAACACGACAAAAGCATCACCGAAAACGATTTGTTTTAAAGGCAGCAAACAACCCACAACTAAAAAAGGCAATAATGAGATTTACTATAGAACAACTCAAATACTTAAAAGAATCGGAAAATAAGGTCGAGTTCAAGAAAGCAGAACAAGGAAACTTAGCCTATGACGGTGGTACTAAAACTAAACCTAATGAAAGAAGAAGGTGCATATTAGGGTATGTTACAGCTCTTTGTAATGAAGGAGGAGGCGCTTTAGTTATAGGAATGGAAGACAGCTATCCACATAAAGTAGTAGGTACTAAACAAAACGAAGGTACTATTGGCAAATTAGAAAGTAATATATACAGAGATACTCAAATTCGTCCACTAATATATGAACTTTATGAAGATGAAGAACAAAAAAAAGGACGAGTACTTGTTATAGAAGTGCCAGCGCGACCTATGGGGCAGCTGTTTAAATTTGAAGACGTTGCTTTAATGAGAGTAGGTGAAGAACTAAGACCAATGTCAAATGAAAAAATACTAAGTATTTTACAAGAACAAGAACCTGATTTTTCTTCTACAATAAGTGAAAATGTTACTATAGCCGATTTAGATGAGGAAGCTATTAGAATTTTAAAACAAAAATATGCTAATAAACAGAATAACAATAGCTTTCTTACCTTGCCTACAGCTCAAGTGTTGAGTGATTTACAGCTTGTTAAAGGCGAAAAAGTAACTTTTGCAGCACTTATTCTTTTAGGTAAAAAGGAAAAAATAAAAGAAGTGTTACCACAAGCTTCTGTTATTTTGGAATATCGAAAGTCAGAAAGTTTAGTGCCTTACAACAATAGGCAAGTCTATTGTGAACCTTTTTATAAAATGATAGATATGCTTTGGCACGATATTAATCTTAGAAATGATAAGATTGATGTTAATGAAAATTCATATATCTTCAATATACCTTTTTTTAATGAAGAAGTAATTCGTGAAGCTATTAATAATGCCATTGCGCATCGTGATTATAGGCGTACAAGTGAAATTGTTATCAAGCAATATCCCCAAAAAATGGTTATTATGAATGCGGGAGGCTTCCCGTTAGGTGTCAATATTGATAACTTGCTCAGGGTACAAAGCACTCCAAGGAACAGATTGCTTGCCGATGTTTTAGCTAAAACAGGTATTGTAGAGCGGTCAGGGCAGGGAATAGATAAAATTTTTAAAAATACCCTATCAGAAGGCAAAGACGCTCCCGACTATAGTCATAGTGATTCTTTCAGAGTAGAGTTGCACCTTTCAGCAGATATAAAAGATAAGGCTTTTGCTATATTTTTAGAGTCAGAACAAAGAGATTTGTCTGAGGAGGATAGATTGTCTGTTTTTGACGTCATTGCTTTAGATAGTATCAGACAAGGAAATAGTCAAGGAATAGCAAAAGAAACTATAGAAAAATTGCTAAATCGTGGACTTATTGAAAAACGAGGAAAAACTAGAGGCGTGTACTATATATTAGCTAAAAGTTATTATGAAATCAGTGGAAAACAAGGAGAATACTCTCAAAAATATGATTGGGATATAAATCAAGTAACTTCTGTTATAATGCCTCATTTAGCAAATTTTGAAAAAGCAAAAATGAAAGATTTTGCAAAGTTATTAGAAGGACACTTAACATACAGGCAGGTAAGAACAAATATTGATAGATTAGTTGAACTAAAATATTTGACAAAAGAAGGTGAAGGTGCTGCTACTATCTATAAAATAGGAGAAAAATTTATAGAAGATACTGCTCTCACAGCTCGTGCTATTAATTTAGGAATGGAAGAAATGAAAAGAAGAGGAGAAATTGATTAATATTGAAAATGTCTAATTCCTGTCTAAAAATATTGTCATTTACTTATTTTTACCTTGTTTGTTTTTAGTAAGTCACTGAATATTAAGCAAATATAAATGTCTAAAAAGTGTCTAATTTCTATCTAAAACAGAAAAAATCAGCCCTATATCCCCTATGATATCCCGTTGTATACAATTAGCTTATAATGGTCTTGGCACCACTTACCCTAACCCTATGGTGGGCTGTGTCATAGTACACGAAGGTAAGATTATCGGCGAAGGGTGGCACCAAAAAGCAGGAGAACCTCACGCCGAAGTACGTGCCATAGCCTCCGTGAAAAACAAAGAGCTATTAGCACAAAGCACCCTATATGTCAGTTTAGAACCTTGTAGCCATTACGGCAAAACACCCCCTTGTGCCGATTTGATTATCGCTCATCGCATTCCGCGTGTGGTCATTGGCACTACCGACCCCTTTGCTAAGGTAGCAGGTCGTGGTATCGAGAAACTGCGCGCTGCCGGTTGTGAGGTAACCGTGGGGGTGATGGAACAAGAATGCCGCGAACTCAACAAACGATTCTTTACCTTTCACCAGAAAAAACGCCCTTATATCTTCCTCAAATGGGCTGAAACTGCCGATGGTTATATAGCGCCCGCCCATAAAGATAGCACCGCCCCCGTATGGATAACCGATGCCTATACCCGCCAAGAGGTACATCAACTTCGCAGTACGGAGCAGGCTATATTAGTAGGTGTAGGCACCGTATTGGCTGATAACCCTTCCCTCGACACTCGCTCGTGGTACGGAAAAAGCCCCCTGCGGGTTATTATCGACCCTCACTTGCGCAGCCCCAAAGACTTTAAAGTGTGGAATGACCAAGTGCCTACCCTCTTTATAACCGACAAAAAAATAGAACCCATACCCAACAAACAGCAAACAGAAATTGTAACCATTAACTTCCAACAGAATGTACCCCAACAAGTATGTGAAGTGCTTTACCAGCGCAATATCCAAAGCCTGATAGTAGAAGGAGGAGCTTTTACCCTACAGCAGTTCATTAATGCTGACTTGTATGACGAGATGCTTATCTACAAAAGTCACATAAAATTTGGTGAGGGAGTGAAAGCACCAAACTATTAATAAACCACCATTAACAATTACCCGTAAAAGTGAATGATAAGTTCCTTTTACGGGCTTTTTATTGTCTGTTAGCATTATTAGCTAAGCTTTGAACATTAGTTAGTTAGCAAATTAACCTAATCACAATAAATGTTATTCTTTCATAAAGTCTTTTGATATTTCACTTTTCTTCTTTACTTTTGTCAGACAAATTAAAACGTAAAAAGTAATAACTATTTGCTACTATTTTATCTGCTAACTCTCCCCTCACGTTACTAAATTATTAAATTTACTCTATATGAAAAAATTGTTTTTATCCGTAGCCTTGCTGGCAGTGTCGGCAGCTACATTTGCCCAAGAAAAGATTAAAGATGTAAGAAGCAACCCCGATCTTTATTTTTTACAGATAGGTGACGTGGCTAACAGCCTTGAACTACTACCTCCACCTCCACAACCAGGTAGCATTCTTTTCCTTAATGACGAAGCCCAATACCAATGGGGCTTAATGCAACGCCGCACCCCTCGTGGTGACCAAGCCGTAAGTGATGCACGTGTGGGTGGTAGTGGGGTACCTAATGCTTTCTCCGAAGCTTTTGGTATTAGAATTTCAAAAGAAGAAACTCCCGAAATCTATAAGTTAGTGGTAAATATGCGTGAAGATGCCGGCGACCTTGCCACTCGTGCCGCTAAAGACCATTATATGCGTGTACGTCCGTTTGCTTTCTATGAAAAAGCCACTTGTAATCCCGAACAACAACAAGAGCTCTCTACCAACGGTTCTTACCCTTCAGGGCATACCGCTATAGGTTGGGCTACTGCTTTGGTATTAGCTGAAATTAATGTGGATAGACAAAACGAAATCCTTAAAAGGGGTTATGAAATGGGACAAAGCCGTGTAATTTGCGGTTACCACTTCCAAAGTGATGTTGATGCAGCGCGCTTAGTAGCCAGTGCTGTAGTAGCACGCCTACACGCCAACGATGCCTTTATGGCTCAGTTAGCAAAAGCTAAAAAAGAATTTGCCGCCCTCGATAAAAAAGGGAAGGTGAAAAAAAGTGAACGAAATACCAAATAATAATACACTTTACAATTATGAAAAAGACACTTTTTATAGCCGCCTTAATGGCGGCTAATTACACCTTTGCTCAAGACAATACGCAACCTCTTACCGAGTTAGTACCTGCTCAGCCCATACAGCAACCTGCACCCCCTGCCGAAGAGAAGATAGAAATAAAACCCTCAGGGCGTATCCTTATGGATGCGGGCGTGTTTGGAGCCGACCAGCAAAAAGACCAGTTCGTAAGTGGGGTAGCCATACCCGATGTGCGTATGGGCTTAGGAGCTAAGTATGGCAATTGGAAGGCGAAGATTGATATAGGATATGCCTTTAACAAACTCTCGCCTAAAGACATTTTGATAGAATACCTTTTTAGCAAGCATACCCTATTGCGCGGAGGATACTTTGTACATCAGTTTGGTATGCAAAGTGCTACAAGTTCATCTTTCAAAATATCAATGGAAGAACCTCAAAGTAACAACGCCTTTTTTAACGGTAGGTTAGTAGGGCTGATGCTGCTGCACCAAAAAGATGCCTTTATGGGAACACTGAGTGTTTTTGCCGAAAATGAGGCTATGAAACAAAGTTCTACCATTACTGGCGACCAAGGTATAGGTATGATGAGTAGGCTGTTATACCGCCCTATGCGTGAAGGTAGTAACCTGTTTCACGTAGGTGTTTCAGGAGCTTGGGAAACCCCTCGCTATAACAAAACAGCCGCGCTGAACCACAGTTCATACGTGTTGGAAACCCCTTTCCCTACTCGTATAGCAAAGGTAACCGCTCAGCAAGCTACTATTAATAACGCTACTTTCCTTTACAAATTCTCACCAGAACTTTTGTTTGCTCATAATCGTTTTGGGTTGGAAGCTCAGTATTACTACCTACACGTAAACCGCAATAACGGAGCTAAAGACTTTGATGCAAGCGGCGCTTATGCAATATTCCGCACTATAGTAAAAGGAGCTCCTTACGCTTATTCCGACCCCGATGGTGGTATCGCAACCCCTAAACCTGGTGCTATGGAATTGGTGGCAGGCTATAACTACACCGACCTTTCTAACGCCCAAGCAGGTATTTTAGGAGGTAGGCTGAATGATTATTCGCTTACTTTTAACTACTATATCAATAAGTATATGATTTGGCGGGTACGCACTTCATACACCGGCGTAACTTATAGGGCAGGAACCCCAGATACTAATCTGAGTTTGATAGAAACCCGTTTGCAAATTAAGTTCTAATAGGCAGTTTTTGCACCCTAAAACAATAGTACAATGAAAATAAGAATAATGAACTTAGCACTGCTGCTGTTATGCCCCTTGTTGGCAATGGCGCAGTTAGAACGCCCAGAAGCGTTTCGCAATCAGTATAAACTAAAAGAAGTAGTAATTTTAAGTAGGCATAACATTCGCTCATCATTATCGGTGAATGGTAGTATGCTACAGAAAATGACTCCGCACGAGTGGATAAAATGGAGTTCTGCCCCTAGTGAACTTACCTTGCGTGGGGGCGCCCTCGAAACTATTATGGGTCAGTTTTTCCGCAAATGGACAGTAGCCGAAGGGCTTTTTACCGAAAATGCTGTTCCGTCGGTAGATGAGGTGCATTTCTACGCCAATAGTATGCAGCGTACAGTAGCTACCGCTCAGTACTTTTCATCGGGATTTATGCCATTGGCAAACTTGCATATCCATCACCGTTTTACCCCCAGTAAGATGGACCCTGTATTCTTCCCTGCACTGACTAAAAGTAGCGAGGCTTTCAAGGCACAAGCACTGAAAGAAATAGCGGCTATGGGTGGCAAAAAAGGGATTGTAGGTATTAATGAGGGCTTAAAAGAATCATATCAGTTATTGGAAAAGGTGTTGGATTTGAAAAACTCACCAGCCTGCAAAGCGGGTGAACTATGCGCTTTTGACGATTACAACACTAAACTTATACTTGAAAAGGGCGATGAGCCTAATATGAAAGGTTCTTTAAAGTTCGCTAACTCGGCTTCCGATGCTTTTATCTTACAGTTCTACGAAGATAAAGACCCTGTACAAGCTGGCTTTGGCAACAAGCTTACCGCTGCCGAATGGGAGAAAATAGCCAAAGTGAAAGATGTGTACGGCGATGTGCTTTTTACTGCCCCTATAGTGGCTGTGAACGTAGCGCACCCTTTATTAGTGTATATGAAAGATGAGCTGAATGCTAAGAACAGGAAATTTACCTTTTTATGTGGTCACGACTCGAATATAGCCAGTGTAGGTGCTGCTTTGGAAATTGAAGAGTATTCTCTGCCAAAATCGATAGAGAAGAAAACGCCTATAGGCAGCAAATTAGTATTTGAGAAATGGGTAGATAAAGCGGGTAAAGAGTTTGTATCGGTAAATATAGTGTATCAAACTACTGAACAACTACGCGGCTTGGAATTGTTAGATATGCAAAACCCTCCGGTAGTGTTCCCGCTCAAACTGAAAGGTGTTACGGCTAATGCCGATGGGCTATACACTTTAGAGAGTGTAAACGCTCGGTTTGATAAAGCTATCCGTGCTTATGAAGCAATAAAGTGAAATTAGCAAATTAGAAAATTAGAAAATTAGCCAATGCGCTGAGGTGCATTGGCTAATTTTTTTTGTTAATTGCGATTTGTTTTGTATCTTTGCCTCAAAAAATTATATATATTATGAAATGGAACTATTTATTGGCACTTTTGTGCTGTTTTACACTTGCTGCCGAGGCTCAGTCGTGGCGCAGTAACTACAATTATGTAGATTCATTCAGTGAAGGGGTGGCTATAGCTAAGAAAAACTATAAGCACGCCTTAGTTGATAGCAATGGAAAGGAAATAATTCCTCTTCAGTATGACGAGATGGTTCGGATAGATAGAACTTTCTTCAAGGTGAAGAAGAATGGCAGCTATGGCTTGTTCGACTATAAGGGTAACTTGCTCATAGAGGTATCTTATGAGGATGTGGGGGCTTTTCACGAGGGATTGGCAAAGGTGAAACGCTATGGCAAATACGGTATGATAAACCAAAGCAAGTACACTATCGTCCCTTTTCAGTACGACTATATCGATGATTTGAGCGATGGACTTATCCTCTTTAAAAAGAATCAGAAGTATGGGTATTTGGGTAAGGACGGCAAGGAGATAATCCCTGCTGTTTATGACCGCGCTACTTCTTTCCATTCAAGACGGGCAACGGTTACTGTTAATAATCGTGAGTTTGTAATTGAAAAACGATGGTAAGGTTTAGTAGTTAGTCATTAGTCGATAGTTGTTAGGGGGCAGAAGGGGGTGAATTGTCGGACAAATCTGAATCTGCCTTGCTAATAATTGAACTGACCTCTGTTAATTGTGAATTGAACTAAACAACAGTCGCTAAGCGGAATGTGCTTAGCGGCTGTTTTTTTATTGGATGAAAGGTTTAAACGCAAACGCTGTGGGGAAAATTAGCAAATGAGAAAATTAGCAAATGAGAAAATTAGCAAATGAGAAAATGAGGAAATGAGGAAAATGCAATGTTTTGGGGTTTTTGTTGCGAATAATTTAAAGTGAGGAAATGGTTGTTAAAGGCTTGCTATTCAGTGATGTAACGCTCATTGTTCGCTCACCTTTCGCTCTGCTTTCGCCCTGCCTTCGAGATGGCTTCGAAGTAGCTTCGAGAGGCTTTTGGCAGCGTTAGTAAGGTAATGGGCTGATTGTTAGTGAGTTGTGGTTTTTGGATAAAATGAGAAGTTGGGAAGGGGATTTTTGCGTTATTTTCACTAAAAGTAGGAAATTAGGAAATTTTAGTTGTTAGTCTTTAGTCGCTAGTCGTTAGAAGGCGGGCTTGGTAGGGGCTGTCTAAAAAGTTTTGTATTGTGAGGGCGAATTGCCATTCGCCCCTACATAACATACTACAAAAGTTATTGATAATCAGAGTAATCAACTTTGCCAAAGTTTCAGACTTTGACAAAGTGTAGCGACGCAAAAGTGATTTTGAGACTTTTTGGACACCCTCAGCAGGGGGTTAATGGTTGGACGAATTGTGCTGTTTTGGCTGCTAAGGGCTACAACTAAAGACTAAAGAGTATTTTTTGTAGATAACAAAATATTTTGTACTTTTGCGCCCTGAAATAATACGTTAGGCGCTAATTGTTAGTGGTCATACAAATCGGACTTGTATGAACCCTCTGACCCTGAAACTTAACGCTTGATACCTAAAAAATGACTATACAAGATATACAAAAACAACTGATAGAGGACTTTTCTCTGTTCGAGGACTGGACACAACGCTATGAATACCTCATCGACCTAGGACGTGAACTGCCTCTTATAAATCCTGAATACAAAACTGATTCTTACCTTATTAAAGGTTGCCAAAGCCAAGTATGGCTACACGCCTGTATGGCTGACGGTAGGCTACAACTCACCGCTGATAGTGATGCTATCATCACTAAAGGTATAGTGGCTTTGGTGGTAAAGGTGTTTAACAACCAAACTCCTGCGGATATACTGGCTGCGGATATGGGTTTTATTGATGCCATAGGGCTTAAAGACCACCTATCACCTACCCGCGCTAACGGATTGGTGAGTATGCTGCAACGCATTAAAGAGTTAGCTGCTCAATCTTAACCCTAATCTTCTTATAAAAACAGATGGAAGCATTAAATACTGAAGCCCTTGGCGAAAAAATAGTCGAAGTACTTAAAAGTATCTACGACCCTGAAATACCTGTTGATATTTACGAACTCGGCTTAGTGTACGACGTCTTTGTAAATGAAGACAACGATGTGAAAATACTAATGACTCTTACCTCGCCTAACTGCCCGGTAGCAGAAGTGCTGCCTATGGAGGTAAAAGAGAAAGTACAAAGCATTGATGAAGTACACGAAACTATTGTTGAAATAACCTTTGACCCTCCTTGGAATCAGGATATGATGAGCGAGGTGGCGAAATTAGAACTCGGATTTTTGTAAAACTAAATAATAAATCACTTTTTATGAAAAAACTTTTGCTTTCAGCCCTTGCGCTGACCTCAATGAGCCTCTTCGCACAAGAAGAGCCTACAACGGAAAAACAAGAAGCTCCGCGTTGGACTAACGGCGGAAACGCTTCGCTTATGTTTTCTCAGTCGGCTTTTAACCACGATTGGACTGGTGGTGGTACCAATAACGTGGCTGCTAACTTGGCAGTAAGCTACGCCTTTAACTACAAAAAAGACAAATGGGCGTGGGATAACAATATCTACATCGACTATGGTTTGACTAAACTTCAGGACGATGCATACACTCGGAAAACGAATGACCGCTTTGAGATTAACTCGGTGCTTGGTAAGCAGGCTTCTGCCGAGTGGTTCTACTCTTGCTTCTTGAACTTCAAAACCCAAATGACGGACGGTTATAAGTATACGGCTACTAATCGTACCCTTATTAACAAACTGCTTTCACCTGGTTACTTGCAGTTTGGGGTGGGTATGCTTTGGAAAAAGAACGATAACCTAAAAGTGAATATGGCTCCTGCTACGGCTAAGATTGTAACGGCTCGGAAACAGTTTACTTCTGTTACCGGTGCTAACTACACTCATAATTTCTACGGGGTAGAAGACGAGAAGAACCTTCGTTTTGAGCTCGGTTTCTCACTTAATGGGTATGCTAAATTCAACCTTATGGACAACGTTTCATTAGAGAATATTCTTGCCTTGTACAGTAACTACCTTGATAAACCACAGAACGTGGATATAGACTACACTCTTAATGCGGTATTTACTATTAACAAATATCTTTCGACTAACTTTACCTTCCAAGCTATTTACGACGACAATGCTGTTGGTGCTTTCCAAATTCGGGAAGTGTTAGGCTTGGGTGTGAACTGCAAGTTCTAAGTTTCTACACGAAAGTGCATATACGCTAGCGTGGGGAGCTGCAAGCTCTATGATTATAGGCACGAGCTTGCAGCTCGCGCCAGCGTGGGTATATTAATTATTGGTGCGTATAATAATCTCTTTATTAGATAAATAAAATATAGAATCATTTTTTTCTTCTACTTCATAATTTATATATGTTTTAGTTGAGAATATGGTGTCTATTTGAAAACTACTAAGTAAAAAAGGATCTTCTCTGAGTTCTGATAATGTATATTCAAGATAACCATTAGGTCTATTCCATAGGAGTTTTATTAAATGTCCTTGTTGATTGTAATATGAAATAGTTTTTATATTCAGATTTCCATACTTATTCTTTATAACCCCCTCTGGATTATAAGAATAAATAGGAGAAACCTTTTCTGTTACTATAATTTTAAAATTATTTTTATTATTATAGATACAGCAAGGAAATAAAAAACTAATTATAACTATGCTTAATTTTGTTAGGTATTTCATTATCTTTTCTTTTTTCTATAATCACTCTAATATGCGCTTTTTCTTCATCAGAATTATCTGAAAGTTCTTTTACTTTTTTCATGATTTTTATTGTCAATTCATCTGACGGGTTTTTAGTAGAATTATCTTTATTTACAATGAAGCTGTTTAAACTTTTTTCATGAAAAGGGAGAATTATAATATTAATTCCTCTAATACTAAAACCATAACGCCAAGAAACTCTGTGAAAAGCCTCTTTATATGTCATTGGATAATCTTAGGTTCAATTAAGATGTGTAATTCATTCCTTATATTCCATCTGAATTTTCTTAACTTTCCCTGTTTTCATATTAACTATCATTTGTTTATTTTCTCCTTTGTCAAAAAACCAAAAAACGCCTTCATCTGTAGGAATTATCAATATATCTACATCCTTCAAGCTAAACCCATAACGCCAACAAACTCTTCGAAAAGCTTCTCTATAGGTAATTGGATAATCTCTGTCTTTACCATCTTTATCTTCAACCCTTAGCAAATTCCCTTGCTCATCAAAATATTCCCATTTGCCTATTTTAAAATTAATAGAATTAGGAGTGAAAAATTCTTTTCCTCGTTCTTTTATCATTCCATTAAGATAGTATTCTTTGATGAGCTTATATCGTTTTTTGTATATCCCAAAAGTCTCAAAAGAATAATCTGATTTTACAGAATTTAAAATTTCAATAGTATCTTTTTTATGTAAATAATAAGAATTTGTTTTTGGATTCTTATGTTTATTAAATTTTTCTGTATCAAAATACTCTATCTCACCTATCTTTCTCTTTTTAGGAAGATAATCAGGTGTTGCACAGCTTAATAAAAAACAGCTAATCATTAATAAAATTATCGCTTTCATCACTCACTTTCTTTTTCTAATCCTCTAAATATGTTTTCATCTTCAGCAAAATCTGCTACTGTATCCCATTGCCATTTGTAAATAGTATTCTGATTTCTTTTATCATTTTCATATTTTGGATAATCCATTATATTGAAGCTGTTTAAACTTTTTTAGAGAAGTAAAAGTTCCCGAAAATTAGTAATTTT
>CAUREJ010000013.1:0-42857 GCA_963523735.1 uncultured Capnocytophaga sp.
TAAAAAATGTCAGGTAACTGACAAAATGACTGTAAACCAATTTTAGGACGTGACAAATAATTCAAAAATCCCCCACCCTCACTCCCTTTTTCAGACAAAATCACAAAAACCTAACAATCAACCCATTACACCAACAACAAGAGCAAAAGCAGCTTATAGCCATCTCGAAGGCAGAACGAAGGCAGGGCGAAAGCAGAGCGAAGGGTGAGCGAACAATAAGCGTTAGTTTAGTGAATGTCAAGCCTTTAACAATCCTTCCCCCACTTTACATTATTCGCAACAAAAACCCAAAAACATTGCATTTTCCTCATTTTCAAATTTTCTCATTTGCTAATTTTCTCATTTGCTAATTTTCTCATTTGCTAATTTTCTCATTTGCTAATTTCCCCCACCCCCTAAAAAAACCAAAAATAATTTGCTTTTTATTTTTTTTGTTTATACCTTTGCAGCACCAAAAAACAAAAAATATCAATAAAAAATAAAAACAATTAAAAACCAACATATTATGATGGAATTAACAGAAAAAGACCGAGCTCTACTGAGCAAAAAAGGAATCACCGAGGCTATGCTTAACGCCCAACTAACTCAATTCAAACAAGGAGTACCACCCATACAACTCCAAAAAGCAGCCGTTATTGGCGATGGTATCCTACCCCTCCCCAAAGAAGAAGCAGCCAAGTACGCCGCCATATACCAAAAACGAAAAAAAGGAAATAAAATCCTCAAATTTGTGCCCGCTTCAGGCGCCGCTACACGTATGTTCAAAGCACTCTTCGCCTTCCGCGATGCCTTCGAGCCCGAACGCGAATCATTCGTCGCCTTTGTCAATCGCACCAATAATAAAGAAATAAAAACCTTCTTTGAAGGGCTTGAACGCTTCGCCTTCTACCCACTCCTACAAGAGTACCTACACAAGCACCACCCCAACTTTACCACACTTAATGACGACGTCCAAAAACACCTCATCGTAAGCACCCTGCTTAATGACGACGGACTCAATTACGGCAATATGCCCAAAGGACTCCTACCCTTCCACCGCCATTCCGAAAAAATAGCAACCCCCTTTGAAGAACACTTCCGTGAAGCCGTACTATACGCCTCCGACGATGAAGAAGCACACCTACACTTCACCATCACCGAGCAGCACACCGAAGCCTTCTACAAAGAACTCGCCCTTATCCAACCACAGTTAGAAGAACGCTACCAAGTAAAATTCGACGTCGATTTCTCATACCAAAAACCCAGTACCGATACTGTATCAGTAACCGATGACAATGAGTATTTCCGTGACGAAGAAGGAAACCTACTCTTCCGCCCCGCAGGGCACGGAGCCTTGTTAAGCAACCTTAACGACATCGATGCCGACATCATCTTTATCAAAAACATCGATAACGTAGTAGTCAAAAAATACACCGATGAAACCGTATTCTACAAAGAAGCACTCGCCGGAAAACTATGCCAAGTACAAGACGAAATATTCACCATCCTACGCCGAATCGATAACAATAAAATTAAGAAAAAAGAAGTAAAACACATCCTCGATTTTCTGAAAGAAATAAACATCTCAGTACCCGATTACCTCTATAAATTCCGCCGCCAATACGCCTTAGAGTTTATACAAGAACAATTAAACCGACCCATACGCGTATGCGGTATGGTAAAAAACGAAGGAGAACCCGGCGGAGGACCCTTCTGGGTAAAAGAAAATCAAGGTAACAGCCTCCAAATTATCGAATCAGCACAAGTAAATATGGCCGATGCCAAACAAAAAGAAATATTCCAACAATCCACCCACTTTAACCCCGTCGATTTAGTATGTGGCACCAAAAACTACAAAGGCGAAAAATTCAACCTACAAGAGTATGTCGATAATAACCAAGCCTTTATCACCGCCAAAACCTATATGGGCAAACCCCTAAAAGCCCTAGAACTACCAGGCTTGTGGAATGGCTCAATGGCACGTTGGATAACCCTTTTTGTCGAAGTACCCATCATCACCTTTAACCCCGTAAAAGTAGTGAACGACCTTTTGAAAAAAACACACCAAGGTTAAACACACACAACTTGCCCCAAACATAAATCAACAAAATTGAAACAACAAAAATGCTCAGGTTTATTCTGAGCATTTTTTTATAGCCAATAAAAGCAACTCCTATAAAACAATTAAGTAGCTGATAAACAAAATATTACAGTAAATACAGCAAAAAAAACAAGTATTTTATTTGCCGTTTGTAAAAAATAATGTACCTTTGCCCAAAATAATAAAAAGTCGTCAGTCGTTAGCCGCTAAATAACCCTAACAATTGGCAACTGACGGCTAATGACTAACGACTAAAAATAGAAAGAATGTTTCAAAAAGGTAAAGTAGCACAAGTAATAGGACCGGTAGTCGATGTAGAATTTGCTTCCGACAATGAACTACCTCGTATTTACGATTCACTCGAAATTATGCGCCCCGATGGCACCAAGCTAATCTTAGAAGTGCAATCACACATAGGCGAAGACGTTGTCCGAGCCATCTCTATGGACTCAACCGAAGGCCTTAGCCGCGATACAGAAGTTATCGCCACCGGTAGCCCCATCAAAATGCCAGTAGGGCACAATATCTATGGGCGACTATTCAACGTAATAGGCGATGGCGTCGACGGATTAGGTAATCTACCAAAAGAAGGTGATAACGGTCTCCCTATCCACCGCCCAGCACCTAAATTTGAAGACCTCTCCACTACTACCGAAGTACTCTTTACAGGTATTAAGGTAATCGACCTTATTGAACCCTATGCCAAAGGTGGTAAAATCGGACTCTTCGGAGGTGCCGGCGTAGGTAAAACAGTACTTATACAAGAACTTATCAATAACATCGCTAAAGGACACGGAGGGCTCTCCGTATTCGCCGGAGTAGGAGAACGTACCCGCGAAGGAAACGACCTATTGCGCGAAATGCTCGAATCTGGCATTATAAAATACGGCGACGCCTTTATGGAATCAATGGAAGCAGGCGGTTGGGACTTGAGTAAAGTCGATAAAGACGCCCTTAAAGAATCAAAAGCCACCTTCGTATTCGGACAAATGAACGAACCACCAGGAGCACGCGCACGCGTAGCACTCTCAGGGCTTACCGTAGCCGAGTACTTCCGTGACGGAGCAGGCGAAGGACAAGGGAAAGACGTACTCTTCTTCGTCGATAACATCTTCCGTTTCACCCAAGCAGGTTCCGAAGTATCAGCCCTATTAGGACGTATGCCATCAGCCGTAGGTTACCAACCCACCTTAGCTACCGAAATGGGCGCTATGCAAGAGCGTATAACCTCCACTAAGCACGGTTCAATTACCTCAGTACAAGCCGTATACGTACCTGCCGACGACCTTACCGACCCCGCTCCAGCAACAACCTTTGCCCACCTCGATGCCACCACCGTACTATCGCGTAAAATAGCCGAGCTCGGTATATACCCAGCTGTCGATCCGCTCGACTCTACCTCACGTATCCTTACCCCCGAAATACTCGGTAAAGAACACTATGAGTGCGCACAACGCGTAAAAGAACTCTTGCAACACTACAAACAATTGCAAGACATCATCGCCATATTAGGTATGGAAGAACTCTCCGAAGACGATAAAGTAGCCGTAGCACGCGCACGCCGTGTACAACGATTCCTATCTCAGCCCTTCCACGTAGCCGAACAATTCACCGGATTACCAGGAGCCTATGTCGATATTAAAGACACCATCAAAGGCTTTAATATGATATTAGATGGTGAGCTCGACCATCTGCCCGAAGCAGCTTTCAACCTCAAAGGCACTATTGAAGAAGTAATAGAAGCCGGTGAGAAAATGCTTGCCGAAGCCAATTAACAGGTAAGTAAGCAGTAAAAGTCAATCGGCAATACAACAAATTAAAATTATGACAGTAGAAATTTTAACTCCTGAAGCCCTGTTGTTTAAAGGTGAAGTAACTTCGCTAAGCGTGCCTGGAGCTAAAGGCACCTTTGTAATATTAGAACGCCACGCACCTATTATTTCCATACTCACAGCAGGTCAAGTAACTTTGTACAGCGGTAAAAAAGAACTGCAAACTATTGCTATAAAAGGAGGCACTTTAGAGTGCAACCACAATAAAACAGTAATACTTGCCGACTAACCCACGTGTAAAACAACACCTAATTAAATGCGGTATGCGCCCACAGGGCGTATACCGCATTTATTTTCCCCTCTTGTCTATTCCCCAATTATTTGTACATTTGCACCTTATAATAAATGAAAAGCAAACCAACTTTTTAAACATTAGTACAAACAGAAAAAAATCCTGACAATTCAATATTTTTATGAAGCATTATATTACCTTTGTTGCAACTCTTGTAACACTTACATCACTCTCGGCTCAAGAGAGTAGAAACGAGGCACTACACTTACTCCAACAAACCATAGCCAAGTCCGATAGTTATATACAAGCAAAAGAAAACAAAATTAACCACCTAAAACAAACATTGCTAAAAAACACAGCTGCTGCCCAGCAGTATCTTTTAAACCAACAACTGTATGAAGAATACAGAAAATTCAAAGTCGATTCTGCTATTGCCTATCTCCTTAAAAATGAAAAAATAGCTACCCAGCTACAAGAAAAACAACTAAAAGACGAAACCCATATACAACTCTCAAAACTCTATTCAGTTAAAGGAATGTATGTAGAGGCACTCCAATTGCTAAAAAATATTGATAAAGAACAGCTTACTAATGAAGAACTGTGCAAATATTATGATTCCTACTATTCATTGTGCAGCCGTTATGGGCAGAGTATTAGCAATAGTGATTATTTAAAAGCCTCTAATAGCTATCGTGATTCCCTACTAATGTGCAGTGATAAGCAATCATTCACTTATAAACTGAACAGTGCCATCGATGCTTTTTTTACAGGAGATAAAACAGAAGCCGAGAAAGCCTTTAGCAAGTTGTTGCCCAAAACTACCGAAAAAGAACCCAAACGTGCAGTAATAGCCTATTATTTAGGACTTATTCACCAAGAAAAAGGCAATATAAACCAGCAAGAATACTACTTTGCTCTCTCCGCTATTACCGATATAAAAAACGCTATAAAAGACAATGCCTCTTTACAAGGATTAGCCCTTACTTACTACAAAAAAGGAGATATTGAAAAAGCCTATCAGTTCATTAAAATGGCTATTGATGACGCCTCTTTTTGTAATGTAAGACACCGAGCCGAAGAAGGAGCCTCTTTTTACACCATTATTAACACAGCTTATCAACAGAAAGAAGCTAAGCAAAAGCGTGAGCTATTGTTCTTGTTAATACTTATTAGCGTACTATCGGTAGCACTTATCATTGCCTTAGTATATGTATACAAACAAGTAAAACGACTCGTAAAAACACGTAAAGAACTATCCTATAGTAATGAACAATTAGCCAAACTTAATGCCGAACTACACGAAATAAATCAAAATTTGGAAGAAGCCAATCTGATTAAAGAAGCCTATATAGCTCACTTTTTCAATCTTTGTTCAGCCTATATTGATAAGTTAGAGAACTATCGGAAACTGTTGTACAAAAAGGCTTCAAAAAACCAATACGATGAGCTTCTCAAGCTTCTCAAATCAAATACCTTAGTAGAAGAAGAGTTAGAAGCTTTATACAAAAATTTTGATACAATCTTTTTAAAACTCTACCCACATTTCGTTACACACTTTAATGCTTTATTAGAAGAAACAGAGCAAATACAACCTAAAAAAGGAGAACTGCTCAATACCGAACTTCGCATCTTTGCCCTTATCCGCTTAGGAATTACCGATAGCAATAAAATAGCAGAGTTTTTGCGCTACTCTTTGCGTACAGTATACAATTATCGCACAAAGGTGCGCAACAAAGCCAAAGGAGAACGTGATGAGTTCGAGGAAAAAGTAAAAAAAATAAGAGATTAAATAGGAAATTTTAGTACTTTTTCAAACTTCTTTTTAGTATTAATACTTTCATAGTCAGCAATATAACTTTTAAAAGTAGTACTTTTGTAATACCGATTGCTAAATCATTGTTTTTTTGCTATACTTTTGGGGCAACTAAACGTAATGTTTTATTTTTATGAAAGTACTCAAACAACAATTAATGCTAACAATAGTACTGCTATTAGGAGTTATAAGTTTTGCTCAAGCACAATATAGCAAAGTAGCAGGTACTGTAACCGACGACAAAGGAACTCCTTTATTAGGAGTTTCGGTGGTAATAAAGGGAACTACTAAGGGCGTAGCTACCGATTTTGATGGGCAATATGCTCTTAGTGATGTGCCTAATGGGGCTGTTTTAGAGTTTTCATCTGTCGGATATAAAACTCTTAGTGTGAAAGTAAGCTCAGCAAAACTTAATGTAAAGTTATATGAGCTTACTCAAGATTTAGATGAAGTAGTAGTAGTAGGTTACGGAACTCAAAAACGCGGTGATGTTACTACTGCTATTACCTCTGTAAAAACACAGGACTTAGACCAACGTCCTGTAATTTCAGCAGCTCAAGCCATACAAGGTAGAGCAGCAGGTATTCAAGTAGTACAACCTAACGGAGCTCCAGGAGCAGGCTTAGCAGTACGCATACGCGGTAATACTTCTATCAGTGCCTCTAATGACCCTCTGTACGTAGTCGATGGTATTCCTGTCCAAGACATTAGTGGTATTGCCCCTACCGATATTGAAAATATGCAGGTGCTTAAAGATGCTTCTTCCGCAGCTATTTACGGTTCACGAGCAGCTAACGGAGTAGTGCTTATTACTACCAAACAAGGAGTGCGAAACCAACCTAAAGTGTCGCTAAGCAGTTACGTAGGTTTATCACAAGTAGCAAAACGTATTGAGTCACTTAATACAGCCCAATACAAAGAGCTTATGGACGAAATCGGGGCTATTACCCTACCTGCTGGTCTTACTGATAAAACAGACTGGTTTGACCAGACTTTTCGCAAAAGTTTCATCCGCAATAACCAAGTAGCTTTTTCCAATGCTACTGAGAATACAAAGTATTACATTTCGGCAGGGAACTCCAAAGATGAAGGTGTAATACGTTCTTCTTATTTTGAACGTTACAACGTACGCCTTAACCTTCAAACAAAAATGCGTGAATGGCTTACCTTTGATACTAATCTTTCTTATGCCGACTACTCATCAAATGGTATTATTACCGGTACAGGGGCTAACCGCGCAGGAGTGGTGCTTTCCGTAATTAACACGCCTAAATATGCACCTATATGGAGTGAAAAGGCTGGTGAAGAAGGTTGGTATTACTATAACTTCTACGGAGCCAACCTCACCCACCCCGTTGAGAATATATCACGTAATGCCGATAACACATCTAAAAGCAACCGTTTAGTAGGTAGCGTATCGGCTATAGTGCGTCTTCACCCAAGTCTTACCTTCAAATCAACAGTAGGAATTGACCGCTTAGGGCGTACCCAAACACATTGGACAGATCCTAAGTTAGGCTCTTATGGTCGTAGCCTTTTTGGTACTGCCGATGATATACGTACTAACAACACTGTAATGACCTATGATAATTTGCTAACTTTTGATAAGAGTTTTGGCAAACATAACTTATCTGCCTTAGCAGGTACTTCGGGTACTGTTTCAAAATGGGATGAAAGTGCCTTGTATGCCTCTCACTTCCTTTCTTCCGATATTAAAACTCTTAATGCTGCTAATAAAATAGAACAAGGAAGCGGTACCAATGCCGCCGAGTGGGCTATAATGTCGTACTTAGGTCGTATTTCGTATAATTATGACAGTAAATATCTGTTCACAGCTAACTTCCGTGCCGATGGTTCCTCAAAATTAGCACCAAGTAAGCGTTGGGGGTATTTTCCTTCAGTATCGGTAGGTTGGCGTTTATCTCAAGAAGACTTTTTGAAAGGAGTAGCTTGGTTAAATGACCTGAAACTACGCGGTGGATGGGGGCAAACAGGTAACCAAGCAGGTATTTCCGATTATGGTTACTTACAGCGCTATTCTATCACACGCCAAAACTGGTGGGAGGCTGGTAAAGGCGATGCTATGATTACCCTTCGCCCTAACTCTTTCTCTAATCCTAATTTAACTTGGGAAACTACTACCCAAAGCAATATAGGTCTTGATGTAGCTCTTTTTAATAACCGCTTATCATTAGCTCTTGATGCTTACTTAAAAAAGACTACTAACTTGCTAATGGATGTGCCTCTTCCTTCTACTTCGCCCATTCCTTCTATCTACCGCAATGAAGGCGAAATGACTAACAAAGGATTTGAACTTTCGGTAGATAGCCGTAACTTAACCGGTGATTTTGGGTGGAATACTAACTTCAATATTTCATTTAACCGTAATGAGCTTACTAAACTTACACTCCAAAAAGTATATTATTACGGTAGCACTTCCGAATCAACTAATGAACAAGTGGTGCGTATTACCGAAGGGCAACCTTTGGGTAAGTTCTGGGGATTGGTAAGTGAAGGAGTAGACCCTCAGACTGGTGATATCAAATACAAAGACCTTAATAATGATGGTAAAATATCGGTATCCGACAAAACTTATATAGGCGACCCTAATCCCGATTTTACTTTTGGTCTTACTAATGATTTTTCATACAAGAACTTTACTCTTAGCGTTTTCTTACAAGGCTCTTATGGTAATGATATATACAATGCTTCACGTATAGAAACAGAAGGGATGTACAAAGACCAAAACCAATCGACTGCGGTACTGAACCGTTGGAAAACTCCTGGACAAATTACTGATATACCACGTGCTAAAAAGGGTACCGATAATGTACGTGCTTCTTCTCGATGGATTGAAGATGGCTCATACTTGCGTTTAAAAACTCTTACATTGGCATACAACCTTGCTAATGCCGATTTGGCTAAATACGGCATACGCAAACTACAACCTTACTTTACAGCACAGAACCTTTGGACTCTTACTAACTATAAAGGTTTTGACCCTGAAGTAAACCAAGGTCTTTCAGGACCAACTATGGGTATTGATTGGGGTACATACCCTCAAACTAAAACCTTTATTTTTGGGCTTAATATTGAATTTTAAAACACTTTGATAATATGAAAAAGTATACATACCTTGCCCTTTTGTTAGCCTTGCTAACAGCGTGCAGTTTAGATAAAGACCCTATTTCGGAATTTAATGAGAAGAACACTACCTCACAAGGTAATAGTTCCTCGGCTATTGAAACTAAGGCTCAGATGAAGGCTCGTTACGATGCTATTTACGCATACGTACGCGGAACGGCTCAAGAGTTTTGGGCTTTAGACTTCCTACAAAATACAGAAACTCGTGCCGATAATGCTTATGCAGGTACCAGTGGGATATCTATCACTTCTATTGAGCAAAATAGCCAAGATGCTTCTAATGGTAATATTACCCGTGATTGGAAACGTTATCTTGAAGCGGTGAATATTGCTAACGTGGTGATTGCTAATGTTGATAAAGTAACCGACCCCTCACTTACAGCTGCTGAGCGCAAACAATGGAAAGCTGAAGCTAAAATATTTAGAGCTTGGATGTTATTTGATATGGTTCGTTTTTGGGGAGCTGTGCCTATTCCTGCTTTAGAGGTACCCCAAATATCATCTGAGAATGTTGAACACACTTATGAAATGTTATTTCCTTCACGTACTTCGGTACTTGATGTTTATAACATTATCCGTACAGACCTTGAAGAAGCTTTAGCAGATGCTCCTGCTGTAAAGGCTAATAATAAGTTTTTTTTCAGCAGAGGGGTAGCTAATGCTTTATTAGCCCACGTATATGCCGAAAAGCCTATACGTGACTACCAAAAAACAATTCAGTACTGTACTGCTGTAGAGGGTGAAGGCTTTGCTTTACTGCCTAATTACGCTGATTTGTTTGAACTGAATGATGGCAGAACCGATGTAAAACTTCGCAACTCGGTTGAGTCTATTTTTGAGATTACTTATTCACAAGGTGGACAAACGTGGTTACCTGGTTTGTTTGGACTAAACCACACAAACCCCAAAAGTACTTATAACTGGGCTAAATGGGTTACCCCTTCACGTGACCTTATTGCTGCTTTTGATGCCGAAGGAGATATGGTTCGTAAAAACCAAGCTATTGTATGGGGGCAACCTTCTTGGAGCATTTATTACCCTTCTAACAACTATCCGTTTATGTACAAATTGCGTTCCGGAGGTAGTAGTATTATTAAATTGCGTTTTGCCGATATTCTTTTGCTTAAAGCCGAAGCGTATGCTGCTTTGGGGCAAACAGCTCAGGCAGCCGCTCTGGTGAACCAAGTGCGTGCTCGTGTAGGGCTTGCTCCTATTCCTACTACTCTTTCACAAGAAGAAATGAAGGAGGCAGTGCTTAAAGAGCGCCGTTTGGAACTTGCTTTTGAAGGATACCGTTGGTTTGACCTTGTTCGTAATGACAAAGCTATTAGTACTATGAACACTCTTAATACTCGTGATACAGGGCGTTTGCGTCAATTATATCCTATGACTGAAAATACTTTACTGTATCCTGTACCTCAATCGGAGTTAGAAAATAATACTAAACTCACTCAAAATACTGGTTACTAATGAACAAATTATTCCCATCTTTTTTAATAATTCTGGTTTGTAGCATTACTTCTTGCAGCTGCCAAAAAAGAAACAATATGGGGGGAGAGCCTACACCTCTCCCTCCTGTTGTTGAACAAACGGTAGGTAAAGTGAATGCTATTATAACTACGGGTAATAGGCAAAAAGAGTTTGCCCGAGAAGAAGTTAATCTTCTTCTTGCTCCCAAAGCTATGAGTAGTGCCAATATTACACTGAAGCCTTCCGATAGGTTCCAGACGATAGATGGCTTTGGTTCGGCTATTACGGGTTCTACTTGTTATAACCTGATGCAGATGACACCTGCTAACCGAAAAGTATTTCTTACACAAACCTTTTCAGAGAGTGAAGGATTAGGGCAAAACTACATTCGTATTTCTATAGGTTGTTCCGATTTTTCACTTAGTGAATACACTTTATGTGATACTAAAGGGATTGAACATTTTGCTTTAACTACTGAAGAGAACCAATATGTTATTCCTGTCTTAAAAGAGATTCTTGCTATTAACCCTAAAGTTAGAATTATAGGTTCTCCTTGGACAGCCCCTCGCTGGATGAAGGTAGATAACCTTACTGACTTACAACCTTATAATCATTGGACAAGTGGGCAGCTAAATCCTGCTTATTATCAGGATTATGCTCTTTATTTTGCTAAATGGTTGCAAGCGATGAAAGATAATGGTATTTATATTAATGCTATTACTATTCAAAATGAACCTCTGAATCGTGGCAATTCAGCTTCAATGTATATGGGTTGGGATGAGCAGCTTGCTTTTATCAAAAATGCGTTGGGCAAAACGCTTAAAGACAGTGGTTTTGGACAGGTAAAAGTGTATGTGTTTGATCACAATTACAATTATGATAATATTGCTACCCAGCAGCAATACCCCCTTCATATCTATAACGATAGCCAAGCTTCTGGGTACGTAACGGGAGCTGCTTATCACAATTATGGAGGTAATCCGAATGAGCTGAATGTTATTCATCAACGTTACCCTAACAAGGAGCTTATTTTTACAGAAAGCTCCATAGGTACTTGGAATGATGGTAGGAACTTAGAACGACGCCTTACTGATGATATGCAGGAATTGGGTATCAAGACCCTTAATAACTACTGTAAAGCGGTAATTGTATGGAACTTATTACTTGACGAAAATGGAGCTCCTAACAGAGAAGGGGGGTGTAAAACCTGCTTTGGTGCTGTTGATATTCAAACAGATGACTATACTACTATGCGCCGTAACTCACATTACTATGTAATAGGACACTTATCGGCTGTTATTAAGCAAGGAGCTACCCGCATAGGAGTAGAGAAAACTACTGATGATAGTTTGCAGTGTACTGCTTTTGAAAACCCTGATGGTTCTTTGGCTTGTGTGCTGCTGAATAAGAAAAATGAGGCTACTTATCAAACTATAAGTGTTGGTAAGCATTATTTTTCTTACGAGATACCTGCTAATAGTGTGGTGTCATTCTTGATACCTATGTCTCAATATTAAATAACAATAATACTTAAAAACCGATGAAAAATATTTTTATTTTAATAGTACTGCTTTTAGCAAGTCCAATTCTTAAAGCACAGCAGGTACCTACTGTGAGTATTAAAACATCTATTCCTTTTCGGCATACTGATGAAAAGAGCTGGATTATTAGGTACCAAAATGATATTAATCGTTATCAAGAAGAAAATAAGCAGCGCAAGGATTTAGCTTGTGATGTGCTTTTCTTTGGCAGTTCGTCTATCAATATGTGGGATAGTATTTATGATGATTTTGCTCCGCTCCGCCTTATTCGTCGTTCGTACGGAGGGGCAACTTTACGCGATATGATTTACAATTACAAAATTATTGCTAAGGGATATAAGCCCAAAGCTATTGTGCTTTATGTAGAAAACGATTTAGGAAGCCATAAGGAAGGAGTGAATGCAGTGAAGTGTTTTGACCTTTTTCGTATATTTATTGCCAAACTTAAAAAGGAATACCCAAAAACACCTCTTTTTGTGCTTTCTTTAAAACCTTCACAGCACAAGGCCGACCAGCTACAAGACCAATTGCTTGTTAATGCTTTGTTACAACAAAATGCTACTGAACAGGGGTATAGGTATGTAGATATTACTGCCCCAATGTACGATGAACAGGGGGAGCTTCGCACTGATATTTTTAAAGAGGATAACCTTCATTTAAATGCTGAGGGATATAAACTTTGGACAGCTATTTTGAAGCCTATTTTGGAACAGGCGGTGAGGGAAGGATATTAGAACCTAACAGCTAAAAAATAAGAACAATGAAAAAATTTGTAACTTTACTATTTTGCTGTGCTGCTACTGTTTTGTTAGCTCAGCAAACGCCTATCTATCTTGATGCTACACAACCTATTGAAAAACGGATAGACGATGCGCTAAGCCGTATGACTTTGGAGGAGAAGGTAGCTATGTGCCACGCACAGTCTAAATTTAGTTCACCTGGGGTACCTCGACTTGGGATACCTGAAAACTGGGCTACAGATGGGCCTCACGGTATTCGTGCAGAGGTGTTCTGGGACGAGTGGAACCAAGCTGGATGGACTAATGATAAGTGTACTGCTTTCCCTGCTCTTACTTGCTTGGCTGCTACTTGGAATACAGACTTGAGTTTGCAGTATGGTAAAGCAATAGGAGAAGAGGCTCGTTATAGGAATAAGAATATTCTTTTAGGACCTGGTGTGAACATTTACCGAACTCCTTTGAATGGGCGTAACTTTGAGTATATGGGTGAAGACCCTTATTTGGCTTCGCGTATGGTAGTTCCTTACGTGCAAGGGGTGCAGCGCAATGGGGTGGCAGCTTGTGTAAAACACTATGCTTTAAACAACCAAGAAATTAACCGCCATACGGTGAATGTGAAGGTAAGTGACCGCGCTTTGTACGAAATATACCTTCCTGCCTTTAAAGCTGCTGTACAAGAAGGAAAGGCTTGGAGTATAATGGGAGCTTACAACAAGTACAAAAACCAATGGGCTTGCCAAAATCAATATCTTCTGCAAGATATATTGCGCAAAGAATGGGGTTTTGACGGAGCTGTAGTGTCGGACTGGGGTGGCGTAAATAATACTGATGAGGCAGCGCTTCACGGGCTTGATATGGAATTTGGTACTTGGACTGATGGTCTTACTGAAAACCAATCGAATGCTTATGACTATTACCACTTGGCTCAACCTTTCTTGAAGAAACTACAATCGGGCGAAATAAAAGAAGAGGTAGTGAATGAAAAGGTGCGTAATATACTCCGTCTTATATTTCGTACTAATATGGCTGCTAATCGTCCGTATGGTTCTTTTGCCTCGCCTGAACATTTTGCTATAGCACGAAAGATAGGGCAGGAGGGTATTGTATTGCTTAAAAACGATAAAAATGTATTGCCTATTGAGCTTGGTAAGACTAAAACTATAGCTGTAATAGGAGAGAATGCTATCAAAATGATGACAGTAGGTGGGGGTAGCTCGTCATTGAAGGCTGTACACGAAGTACTTCCGTTAAACGGTATTAAGAATAGGGTAGGAAATGCCGCTCGGCTACTTTATGCACGTGGTTATGTTAGTGATGATTACAAAGACCAAGATGGGCTTTCGGCAGCTGATATTACTGATAAGCGTTCTGCCCAAGAGTTGCTAACAGAGGCTTTGAAAATAGCTGGACAAGCAGATGTGGTTATCTTTATAGGAGGGCTGAATAAACACAATGGACAAGACTGTGAGGGTAATGACCGCAAGGAATACGGCTTGCCTTACGGACAAGAAGCTTTAATTGAAGCTCTTGCCAAAACTAATAAAAACCTTGTAGTGGTGCTTATATCGGGTAACGCTATGGCTATGCCTTGGGTAAAACAAGTGCCTACTATAGTACAGGATTGGTACTTAGGTTCGGAAGCTGGCAACTCACTTGCTGATGTGCTTTTTGGTGACGTTAATCCTTCGGGTAAATTGCCTTTTACTTTTCCTGTGCGTTTAGAGGATAATGCTGCTGCGGCTATGGGGCAGTACCCTGGTGATAAGGATGTTGCTTATAATGAAGATATATTTGTGGGTTATAGGTATGCCGATACGAAAGGGGTGAAGCCTCTTTTTGCTTT
The DNA here is from genome assembly GCA_963523735.1 of uncultured Capnocytophaga sp. Taxonomy (GTDB): domain Bacteria; phylum Bacteroidota; class Bacteroidia; order Flavobacteriales; family Flavobacteriaceae; genus Capnocytophaga. The sequence continues at coordinate 14,696 of CAUREJ010000013.1, forward strand.
TGGACACGGGTTATCATACACTACTTTTAAATATGGTAAACTGACTGCTGATAAGAAGAAAACAACTGGCGATATAACTTTTACAATAACTGTACAGAATACGGGAAAACGTGATGGAGCTGAGGTGGTGCAGCTTTATATACACGATGAGCAATCTTCTTTACCTCGTCCTTATAAAGAGCTTAAAGGTTTTCAGAAAGTGTTTTTAAAAGCAGGTGAGGCAAAAACTATAACTTTCCATATTAGCAAGAACGATCTTTCATTCTTTCAGCCAGAGCAACACGCTTGGGTAGCTGAAAAAGGAGTTTTTAAAGCACTTGTAGGGGCTTCATCGGCTGATATTAAAAGTGAAGTGAGTTTTGAGCTTGAATAAAGCAAATTAGCTCAAACGTACGAAATTTGCAAATCGGAAGGAGAATGTGAGAGAAAAGTTGTTTTTCTGCCTTTTGGGTGAAAAATAGAAAAATATGCTATTTTTGGGTGGCTTGGTAGAAATAGGGGGTTCGGTTTTTATAGGCTTATCCTTCGCTCATAGTTCGCTTATAGTTCGCTCATCCTTCGCTCAAGGCTTAAAAAGAAAATTTTTCTGTTTGGGTATAGATAAAAATTTCGTGCGTTTGACCTAAAAAGCAAATAAGATATTTTGGTATTTACAGATAAAAGTGCTACTTTTGTGGCACTTTTTTTAATTTATAACCTTATGCGTGTATTTGTGTTTGCTTTCATATTTGGTTTTGTGAGTGCTATACAAGCCCAGTTATTACCTCCGGTGTACAATTATAGTTCTTCGGTGTATCAGGCTGAAAGCCAGAATTGGAAAATATGCCAAGCAGCTAATCAAAATATATACTTTGCTAACAATGCAGGATTGTTAGAGTTCAATGGGGTGTTATGGCGGCATTATCCTCTGCCAAACGGTGCTATTGTACGTGCTGTAAATGCTAAGCATAACACTATCTACACAGGTGGCTTTGCTGAGTTTGGTTACTGGGAAACAGATGGGTTTAACAATCTTCAATACACATCATTAAGCCAGCGCTTGCCACTTGAGGATATAGAAGATGAGGAGATATGGAAAATTCTTTTTTCAGACCATTGGGTGCTTTTTCAGTCTTTGCATAAAATTTATATTTACAACACTCAGCATCAGCAATTTCATATTATTAGTTCGGCTAATAATCTTCCTAAAATATTTCAGCTGTCAGAACATATTTACTTTCAGAAAATGAATGAAGGGCTTTTTGCCCTTATTGATGGTAAAGAGGTACTGCTAAGTAATGCTTCTCTTTTTCGCGAACATATCCTTATCAATATTTTTCCTTATAAGGGTCACTTTTTATTTGTTACCCAAGATAAGGGTATTTATGAGGGTACCCCTACTCAACTAACTACTTGGCAGGTAAGTGCTGCCTCAGTTACAAATAAACTGAATAATTACAGTGCCGAACAACTATCGGATGGTAGTATATTATTAGGTACTATTGCTAATGGTTTGTATAGGCTTTCAGCCGAAGGAGAGCTATTAGAACACTTTCACCAAAAACAAGGATTGCAAAACAATACGGTACTTTCTATTTTTGAGGATAATGAACACAATGTATGGTTAGGTTTAGACAATGGTATTAGTATGGTGAATTTTTTTTCGCCTTTTCGCCAATACAAAGATTACGAGGGGATATTAGGGGCTGTATATACAGCTATTGTACACGAAGGTTATTTGTACTTAGGTACTAATCAGGGATTGTATTACGCTCCTTTCCCGCTGCGGAGCAATGAGTCATTTCGTTTTATTGAGGGTACCAAAGGGCAAGTATGGCTGCTAAAAGAAATAGAGGGTACTTTGTTCTGTGGTCATAACTCAGGTACTTTTGTGATAGAAAAACAACGGGCTAAGCTTATCTGCTCTTTATTGGGTACGTGGGAACTGAAAGGTGTACCTAACCACCCGCAATGGCTGTTACAAGGTAACTATGAAGGGCTGCATTTATTGGAAAAGAAAGACGGAGAATGGCGATACTACTCTAAAATAGAGGGTTTTAATGTATCCAGTAGATTTTTTGAATGGGTAAATGCTAATGAGCTATTAGTAAGTCACGAGCTGAAAGGGGTATTTCATTTATCACTGACCCCTGATTTTACCAAAGTAACCCAAGTGTATAAAGTGCCTAATGCCCCTATAGGTGCCAAAGTTGCTATTGCCCGATATGGTAATGATATTTGGTGTTTTAGTGAAAAAGGTCTTTTTAAATACGACTCTACTACCGATAGTTTTACTCTTGACAAGGGGCTTACTCAGCAGCTTTTTGATGATGATCAGTACCTTTCGGGAACTATGTTACAGGGGCGCAATGGTAATTTGTGGCTTTTCACTCAACATAATATTGTAAAAATTAGCCAAGGAAAATTAGATAAAGCTTTACAATTGAAAAAGATGCCTCTGTCGGCAGCTTTTCGGAAGAATGTAATAGGCTTTGAGAATATTTGCGAGTATGACGACAATCATTGTCTGCTTGGTACACATACAGGCTTTGTTAGTTTTTTCTTCAATCCTTCTCATTATACTGCTTATCCTATCCGTATTAACCATATCAGTAATAGTGAGGTAGAAGGGGTGTGGCAACCTATTGCTGAAAGTAGTACTAATAACTATTTTGCTCATAACTATAACAATATCCGTTTTAGCTATAGTGTGCCTGCTTATTGCTCTGTATTTCAACAGGTATATCAATACAAGCTGGAAGGGTTACACGAACATTGGAGCCACTGGAGCAGTGAGGCTGAGGTGCAGTTTGATAATTTACCTGCCGGAAGTTATACTTTTTGGGTGAGGGCTAAGGTAGGTAATGCTCTTTCACCTAATACAGCTTCTTTTAGTTTTGTAATTGAAAAACCTTGGTATGCTACGCGCTTAGCAATAGGGGTATATGCTGCTTTATTTGCACTATTGTTGTTTTTTACGCATTACTTTTATAGGCAGCATTACAAGCGTCACAAGCAAAAGGTAGATAAAGAAAAAGAAAAGGAACTTGCCCTTTTGCAACTTGAAAACGACCGTACAGTAATGAAATTGCAAAATGATAAGCTGCAAACGGAGGTAGAGAGTAAAAACCGAGAGTTAGCAGCTACAACTATGAATATAGTGCGCAAAAACGAACTTTTATTAAGTATTAAAGAGGCGCTTACAGGTAGTGATAATACGAAAACAGTATTGCATATTATTGAGAATAATATTAATAGCGAAGGTGACTGGGAACACTTTCAAGAGGTTTTTAACCAAACTGACCGTGATTTCTTGATACGCCTTAAGGGCTTGCACCCCGACCTAACCCCTAATGATATTAAGTTATGTATTTATCTTCGCTTAAATCTCTCGAGCAAGGAGATAGCTCCTTTGTTGAATATTTCGACCCAAAGCATTGAAATTAAGCGTTACCGCCTTCGTAAAAAGCTTTTTTTAACACGTAACCAAAATCTCACCGATTACTTGCTGAATTTGTAAAACTCTTTTTTCCCTATACATTACCTATACAAAAACCCTAAAACAGTTGTTTTGGGGTTTTCTTTTTACCTTTACATTCAAAGCTAATGTTTTTGTTTAACTACTGTTTTACAGCTTTTTATATTCATAAATACTCCTGTTATACCTATACATTTTAGCAAAAAAGAGACTTGTATATATTTTGTATAGGTAGAATATTTGGAGTGCTGAATAATTTCGTTTATCTTTGCTGCAAATTTTAAACAAACAAAAAGCAACTCAAAATGAAAGCGTTTATCTTACCAATCTTACTCTTTTTATGCTCAAGTTTAGCAGTGGGACAAACCTATAGCATAAAAGGAAATGTAAAAGAAGCTCCTAACAGTCCTATGACAGGAGTTTCAATAGTTGTGAAAGGTACCACCCACGGTACTTCAACCGATATTGATGGGAATTTTGTCTTGAACAATGTAAAAAAAGGAGAGGTACTTGTATTCTCCTATGTAGGTTACCTTACTCAAGAACTGACCATTAACAATGGCAATCCGTTAAATATTACCTTGAAAGAGGATACCCAAACCCTTAGTGAGGTAGTAGTGATAGGCTATGGCACTCAGAAGAAGAAAGATGTCACAGGCTCTGTCTCTATTGTCGATGCTCAAACTATTACCGACCTCAAACCTATTGATGCTGCTACTGCTTTGCAAGGCACTACTTCGGGCGTAAGTGTAAACAAAGCTTCGGGGTCTCCGGGGGGTAAAATTAACATTCTTATTCGCGGGGTAAGTTCTAATGGTAGTAATGAACCTTTGGTGATTATTGATGGTTACGAAGGGGCATTGAATAGTATTAACCCTGAAGATATTGAGAGCCTTACGGTACTAAAAGACGCTCAGGCAGCTATCTATGGTATTAAAGGAGCTAATGGTGTAGTGCTTGTAACTACTAAAGGAGGGCGCAAAAATACTCCTTTGCAAGTAAAAGTCAGCTCTTATGCAGGTATGCAACAAACTACTAAAAGGCTTGATTATATGAATGCTACCGAGTATGCTGCTTTGCTTAATGAAAGCTATGCCGCTAATGGGCAAGCGTTGCCTTTTTCCGATTTATCTTCTTTAGGTAAAGGCATTAACTGGCAAAACGAAGTTTTCAAAAATAGTGCTATTTCTGAACTTACTGCAAGCATATCGGGTGGTAGTGAAAACCTAAGTTATTATTTAGGAGCTTCACATCTTACCCAAGATGGTATTGTTGCCCCCGAACAGTCTAACTTTAAACGCAATAACGTTAAAGTTAGTTTAGCTACCGATATTACACCTACATTTAAACTGAACTTTACAGCCAATTATTATAATAACGGGCGTAAAACTATTGAAGAAAATGGTTTAGGAGCTGTCCTTTTCAATGCTCTGAACTTCTCACCTACCTATAAGTTACACGATGAAGATTTAACAGGGTTTCTGGGTAATGAGGTAATTAACCCTCTATCGCAAATTAAAAACACCTATAACCAGTATGATGGTAATGGTTTAGAAGGCAATTTCCAACTTAGCTATAACCCCCTTGAAGGTTTAAATATCACTTCACGTATAGGATTTAAAACCTATGCCGATGAAAGTAAAAACTTCCAACCTGTTAGTTTCTTTGGTACAGGAAAGGTATTTAACCGCTCACGTAGCACTGTAATTCAAACTAAAAACGAGTCGCATGCTTACACTTGGGAAACCTTTGCCACCTACCAACGAACTTTATGGGATGATCATAACACATCACTCACCGTAGGTACTAGTGCACAACGTAATTGGGGCAGTGGGTTAAGTGCTACCGGATATGATGTGCCTAATAACTCTTGGGACTTTGCCGATATAGCTCTTACCACAGGTACTGCCGATACTAAAACTAATAGTTCGTACCTAAATGATTCTCGGCTAACTTCTTTCTTTGGCCGACTTCAGTACGACTATAAAAGCAAATACCTCCTATCGGCTATGCTTCGTCGTGATGCCTCTTCCGATTTTCCTAAAGATAATCGTGCCGACCTTTTCTCTTCTTTAACTGCCGGTTGGAAAATCTCTGACGAAGACTTCTTGAAAGACAACAAAACCATTAACTTTCTCAAGTTGCGAGGTAGCTACGGTACACTTGGTAATAATACGGGGCAAAACCTTTATAAAGCTATCCTTAATGGCGAAGCTGTTTATGTATTTAACGGACAAATAGTACGAGGTACTGCTGTAGGTAAGCTGCCTAACCCCAGCGCCAAATGGGAGGTAGCCGAAAAGTTGGACTTAGGTTTTGACCTCAATACGCTTAATAACCGCCTTTCAGTAGTCTTTGATTATTTTGTTGAAAAACGCAACGACCTCCTTATTGCTAACTTTCCTGTGTCAGGCATCATAGGTACTGCTGCACCTGGAGCTTCTAATCCTACAGTGAATGCTGGTAATACACAAAACAAAGGTTTTGAAATAGCGCTCGGATATAAGAGTGATACTTCTAAAAACTTCTCATATAGTATCAATTATAACCTTACTCGTCTTAAAGGCAAAGTAGTAGGTATCAATGGCGAGGTAATTCCTGAAGGGGGAGCTTTTAGTGTTGGTCAATTAGCTCCAGCACGTATGGAGGTTGGGCAGCCCATAGGATATTTTTATGGATTGCAAGCCGATGGTATATTTCAAAACCAAGCCGAAGTTGATGCACACCCTTCCCAAATAGCCTTAGGAGCTAATGCTCAGCCTGGTGACATACGCTACAAAGACCTCAACGGTGATGGTGTTATTAACTATAATGACCGTACTTACCTTGGAAAACCTACTGCTACCTACTATATGGGGCTTAACCTAAATGCTAAGTATAAAAACTTCGACTTTTCAACCTATATGTATGCCGAACTCGATAAGGAAATGGTACGAAACTATGAACGTTCACAGCCCAATGTAAATCGTCATCGCTCTTATCTCAATCGTTGGCACGGGGCAGGAACCAGTAATACAGTACCCCGTGTTACTACCGGAGCTACTACCAATAATGTATTCTCCAGTTTCTTTGTTGAAGATGCTTCTTTCCTACGTATCCAAAACCTACAGTTAGGGTACTCACTTCCTAACTCTTTCTTAGATAATGTAAAAGTAAAAACTTTCCGCATATATCTATCTGTGAATAATGCCTTTACTTTTACTCACTACAAAGGCTATGACCCTTCAGCCACCTCGGGCGAAGCCATAGGAGGCGGTATCGACTACGGCTTTTATCCACAAGCCCGTCAATTCATCTTAGGATTTAATACCTCATTCTAAAAAAACTTATACAATGAAAACCTTATATAACATACAAAAATGGACAATAGCAGCTGCTCTTTCTATCTGCTTCTTCGCCTGTTCCGATGATTTTCTCGATAAAACAAAACAGTATGAAATCAATTCCGAATCATACTTTAATTCTAAAGCAGATTATCAAAATGCTTTAATTGCTGCCTATGACCTATTACACGCTACCTACCAAAATGTACTTTTAGGAGAAATAGCTTCCGATAATACTCTTTGTGGGGGTGAAAGCGCTTCCGATGTCGTTGGATTCCAACAAGTAGACCAAATGATACATACTCCTGTTAATGACCAAGTAAGGCGTATTTGGGATTGGATGTTTGCTGGGGTTAATCGCGCTGCTTATATCCTCGAATTTCAAAACAAAACCGATTTTGAAGGCAGAGACATCATCATAGGCGAAGCTCACTTCCTGCACGCTTATTATAACTTTGAACTCGTAAAATGGTTTGGAGCAATTCCTCTCAAAGAAAATAAACGTTTTGTACGTGGCGATGAACAAACCATACCACGTTCTCCTGTTAATGAAGTATATGCTTCTATTGAAGCCGACCTTCTTAAAGCCATAGCCTCTCTACCTACTACACCTCCCGACGGACAAGTAGGGCGCGCTACCAAAGGAGCAGCACAAGCTTTACTTGGCAAAGTGTATCTCTACCAAAACAAATTTGCCCAAGCTGCCGAAGTCCTTGAAAACCTCATACAAAGCAACACCTATTCCCTCGTAACCGATTACGCTTCTATATTTGAAAAAGAAGGTGAAAACAATGCAGAATCTGTATTTGAAATACAGTATTCCGATGCCGAAGGAGCTGGATTTGAGTGCTTACAATGTAGTGAGGGCAATGTAGCCGTTGGATTTAATAGTATCCGAAACTATAATGGTCCAGTATTCGACTCTGGATATAGTTTTAATGTCCCTGTACAAGAAGCTGTTGATGCTTTTGAAGAAGCCGACCTGCGCAAAGAGGTCGCTATCCTCGACATTGCTGCTTGGGCAGCTGCCAATAACGCTACCTATGCCGAAGGATACAAACACACAGGCTATTTTAACCGAAAATATATTGCTCGCAAAGGCGATCAGAATATGCCCGACCAAAACCTAACCAACCCTAATAACTACCGTGCTATCCGTTATGCCGATGTTCTTCTTATGGCAGCCGAAGCCCTAAATCGAGGCAATATTAGTGATGAACGTGCCCGTGATTATCTTAACCAAGTACGAAAACGCGCTTTTGCCGATGAACTACATAACGTCACTGCTTCAGGCAACGCCCTTACCGAAGCCATCTGGAAAGAACGACGTGTCGAATTCCTTGGTGAAGGTCTCCGTTTCTTCGACCTCGTACGTACCGGCAAAGGTAACCAAATAGCAGGCTTTACTACTGGAAAAAACGAAGTATTCCCCATGCCTTATGAAGAAATACAATTTGCCAATGGTAACTGGCAGCAAAACCCTAATTACTGATTTTATACCTAAATTTAAGCTACAATGAAAACACTAAATAAACTAATAGCAGTCCTATTACTCACAGCAGTAGTAGCCTGTGATAAAGATGCCGACGATATAAACTTCGTCCAAAACACTCCTGCACCCACCGATGTCTCTGCCAAATTTCAAGTAAGCACCGACAATTCTGGGCAAGTGACTATTACCCCTTTCGCCTCAGCAGTATCCTCATTTCTGCTCTATTTTGGCGATGGCACCATCTCACCTACTACCCTTACAGCAGGACAAGCCGTAACGCACACCTATCCCGAAGGCAATTATCAAGTCAAAATAGTAGCTCGTAACACTGCTGGTAAGCAAACCGAAGCCTCTATACCCTTACAAGTAGCCTTCCAAGCTCCTCAAAACCCTCAGCTAACCATTTCCAATGACCAAGCTGTCTCTAACAAAATTAATCTAACCGCAAAAGCCGATTACGCTATTACCTACGAAGTCCTTTTTGGTGAAACTACCGACGAAAAACCTACCACAGCCAATATAGGTGAACCCCTCTCTTATGTTTACCAGCGCGCTGGCAACTATACCATTACCGTACAGTTCAAAGGTGCTGCTAAGCAAACTACCACTCTACAAAAGCAAGTACAAGCCATAGCACTACAGCAGCCTACTACCACCGCTCCAAAACCTCCTATGCGCCAAACCTCCGATGTCCAATCTCTCTTTAGTGATGATTATACCAATGTTCCTAACACCAACTTTAACCCCAATTGGGGGCAAGCCACTACCTATAACCTCTTTAGTTTAGATAATAACCAAATGTTGCAGTACACCAATCTAAATTACCAAGGTATACAATTCGCCCAAGAGCTTAACCTATCTAATATGGATGCCCTACATCTCGATGTTTGGACAGCCGATGCTACCGAGTTAGATATCTTCCTCATCAGCAAAAGCACAGGGGCTGAAGGTGAAAAATTCATCAAGAAAACCCTCACCTCCGATAATTGGACATCTATTGATATTCCTCTAACCGAGTATACCAAGCAAGGATTTGTTACTGCCGATGTACATCAAATCAAACTCGTAGGCAAAGGTACTATCTTTATTGATAACCTCTATTTCTACAAAAAATCAAGTAATAATACCCTAATGATCGAGGATTTTGAAGGGAACGCCCCCGCCTTTACTGCTTTTGGTAATATGGCTACCCCCGAGATTGTAGCCAACCCTCATACCGTTGGTAATCCTACTTCTAAGGTACTGAAAATGCTCAGAACCTCAGGTTCCGAAACTTGGGCAGGTGCATTCTTTACCACCACCAACCTAAATATGAAAAATTACAAAAAAGTACATCTTAAAGCCCTATCGCCCAAAGCAGGCATTATTGTAAAAGTTAAGCTTGAGAATGCTGCAGGTAATATTACCAAAGAAGTCGATGCCCATATCACACAAAAGGACACTTGGCAAGACCTCTCTTTTGATTTTTCATCTATTGATACCAACACCACCTATACCAAGTTCGTCATTTTCTTTGACTTTGGTGAAACCGGTGATGGTTCCACTTACTATTGTGACCAAATAACCCTTTCTGCACAGTAAGAGCAAAAAAAGGTTGAGCTAAATTGAAGATACCCGAAACAGAAAAATTTTCTGTTTGAGCCTTGAGCGAACGATGAGCGAAGGATGAGCGAACTATAAGCGAACTATTAGCATATTATTACTAACTCCGCGATTATCTCCCAAAACACTCAAAATAGAATATTTTTCTGTTTTTGGGCAAAATAAAAGAATTTTCAATAAATGCGTCTCAAATTCAATTTCAAGTGCTTGACCTATTACCATTCACCCCAGAGTGAAAACACATAAAACTTTTATTAATTATTAAATTAAAGAAAAATGAAAACCATAAAACTATTAGGTTTGTTGCTCATCACAACACTCCTCTCTTGTAATGAAAAGTATTCCTTCGGAGAACTTATCCCTCCTACAAACCTAAAAGCCTCATTCACCCTTGTAGGAGCCGATACCAATCACCCTCACGGTGATGGTACTGGGTTAGTGAATTTCTCCGTAACAGCTCAAAATGCCGTCTCTTACCGATTTGATTTTGGCGATGGAAAATCACAAATAGCCCCCTCAGGCAAAATACAATATCGCTATACCAAAGTTGGTACTAATAAGTTCACAGCCCTTGCCAGTGCCATAGGCACCGGAGGAACCCTCAGTACCATACCTCTTGAAGTAGAAGTATACAGTTCCTTTTCCGATGCCGATGCCGAAAACAAACTTGCTGGTAAAAATATAGGAGATACCAAAACTTGGTATTGGGCAGCTAACCTACCTGGTTATGCCGGACTTGGACCTCAAGAAACAGGTGATAATGCCGAGTATGCTTACCCCGCTTGGTGGCAAGCTACTCCTTTTGATGATACCCGTACTTGTATGTTTGAAAACTCCTTCATCTTTACCCGTACAGCCAATGGTATCACCTACCACCAAACAGCCTCCCAAGTATTCGTACCAGGAGCCTATGCTTCTGTACTTAACTTAGCACCCGACCAATGCCACGCTGCCGATGCCGTTCCTACCCTTACAGGCGTAAAACAAGTCTCCTTTTTGCCCTCTACCTCCAAAGCCGCTACCTTAGGTAAGTATGACGGAAAACCCTATCGAGGCACAGCCTTTGAACTCTCCGATGGCGGTATGCTTGGTTGGTGGGTAGGTAGCAGCACTTATGATATTATAAGCCTTACCGATAACCTCCTTATTGTACGTGTAATGCAACCCAATAGCCAGTACGCTTGGTATCATATTTTCACCACAACCAAACCCTCTCAAAATTCCTTTACCAACCTTGTCTGGAGTGATGAGTTCAATACCAACGGCACCCCCGATGCACAAAAATGGACTTATGACCTCGGTAAAGGGTCTAACGGATGGGGTAATAATGAACTCCAATCTTATACCAATAATACAGAAAACGTTACGGTTACTAACGGAGTACTCAAAATTACAGCAAAAACCGATGGCAGTGGGGGGTATACCTCCGCACGCCTCAAAACCGAAGGTTTGTACGCTTTTAAGTACGGAAAAGTCGAAATAAAAGCCAAGCTCCCTGCTGCACAAGGCACCTGGCCTGCTATGTGGCTACTCGGTAATAACTTCGCTACAGACGGATGGCCTAAATGTGGTGAAATAGATTTGCTCGAACAAAAAGGTGATAAAAAAACACATATACTCGGCGCTTGTCATTGGTATAATACCGATAATAGCCAACAAGCCGATTACGCCCGTGAAAGCCCCTTTGCCAATGCCTCTAAAGGGTTCCATATCTATACAATGAACTGGACAGATAAAAAAATAACCTTTGCGGTCGATAACCAAACCTATTTTGAAATGGATAACAATCCTAAGTTGCCCTTTAACCAAAAGTTCTTCCTCATCTTTAATATTGCTATCGGAGGAAACTTAGGGGGTACTGTCGATCCTAATTTTACTGAAGATACCCTTGAAATCGATTACGTACGAATCTATCAATAAATACCATTATGAAAAAAATAACATTCTATATGCTTATGGTAGCTGCTGCGGTGGGTTGTAATAACCCATCGGGCAGCACTACTCCAACCACAGCCCAAAATGACTCTTTTACAGCCGACAAAACAATTCAGCACAAAGTTGATTCTCTCCTTTCTCTAATGACCTTAGATGAAAAAATAGGACAACTCTCCCAATTCGTCTCCCACTGGGATGTAACAGGACCTACTATGCCAGCCGACTTCCAAACCTATCTCGAAAAAGGACTTGTCGGAAGTGTATTTAACGCTGTAACTGTACCTGGGGTACGACAAATACAAGAGGTTGCGGTTAAGAAAACCCGCTTAGGTATCCCTATCCTCTTTGGTCATGATGTTATTCACGGATATAAAACTATTTTCCCTATTCCACTTGCCGAAGCTTGCTCTTGGGATTTAGACCTAATGAAGCAAACCGCTGCCATAGCAGCCGAAGAAGCTGCTGCCGATGGTATAAAATGGACATTTGCACCTATGGTCGATATCGCCCGTGACCCTCGATGGGGGCGCGTAATGGAAGGTGCTGGTGAAGACCCCTACCTCGGTAGCCGTATTGCCGAAGCTCGCACACAAGGTTTTCAAGGAGGTTCCGATTGGCACTCCCTTAGTCAAACCAATACACTCCTTGCCTGTGTAAAACACTTTGCTGCCTATGGAGCAAGTGAGTCTGGACGTGATTATAATACAGCCGAACTCTCCCAGCACACCCTCTGGAATGTCTATCTTCCTCCATACCAAGCTGCTATTAACGCTGGGGCTGGTTCAGTAATGGCTTCCTTTAATGAACTAAACGGAATCCCTGCCACTGCCAACCACTATCTACTAACCGACATCTTGCGTAACCAATGGCATTTCAAAGGTTTTGTAGTAAGTGATTACACCGGTATTAATGAATTAGTACCTCACGGCATCGCTACGGATGATAAGCACGCTGCCGAACTCGCCTTTAACGCAGGTATCGATATGGATATGACAGGAGCAACATTTATTAAATACCTAAAAACTTTACTCGAAGAAGGAAAAGTGAAAGAAGAAGCTATTAATAATGCCGCACGCCGCATACTCGAAGTTAAGTTTGCTCTTGGCTTGTTTGATAACCCTTATAAGTTCCTTGATGATAATCGTCCTAATCAAACCTTTATGAAACCCGAGTTCCTACAAGTAGCACGCACTGCTGTAGCCAAATCAGTAGTACTACTTAAAAATGATAATAACCTCTTGCCTATAGTTCCTTCTGAAAGTAAAAAAGTAGCTCTCATAGGCGCAATGATTAAAGACTCTATCAACCAAAATGGTGAATGGCAAGCCCGTGGTGATCGTGAGCTTAGCGCTTCTCTTTTCAAAGGACTTCAAGAAGTCTATAAGGATAGCAAAGTACAATTTACCTATGCACAGGGCTGTACTCTTACAGCTACTACCCCTGCTCTTATAGCTCAAGCGGTAGCTACCGCACGCTCCGCCGATAAGGTTGTAGTGGCGCTTGGCGAAGACTTTAGCTGGTCAGGTGAAGCCAATTGCCTTACCGACATCCGCCTCCGAGCGCCACAACGTGAACTGCTACAAGCCCTCAAACAAACAGGTAAGCCCATAGTTCTATTAGTGTACAGTGGTCGTCCTCTCAATCTTTCCGAAGAATCTCAGCTTGCCGATGCTATTCTACAAGTATGGATGCCAGGCACCCAATCTGGCTATGGTATTGCCGATGTTCTATCAGGTAATTATAACCCCTCAGGGCGCTTAGTAATAACCTTTCCTCGTAATGTAGGGCAAATACCTATCTATTACAACCAAAAAAATACAGGACGTCCCGAAAACCTCAATAATCCTTATGCCGATTACCGTTCTAACTACTTAGATGCTCCCACCACACCCCTTTACCCCTTTGGCTACGGACTTAGCTACACCTCCTTTAGTATTACCAACCTAAAGCTTAGCTCACCAACTCTTACCCAACAAGGGAGTCTTACCGCTACAGCCCAAGTAAGCAATACAGGTAGTCGTGATGGCGAAATTGTAGTGCAACTTTATATCCGTGACAAAGTAGCTACCGTAACACGCCCTGTAAAAGAACTTAAAGGGTTTCAAAAAATAGCTCTTAAAGCCGGCGAAACCAAACAAGTAGAGTTCACCATTACTCCCGAACTCCTATCCTTCTACAATGCCAACCTTCAGAAAGTAGCCGAACCAGGTTCCTTTACCCTCTGGATAGCACAACATTCCGCTGACAATACCAACGAACAAACTTTTGAACTGAAATAACAAACCAAGATATGATGAACAAAAAGGGGCTGCCCGATGCGGGCAGCCCCTTTTTGTAATGAGTATAGCACTTTAATTTCTTACCGTAGGTTTAAGTAAGTTTCTATATCAAAAAATAGAAGTATGAGTTTGTACTGTAAATTCTTCTAAGAACTTCATTCCCCTATATGAATTACCTTTACTGTTCAGCTTAGGGCTCCATACCGCTATGCTGTAATGGTTAGGCAGCAGCGCAACAATACCACCCCCTACACCACTTTTGCCAGGTAAGCCCACCTTAAAAGCAAATTCACCCGACTCGTCGTAAAAACCACACGTCTGCATTATCGCATTCACCCGCTTAGTACAAGTTTCCGTTAGTATCTGCACACGGTCGTGCATCCTGATACCATCATTAGCCAAAAACGAAAAAATATAAGCCAATGACTTACAGCTTAATTCCAGCGAACACATTTTAAAGTAAAAGTTCAGCACCTCAATAGGGTCATTTTCTATATTCCCCAATGATTTAATGTAATAACACAAAGCAAAATTCCTATATCCCACCGATTTTTCAGATTCAGCAACCAATATCGAGTAGTTAATCGTGTCGTCATTCGCCAGTTCGCGTACAAAAGTAAGGAAATCAGCCTCAGCATCTTCCAGAATAGAAAGCAAAATATCGCACACCACTATAGCTCCCGAATTAATCAGCGGATTGCGCGGAATACCATTATCAGCCTCTAACTGAATAAGTGAATTGAATGAGGTTCCCGAAGGCTCTACATCCACCCTACGCCAAAGCTGGTCGCCAATAATGCTATAAGCAAGTGATAAAGCCAACACCTTAGCAATACTTTGTGCCGAAAAAAGCTCATCACAATCACCAATACCGTATGATTGCTTGTTAAGGCTGTAAAAATACACCCCAAACTTATCAGGATTCACCTGTGCCAATTCAGGAATATAAGTAGGCACTTTGCCCGCATTCTCACCCTTTAGCACCTCCTGATAAATACTATCTAAAATCTTTGAATATTTCATTTTCATTGTTATTGTCAATTGTTAATTGTTCTTTTAGTTTGTCAATCTCCTTTTGGGTATCGTCAATAATTTTAGTATCCACCTCCGTCGCTTTATTAGCCTCGCGCGTTATCTCCGTTTTAATCTCATTAGTAGCATCACGCACTTGGCGTATAGTTTTTCCCAAACCACGCGCAATTTCAGGCAACTTATTAGGCCCGAAAAGCAGTAAAACAATAAGAAATATGAATACAATTTCCGAAAATCCCATAGCATTATTAGTTTTTAAAAATCACACCTAATACAGGTATTACTCTTAGGGGCAATAATCCTCATATACCCCAACAAAAGATAACTTTCATCTTCCAAAACGCAAAAATATAAAATTTTCAGTAAAAATGAACAACATTAAAAAAAAAAATTATACCTTTGCCCCTATGAAGAAGATAAAATATTATTATGACCCCGAAACGTTATCCTACAAACGCATCCGTAACAAGAAGCGTACAAAGGTACGTAATGCGCTGATATTCTTATTAGCAGCAGCCCTATTTGGCAGTATTTTGTCGCTAATTATAATCAACTCTCGCTTGTTCTTTACTCCCCGTGAAGTAATGCTCTCACGCCAGATAAAGGAATATGAGAACAACTACCAAATCCTCAATAAAAAGATGGAACTTGTAGAAGATGTCCTTGCCGACCTCCAAGAACGCGACAATAATATGTACCGCCTTTACTTTAACGCCCCTATCATACCCGATAGTGTGCGCAAAGCTGGCGTCGCCCAAAAGTATAAAGACTGGGAAAACCTCAGTAGTGCAAAGCTCGTAGCCAGCACCACCCAGCGCTTAGAGGTACTCCGTAAGCAACTCGTAGTACAATCCAAATCATTAGATGAGATTTCTAAACTCTCCGAAGAAAAAGAAAAATTCCTCGCCTCTATACCAGCCATTCAGCCCGTTAATAACAAAGACCTCAAGCGAATGGCTTCAGGATATGGCTGGCGAAGTGACCCCTTTACCAAAGCCCGCAAATTCCATTACGGAATGGACTTCTCGGCGCCACAAGGCACCCCTGTATACGCCTCAGGTGATGGAGTAGTAATCCGTGCCGACGACGCCTCCTCTGGCTATGGTAACCACATCCGCATCGACCACGGTTATGGATACATAACCCTCTATGGGCACCTATCAGCCTATAATGTACGAGCTGGGCAACACGTTAAGCGCGGTGACCTCATAGGTAAAGTAGGAAGCACAGGGCGTTCCGAAGCCCCTCACCTGCATTATGAAGTAATCAAAAATGGCGAACATATCAACCCCATTCACTTTTACTATGGTAACCTAAGCCCCAGTGAATACGCCGAAATGTTGCGCGTTTCTACCCAAGAAAACCAATCTTTAGACTAATTCACGACTTACAAATAAAAAAAGCTGTAGAACAAAGCAAATGTTCTACAGCTTTTTTTGTGAATCTACCAATATAAAGTCTTTATTACTTTTAACAGCTTACAAATCCTTATTAACTTACCATTAAGTTACAGCCTCTAATATCCGAATTGTCAAACCTGCCAAGCACCTCGAAGGTGTCGTCATTGTGCAGTTTGCCAAGGTCTTGTGTGGCAATAAAGCTACACGAATACTTATTAGCCAAGTCAATAATGTTTAGCCCCCCTGTTTTGCCTATAGGCAGATAGCTAAGGGCATCGTTTGTATCACGGACTAATACCTTCATCCAAGGCACGCAGCGGTAAATTCCCTTACCCGCCGAATAAGCCTGTGATAGCAGCTCGGTCATACCGTATTCCGAATGAATAGCCTCTACCCCAAAGCCCTTGCATAAGGTAGCATGCAGTTCTTCACGCACTAATTCCTTACGTCGGCCTTTCATACCCCCTGTTTCCATTACAAGGGTGTTTTTTAATGAAAACGAGTGTTTTTCCACCAAATCTAACAAAGCAAATGATACCCCTATAAGCAGCACTTGCTGCCCACTACGGTCTAAGGAAGTAAGTCGTTCGGCTAACAAATCGTATTCGTTTAGGTAGAAGCCACTAAATGGGTTTTTAGAGCGTTTTATAAGGTCATCAACCATAGTAATGAGTGATGAACCGGTGCGCTCCAAATACGATGGTAAAAGAGCTAAAACAGCGTATTTTTCTATGTCGCCGTAAAAAAGCTCAAACCCTTTGCGGTAACTCTCGGTGTAGATAGAAAGTTCTTTTACAAAGTGTCGTGAAGTTTGGCTGCCAGTAGTACCGCTGCTTGTAAAGGTAATTTCAGGAGGGGTATCGGCACAGTATATTTTTTCAGTTTTGAAAAATTCAATAGGAAGAAAAGGAATATCGGTAAGTGAAACAACATTGGCAGGGGTACGACCCAGCAGTGAGCAAAAACGATGATACACCTCATTATGCTCATACTGAAAACGGAACATCTGTAAAGCAGTTTCTTCCAATATCTAAATAGTTAAAGATTTTTATAAATAACCTTTGGCTGTTAGTAGCCAAAGCGCTACCCCTGTAGCGCTGATAAGTAGGGCAAGGGTTGCTTTTAGCCAAGTAATATGGCGCTCTTTTTTGGTAGCCAAGAACCCGTCGTAAAATTTGCGAGCTTGTACGGTAGCTACTCGTTTCTGGAAGTACATATCTACCAAGGTAGGCAAATCGACTACTGCTTGTGACTGAGCCCCTGCTTGTGAGGAGGTTTGGGTGTTGTTCTGAGGGGTATTCTGTGTTTCGGGTTGTTTTTTAGCAGAACCTTGTCCGCTTAGTTGGGCAGCAAGTTGGGTGTCATAGTCTTTGCGTTTATCAGCGTTGGAAAGTATGTTATAAGCCTCTTGTAGGCTTTTAAACTTTTCCGAAAAGAAAGCATCACCCTGATGCTTGTCGGGGTGGAAGGCTTTAGCCAATTTTTTATAAGCTTCACGAATCTCTTCGGATGAGGCTTTTGGGGTAACACCTAATATTTCGTAGTAATCTTTCAACATTATATTCCTGCTTTTTGGGTAGTATTATCACTGGTTTCCCATCCTATAAGTCTGCCGTTTTGGAAGGTGAGGGTAAGGGTCTTATAGTGCCAACGCTCTGTAGAGGCACCTCGGAACACAGCGCGTTGTATTTCACGGGGTTTGCCTACCGCCATTTTAACAAGGAAGTCGGGCATACCTTCACTATACACCCCTTTTTCAATGGCATTAAGTGTATGCTCACCGTAAGTGTTTTTGATAGCACTCATAATCACTTCGCGGGTTTGTTTCTCGTCTAACAAAGCGTTTTGCCATTTATCGCGCAGTTCTTCCACAGCGCGTTCACGTTTTAGGTTTGCCATACCTTGTCGGATAAGCATATATAGCAAATAAGTTACGCCTATTATTGTAATACTTAAATAATAATACATATAACAGTTAGGTTTTAGGGGTTAGGTTTTACAGAGTCGTGAATGTAATGTCCCTTTTCGCAATAAGGGCTTAGCACTTCCTTAATGTACTTCTGTACTTCTTCTTTATAGCTTTTAGGGTATAGCAAATGCACGTTAGCACCCGCATCTAAGGTAAAGCATAGCGGGGTACCCGTATCACGGCGGTATTGCCATACCTGCTGTATGACTTCTAAAGTATTAGGTTTCATCAGTATAAAGTACGGAATGCTTGTTTGCATCATAGCGTGCAGGGTAAGTGCTTCGCTTTCAGTTATCTGCATAAAGGCATCGAGGTCACCTGTAGCAAAACTTTGTATGAGGAGGTCGATATTTTTATGAGCCTGCTCAAAGCGCGCTGCTGCAAAGGGGTGTCCGTGCATTAAGTTATGCCCTACGGTGCTACTTACCTGTTTCTGACCTTTGTCTATCAGTAGGATTGTATCTTGGTACTCATCGAAAACAGCGTGCAAGGGTAGGGGATAGGCTATGCCATAGTCATCAGTACTACCAGGTACTGAGGCGTGTTGCCCCCATACTACCACGTTACCGTGAGTACTTCGGCACGCACTGCCCGAGCCCAAACGCGCCAAGAAAGAAGCCTGTTGCCAAAAGGCATCGTCAGTAAAGGTTATTCCCAGTTCTTTAGCTACCTGCATTAGGCATACCGAGAGGGCAGCCATACCACTTGCCGATGAGGCTATCCCGCTGCTATGAGGGAATGAGTTATGTGAGGCAATATCAAAATGGTAATCGCGCAGGAAAGGCAGGTAAGGTAATATACGCTCAAAGAAAGTATTGATTTTAGGGTGAAATGACGGTTTAGCCTCTCCTTCAAAGCTAAAGCTGAATGAGAACTTCTCATCAGAAGGCACAGCAAGGCGGCTTCGGTGTTGGTAGGCAACCGAAGTTTCGGTATAGCATTGGGTAAGGGCAAAGCTTACTGATGGGTTTGCAGGCAGTTGTTCTCCTTTTTTACCCCAATACTTTACAAGGGCTATATTACTGGGTGCTTTAAATTGAATCATTTTCTTTAGCGTTCTGAAAGAAACCTCTTAAAATTTAGGAATACCTGCAGTTCTGAGTACCTCATTAGCACGTGCTAATTTTTCAGGGAAAAGAACCCTATCTCCATAATCTAAAGTAAGATCTGGTTCTAAAAGCACGTAATGAGGAGTTACTTCTATTACCTTAGGTTTTTTATCTTCTTCAGGATTTTCTTTTACTTCTGTACTCATTTCTAATGTACTATGAACTTTATCTTATAGGTCGGTTCATAACCAAATCGATGTACAAATTTACTTTGTCTTTTAGTTGTTTTCGGTTCACTATAAAGTCTAAGAAACCGTGTTCTAACACAAATTCGGCAGTTTGGAAGTCTTCGGGTAGGTCTTGCCCTGTAGTATCTTTCACTACACGCGGACCAGCAAAGCCTATAAGCGCTCCGGGTTCGGCTATATTAATATCACCTAACATAGCAAATGAGGCACTAATCCCCCCTGTAGTAGGGTCGGTACACAGTGATATGTAAGGAAGTTTAGCCTCGTCCAACTGAGCCAACTTGATAGAAGTTTTAGCCATTTGCATTAGTGAGAGGGCGGCTTCCATCATACGGGCGCCTCCCGATTTTGAAATCATTAAGAAAGGCAGTTTATGCTTGATAGCGTATTCTATAGCGCGGCATATCTTTTCGCCTACTACACTACCCATCGAGCCTCCTACAAAGGCAAAGTCCATACAGCCAATAACAATAGGAGCGCCTTTAGAGTTCCCTACCGCAGTACGCACGGCATCTTTAAGCCCTGTTTTTTGGGTAGCTTCTTCCAAGCGTTGGGTATAGCTTTTGGTATCCACAAACTCTAAAGGGTCTTTAGAGGTCATATTGGCATCTAATTCTTTAAATTCATTATTGTCAAACAATATCTGAAAATACTCTTTGCTACCGATGCGCACGTGGTAATCGTCGTCCGGACTTATATAGAAATTGGTTGCCAGCTCATCTTGTTCTACAATATTTCCGCTGGGCGATTTAAACCATAACCCCTTAGGGATATCCTTCTTCTCCTCGGTTGAGGTTTGTATTCCTTTTGCTGTTCTTTTAAACCAAGACATAATAATCGTTATTAGTAAAGTGCAAAATTACGAATTAATTTTGAAATGACAAATATTTTCTTAATTCTCTAATTCTAAAAAAGGCGTGAGCTGCAAGCTCACGCCTTTTTAATATATTAAATTCTCAATTTGGCAGCCTTATGAAGCTGTTTGTTAAACTAACTGATAGTGTTTCATCAGCATACGTTCGTACATTTTGCTGGGGAGTAGCTGTTTTAGAACTACTGAAAACTTTTGTAAAAAACTCCCTTGTTTGTAATGTACTTTCGGGTGAGGGGTATGAATGATTTTCAGCACTTTTTCAGCCATCTCATTAGGGTCACCGCCAGTGTTTACGTGCTGGTTCATCAGTTCCAGCTGTTTTTGGTAGGTTTGGGCGTAAGCCGACCCTTCCTTTACAGGGGCGTGATAGCGGCGTGAGGCTATATCGGTAGCGTAATCACCAGGTGAGAGGGTAGTCACTGCTATCCCAAAAGGTTTTACTTCCATTCGCAGGGCTTCACTCATTAGCAGTAGGGCGCCTTTACTTGCCGAATAGGCTCCGCGATAGGGCAAGCCCATATACCCTGCTATCGAGGCTATGTTAATGATAAGTCCGCTGTGCTGGGCGCGCATACTGGGCAGTACTTGCTGGGCAACGCTTATAGCTCCGTAAAGGTTGGTAGCAAACACGTTGTGCAGTTGCTCTTGGGGCAGTTCTTCCACCGCACCTGTGATGCCTACCCCTGCATTGTTTATAAGGATATCTATCCTGCCTACCTCCTTTAATATTTGGGCGATAGCTTCGGCTACCGATGTTTCATTGCGCACGTCCATATACAGTAGTGTAAAGGGTAAGTTTTGCTGTTCTACATTGCGGGCGGTACCATACACCACAAAACCTTCGGCTGCCAAACGCAGGGCGGTAGCTTTCCCTATGCCCGAGCTAGCTCCTGTAATAAGCACTACTTTTTTCATTACAATTCCATTATCACGCGGTTAAGGGCACCTATGGTTTTGTCTAAATCGGCATAGGTAATAGCATCGTTTAGGAAGTAACTTTCAAAAGCACTTGGGGGCAAGTAAATACCCTCGCGCAGCATTCCGTGAAAATACTTGCGGAACCTTGCCGCATCACTCTTTGCCGAGCTGGCAAAGTCGGTTACCGGTTCCTCGTTAAAGAAGAGGGTGAACATAGAGCCAAAGCTGTTTATTTGGTAGGGTATGCCTGCGCGTTTTAGTACATTGTCAAAGCCTTCGTGCAGGTAAGCTGTTTTTTTCGCCAAGCTGTCAAAAACTTCGGGCTGTTCATTCAGGGCGGTAAGCATAGCCAGTCCGGCACTCATAGCCAGAGGGTTACCGCTAAGGGTTCCTGCTTGGTACACAGGCCCTTCGGGGGCTAAATAGCTCATCACCTCTTTACTGCCGGCAAAAGCCCCTACGGGCAGTCCACCGCCTATTACTTTACCAAAGGTTACTATATCGGCTTTGATGCCAAACACCTCTTGGGCGCCACCTTTAGCCAAGCGGAAGCCTGTCATCACCTCGTCGAATATCAATAAAGCCCCGTTCTGGGTACACAGTTGGCGCAAGCCTTCCAAAAAGCCTTCGGCAGGAGGCACGCAGCCCATATTACCGGCTACGGGTTCTATAATTACGCAAGCTATCTGCTGTGGGTTAGCCTCGAAAAGTGTTTTTACCGATGTCAAATCATTGTAGTTAGCCAGCAATGTATCTTTGGCAGTGCCTTGAGTTACCCCTGGACTGTTAGGGCTGCCAAAGGTGGCGCCTCCGCTACCAGCCTCGATAAGGAAAGCGTCGGAATGACCGTGGTAGCAACCAGCAAACTTGATAATCTTCTCTCTGCCGGTATAACCACGAGCCAACCTAACGGCGCTCATACAGGCTTCGGTACCGCTGTTCACAAAGCGTATTTTATCAATATGAGGCACCATCGATACTGCCAACTCGGCTATCTGAACTTCTACTTCGGTAGGGATACCGAAGGAAGTACCTTTCTTAGCGCGCTCGGTTACCGCCTCAATTACAGGGGCGTAGGCGTGTCCTAAGATAAGAGGTCCCCACGAGGCTATATAGTCTATGTATTTCCGATTATCCTCATCGGTAAGGTAGGCACCTTGTGCTTCTTTGATAAAGATAGGGTGTCCGCCTACGGCATTAAAAGCGCGTACGGGCGAGTTCACTCCGCCAGGGAGTACTTGTTGTGCGGCGGCAAAAAGCTCACTACTTCGTTTGTAAATCATATTGTTTGTGTTTAGGAGTTAATTTGTATGTCGAATTGGGTAAGGTCTCTAAAATCGAGCAGACGGTTCTGCCGTTCTTCTTGGGTAAGGCTTAAAAGGCGTTCGGCTCCGAACTTTTCGATACAGAAAGAAGCGATGTTCGAGCCGTGAACGATAGCATTTTTCAAGTTTTGGAATGAGTAATCGGCGGTGTGGGCAAGGTAACCTACTACCCCTCCGGCAAAGGCATCGCCAGCCCCTGTAGGGTCGAACACTTCGGCTAATGGGAGGGCAGGGGCAAAGAATACTTTATCGGCGTGGAAAAGTAAAGCACCGTGTTCTCCTTTCTTTATCACAACGTATTTAACCCCCATAGCCATAATGCGCTGTGCCGCCTTTACTAAGGAGTATTCACCGGTAAGCTGTCGGGCTTCTTCATCGTTAATGGTGATGAGGTCTACCTGTGCTATTACCTGCTGTAGCAAATCCCACGTGTGGTTCATCCAGTAGTTCATAGTGTCCATTACTACCAATTTGGGGCGAACGCTCATCTGGTTAAGCACGTTCATTTGTAGGGTAGGGTGGAGGTTGCCCAATAGCAGCACATCGGCGTCTCGATAGTTTTCGGGTACAACAGGGTTAAAGTTAGCTATAACATTTAGCTGCGTATCTAAGGTATCGCGCAGGTTCATATCGTTGTGATATTTACCACTCCAGAAAAGAGTTTTACCCCCCGATACCACCTCTATGCCCGAAGTGTCTATATGCCGAGCCGTAAGCAGGTGTAGGTATTCCTGAGGGTAATCACTCCCCACAATTGAGAGTACCGCCATAGGCACTTCAAACTGTGAGGCTGCAAGTGCTATGTAGTTAGCCGAACCCCCCATAATAGTATCTGTTTTTCCGAAAGGGGTTTCTATCTGGTCGAAAGCAATGCTTCCAAGAATTAATAATTTACTCATTCGTTTTAATCTTAGGTTTTTTTAGCAGTATCACACAGCCAAAAAACCTTTTTCTTCAGTTTATAAATTCAATTTCTCAGCCGGCAAAGGTACAAAACAATTGGGAATTAGCAAATTTGGGAATTAGCAAATTAGCAAATTTTAGTGGTTAGTCTTTTTTGGAACCTTATTACATTCATTTCGGGGGGTATTTCGGTATTTTCATACACCGCTTTGTACAGAATTTGGGCGCATAGGGGGGCATTTAGCACCCCGCGCGTACCGAGTCCGTTTAGTACCCAAAGGTGCCGATGCAAAGGGTGCGCTCCTACTAAGGGGCGTCGGTCGGCTACGGTAGGGCGTAAGGCAGCTTGGTGCGATATAATTTCGTAAGGGCATTGCATCATTCGGCTGAGCTTGTCGGTAAGTTCAAGGCGTGCTGTTTCGGTAATAGTCTCGCTGAGGTCTTCAGGGTCGTAAGTACCACCCATCGAGTAAAAGTCGCCTCCTAAGGGTACAATACTGCCCTCTCCCTTTATAATATGGTCACAGTTCAGTTCCTCAGCCTTAAAAGTGAGCGTCTCACCCTTACACGGACGCATAGGAAGGTTCTTAAAATAAGGGTTTTTACTGATGCCACAACCTTCGCAGAAAACGATATTTTGCGCCTCCACCCCTTTGTAGCTCACGTGAGTAGTGTATAGGTTAAGTTCGTGATAGTCAAAGGTTTGAGCGTAGAAAAGCCCTTCGCTTTTCCACTGTTGGAGGTAGTGCGTAAGGTAGGCTTTTACATCTAATCTGCCTGTATGCAGCACCTCGCCGAACAAGTACGGAGCCGCTATAGGTATCTCACCCGATGAGGCTAAGGTAGTGTTCAGGAAAGGCGACAGTAAAGGCTGGTCGGCAGCTATGAACCAGTTGTTTTGTTCTTCGGTTGAAGCCAATCGGCGCCATACGGTCATAGGGTGGCGGAAGGAAGTTTGCGCCTCTTCTTCCGTTTTTGAGTAGAACTGAAAAGCAATATCCATAGCTTCCTGCGCTCTCCATATAGGGGTAAAGCGTTTCAGAACCACAGGGTTATAGACCCCGTCGGCTATGAGGCTTGCCACCTGAGAGCGGTCGGCTATAAGGCAAAAACTTTTGCCCTGTTGTTTGAGTATATTAGCGAAGGTAACCCCTGCGAGTCCTGCGCCTACAATGATAAAGTCGTACATAATGCAAAGCTACAAAACATTTTTTTTTTGGCAAAAAAAAATTTAGTGGATAGGGGTTAGTGGATAGGGGATAGTGGATAGGGGATAGTGGATAGTGGATAGGGGTTAGTGGATAGGAGCGTTGCGGAAAATGCAATGTTTTGGGTTTTTTGTTGCGAATAATGTAAAGTGGGGAAATGGTTGTTAAAGGCTTGCTATTCAGTGAAGTAACGCTTATCCTTCGCTCACCTTTCGCTCACCTTTCGCCCTGCCTTCGTTCACGCTTCGAGATGGCTTTGAGAGGCTTTTGGTAGCATTGGTTAGGTAATGGGCTGATTGTTAGGGGGGTGTGGTTTTTAGATACAATGGGAAGTTTGGGAGGTGATTTTTGCATTATTCGCAATGTTTTAGGGGAGTTTTAGGGGATAGGAGTTAGTGGATAGTGGATAGGCAGGGTGAGGAAATTAAAAAAAAGCCGCTAAGCACATACTGCTTAGCGGCTGTTGTTACTATTTAACTTCAATAACCACCCGACCCTTTCCTTTTACTAATTCCTCTATCTCATTTGTTATTTGCTTTTTGCTTAAGTAGACGATTCCTCCTCTCGGCTTATTCTTCCTATCCGGTAAACTTTTAAGGAATTTAGTAAGGTTGTTGGTTTTAAATATTAGTTTGTCACTTAGTCCAAAACCTTCCTTGTCAAGGCTAACATCTACATCTAGTAATGCTTCACAGTTCTCCAAAACTATATTATATAAAGGACAACCACCTACCATTAAATATTTAAGATTAGGCATATTCTTAAGACTTAAAAGAGAAATCCTTGTGTTTGTAGCTCTAAGTGATATAAGAGCACGGTTATTAGTAAGGTCTAATCTTTTAATACTTTTGCAATCTTCTATATCCAATGATTGAAGGCTGTTCATTGCGCTTGTATTTATAGTTCCATCGGGGAAAGGATCGGTCTCTTGTATTTTAAAAAATTCAAGACTACCTACGTTAAGTGAAGTACTCCTTATAAATGCAGAACTATCCAAAGATAAGTCTTTTAACGCTCTTGTACCTTTTACAGAAAGATCTTTATTTTTTGTGGCATACAACCTATCAAGGGAATTGCTGTTTCCAAAATCGATGCTTGTAAGGTCGTTGTTGTGACAACTTAACGCTTCAACATTGCCGTATATGTTAAACCTATTCGATTTAATGGTATAAGTAACCTCTTTTGCAAATTTAGTTACCCGTACATCAATGTTTTTATCCCATTGATTATTGCCATCAATATCTATCCATACACTTTCTCCGTACCATTTTCTATAAATTTCAAGTGTTACATTTCTTGAAGCACTTCCTTTCATATTTGCTCTTAGGGCTATATGATTAACTTTATCTAAGCCTTCATCTGCCTTGTTTTCGGGGGTTGTTACGCTTATCCCTTCTTGGCTGTAAAAGCTGCTTTTACCAGCTTCGTCGGTTACCTTTACATTTACAATATAGGTAGTTTTTTCCTGAAGATTGGTAATATCGTGCGTTAAACCATTTTTTACCACGAAAGAGTTAGCTGCTTGGTTGTCCTTTCTCTTCCAAGTTACTTCATAACGCAACTTATTGTCAGGGGTAACATCGTCCGAAGCTTTAGTCCAAGTTACATTAATAGTGCTAAAGTTAGTAGCTTTAACATTTAATGAGCCTATGATAGGAGGTTTCTTATCGGCTTTAGCCTCCGTTTGAATTTTAAGCACATAGTAGACACTATAAGCAAAATTGTTAGTTACCTTTACTTTTACCACATAGTTAGTACTGGGCTTAAGCTCTTTTATGGTATAGCTAAAGGCATTCATTTTGCCGTAATTTTTTATTAAAGTATTACCATCGGCTTCGTATAAAAACAATTCATAAGTTAAGTCCTTCTCAGGGGTTGAATCATCTTTAACCTTGTCCCATCGCACGGTTACTTGGTTCTCGGTAGCATTGGTAACTTCAATATTGCCTAAGATAGGTACTTCTTCGGCTCTTGTTGTAACCTTAAGCTCATAATAGTTGCTATTGTTTGCGTTGTCGGTTACCTTTACTTTAACCACGTACTGAGTGCCGGTTGCAAGGTCTTTTATGGTGTAGTTAAAGGCTTTTATTTCGCCGTAATCTTTTATTAAAGTAGTGCCGTCGGCTTGGAACAAAAGCAATTGGTAACGCAATTCAGTTTCAGGGGTTACGTCATCAGTAGCCTTGTCCCATTCCACAGTTACTTGAATGTAAGATACATCGGTAGCTTTCATAGTACCTAAGGCAGGAGGGGTTTTGTCTTCCACCGGTTTCTGAGGCTCATCGGGTTTTTGAGGCTCATCGGGTTTTTGAGGGTCGGGTTGTGGGGCTTCCTTATCCTCTTCTACTGCTCCTTTGTTAAGGCGCAAAACTTTCCAGCCTTTCTTAGCAAAGTCTTCACGCACCTTATTAGTAACCTCATTGCTTTCACCTTCGGTACTGCGCAATACCACAGAAGCATCGGCAGTAGGAGCCGTAGGCAATGAGTTTATAAGGTTTGTAAGGGCGGCTTCTTTAAGATGGTTGTTAGCCACATTTAGCTTGGTAAGGGCAGGGTTAGCACGCACATCGGCAGCGGTAAGAGCGTTACCGGCAGCGTTTAACTCGGTTACCGAGCCATACACCGTAAAGACCTTGTTAGGGGCATTGAAAGTAACCGTTTGTGTAGGTTCGGTAACCAATACATCGGTATCCTTATCGAATACGCCGTTGTTATTAGTATCTACCCATACAGTACTTGTGGCAGTAGCGCGCGTAATACTTACCGTTAGCGTGTTAGTACTTTCGGTAAGGAAGGGCATATAGTTTTGGGTAGCATCTACTACCGGCTTAGGCTCCCAGTTGTTAAGATGTTCGGGAGTTACTACCGTAGGGGCAGTAGGTTCATCGCCGCTCTTGGAGCAAGCGAAAACAATTAGCAAATTAGCTAATGTGAGGATTAGCCAATGCGTAGGGCGCAAAGATGCGCTTGAAAAATTTAAAATGGTTCTCATATTATTTAATTTTATTTGTTTATACTATTTTAGGGGTTAGTGAGGGTGTCCAAAAAGTCTCAAAATCACTTTTGCGTCGCTACACTTTGCCAAAGTTTTAGACCAAAACTGTAAGGAAGAATTATAAGGAACTGATTTTTAACTATATTTTTTTGT
>CAUREJ010000014.1:0-41013 GCA_963523735.1 uncultured Capnocytophaga sp.
TAATTTCCTCATTTGCTAATTTCCTCATTTGCTAATTTCCTCATTTGCTAATTTCTCTACCCCCTATCAGAGCTTCAGATTTGTCCGACAATTCTGACCCGTTTTCCCTGCTAGCGACTAAAGACTAAAGACTAGCGACTAATTCTAACAACTAGCGACTAAAGACTAACAACTATTTCTTGCTATTTCATAATTGTTTCGTATCTTTGCCGCCTCAAAATCAATAACCTTTTATGGCTAAAGAAATAGACGAAAGCAAACAAGGGCAAAGCCTTGTACTTGAAAATAACAACCTCAATACCAAAAAATTGTACATCGAAAGCTATGGCTGCCAAATGAACTTCTCCGATAGTGAAATTGTAGCTTCTATCCTTTCAAAAGCAGGCTATAATACTACCGACAGTGTAGACGATGCCGACCTCGTGCTCATCAACACCTGCTCTGTACGTGAAAAAGCCGAACAAACCATACGCAAACGCTTGGAACAATTCAACGTGTACAAACGCAAAAACCCTGCTATGAAAGTGGGGGTACTGGGCTGTATGGCCGAAAGGGTAAAACACGCCTTCCTTGAAGAAGAAAAAATAGTGGATATGGTAGTAGGTCCCGATGCCTATAAAGACCTCCCTAACCTGCTGGAAGAAGTAGATGAAGGACGTGAAGCCGTCAATGTAATCCTCTCTAAGGACGAAACCTATGCCGACATCTCTCCTATCCGCCTCAATAGCAATGGCGTTACCGCTTTCGTATCCATCACAAGGGGGTGCGATAATATGTGTACCTTCTGCATCGTCCCTTTCACTCGCGGACGTGAGCGAAGCCGTGACCCCTACTCTATTATGAACGAAATAGCCGACCTCCAAGCTCGTGGATTTAAAGAAGTTACCCTGCTGGGGCAAAATGTAGATAGCTACCTTTGGTACGGCGGCGGACTCAAAAAAGATTTCTCTAAAGCTACCGAAATGCAGCAGGCTACCGCTATTAACTTCGCCAAACTGCTCGATATGGTAGCCACTGCCTACCCCAAAATGCGCATCCGCTTCTCAACCTCTAACCCTCAAGATATGACCTTAGAGGTGATTGATACAATGGCGCAGCACGACAATATTTGTAAGTACATACACTTGCCTGTACAAAGCGGCAGCAACCGTATCCTCAAAGCTATGAACCGCCTGCACACCCGCGAAGAGTACTTTGCGCTGATTGATAGTATACGCCAGCGCATCCCCGATTGTGCTATTTCACAAGATATGATTACAGGCTTCCCTACCGAAACAGAGGAAGACCACCGCGATACTCTTTCGCTGATGGAATACGTAAAGTATGATTTCGGATTTATGTTTGCCTATTCGGAACGACCTGGCACTTTGGCTGCACGCAAAATAACCGACGATGTACCCGAAGAGGTAAAAAAACGACGCCTTACCGAAATCATCGACCTCCAACAAAAACACAGCCTATACCGCACCCAAGCCCAAGTAGGCAAAACAGTCGAAGTACTCATCGAAGGCGCTTCTAAAAAATCACCCGACGAGTGGATGGGGCGCAACAGCCAAAACACCGTAGTGGTTTTCCCTAAAGAGAATTATAAAATCGGCGACTTTGTAATGGTTAAAGTAAATAGTTGTACCTCAACCACCCTTATAGGAAAAGCCATAGGGCTGAGCCCTAACAATTAAAAACAAAAAACTCTTCAAATCTAATTCCAGACTTGAAGAGTTTTTTTTTAATAGCAACACGCGTTACTTTTGCACAAAATGCCGCCAAACAATCGATTTTATTTCGTAATAATCAGCAAAAAAAGAAGTAGGTCGTTTCTTTTTGAATTTTAGGAAAGAACCGTAGAAATGGAAATGAGCCTTCAGCACTGCCCATAGCAAGCGCGGCTTACCCTGCATAAGGAAACGCAACCCCGCAACCCCATCCAACACCATACGCACAAAAAGAGTAGTGTAAAGTTGCTTAGCAGGCAGATTTTTAAGCAACATAAAAAGACTATTGCGGAAATTGAGATACGTTTTCTGCGGATTAGCAGCCGCAAGGGTAGCCCCCCCTACGTGGTACACCACACTTTCGGGACAGCACAACGCCTGCAACCCAAGGTGATGCGCCCGCCAGCAAAGGTCTATCTCCTCCTGATGGGCAAAGAAGTCTTCATCAAAGCCCCCTAATTGTGTAAAAACCTCTGCACGCACAAAAAAACAAGCCCCCGATGCCCAAAAAATAGCACAAGGCGAAGGTGTATCGTACTGCCCTTTGTCCTCCTCTACCCTATCGAACACACGCCCCCGGCAATAAGGAAATCCGTATTTGTCAATATACCCCCCTGCTGCCCCTGCGTACTCAAAGTAAGCAGGACTTTTGGCATCTCTTATCTTAGGTTGTACCATCGCCACCGCAGGATTGTCAAACAGAGGTAGGATAGGCTTTAACCAGCCTTCGGTTACCCGCACATCCGAGTTCAGCAAGCAATACACATCAGCCGATATGTGTTGCAAGGCGTAATTATAGCCCCCTGCATAGCCCAAGTTAGTAGGATTCTGCACTACAGATACCGACGGAAAGTTTTCTTGCAGAAAAGCCACAGAATCATCGGAAGAAGCATTGTCTACCACATACACAGCAGCCTCAGTAGTATAAGCTACTACCGAAGGCAGAAATTGTTGCAATAGCTCCTTACCATTCCAGTTTAAAATTACAATAGCACAAGTCATTGGGTAAGGTCGTTATAGTGAGGTAAATCATTAAGGAATAAGTATTTTTGGCTACCGTAGTCCATTTGGCAGTAGTAGTGGTGTAAGCCATTGGTAACCATTAAGTAGTGAGCGTTCAGCACAAGGTTATAACGCGCTATTTGGTCAAAAGCTTGCTGTGTGATAGTACGAGTAGGCGCCTTGCATTCTACAGCCAATAAAATAACACCACGCCTTGAAAACACTACAATATCATAACGTTTAGTAAGTCCGTTTACTATCAAAACCTTCTCTACATTCACCAGAGGTTTAGGATAACCTTTTTCTTCAATGAGGAAGTGAAGAACGTGTTGGCGCACCCATTCTTCGGGTTGCAGCACCACATATTTGCGGCGTATTACATCGTAAATCCACAGCTTATCATCAACTTTTTTTATTCTGAACGGATAATTTTTAAAATTTAATTCTTTCATAGTGCAAAGGTAGTATTTTTTTTGTACCTTTGCCAAATGAATGAAGTAAAAAACATTATACGTAACATAAAGAATGGCGTAATAGCCCCCGTCTACTTCCTGATGGGGCAAGAACCCTATTTCATCGACATTGTATCCGATTACATTGAAAATCATTTACTTAAGGAAGACCAAAAGGGCTTCGACCAAATAGTGTTATACGGGCAAGATGTAACCGTCCCTACCATCATCGATTATGCACGTCGCTTCCCAATGATGAGTGACTATCAGGTAATCATCATCAAAGAAGCGCAGAATCTAAAAAACACCATCGAGCAGCTTGTACCTTATGCCGAGAACCCTACCCCTACCACTGTACTTGTATTCTGTTACAAATATGAAATACTTGATAAACGCAAAAAATTAGCAAAAGCGCTGGAGAAGAACAAAGCCTGTGTAGTGTTAGAGAGCAATAAACTGTATGAAAATCAAGTTCCCGATTGGCTTACCGATATACTGAAAAAGAAGAAGCTCAGCATTCAGGCAAAAGGAATCCAAATGCTAATCGATTTCTTAGGTACCGACCTTAGTCGCATTCAGAACGAAGTAAATAAGCTTGCCCTCATAGTACCCGAAAACACCGAAGTAACCCCCGATATTATCGAAAAAAACATAGGTATTAGCAAAGAGTTTAACAACTTTGAGCTTAAGAGTGCCATTGCGGCTAAAGACATTTATAAGGCAACCCGTATCTTAAAACACTTCGACAGTAACCCCAAAGACAATTCCTTAATAGGCACTCTCTCTGTATTATACAATTTTTTCCAACAGCTCTTAGCTTTTCACGGTTCCACCGACCAAACCGATAAGTATATCCAGACCCTGCTAAAAACATCTAACTATGGTGCTATCAAAGACCTCCGTACTGCAGCCCAGCATTATCCTATGAAAAAGGTAAGTGCTATTATAGCCTCGCTCCGGCAGATAGATGTAAAAAGCAAAGGAGTAGGAGCCGCCAGCACCACCGAATCCGACCTTCGCAAAGAAATTATCATAGCAATTAACAGCTAATAATTGAGAAGTAATAAAACACAAAAAAGGCTGTTTAACATTCCTATTTGTTAAACAGCCTTTGTTATTTATTAATTGCCTCTTATACTGATACTCCGTATTCTCTCAGCGCATCGTTCAATGAGGTTTTCTTATCGGTAGAAGCCTTCCGCTGCCCAATGATAAGGGCGCAAGGCACTTGGTAATCACCTGCTGGGAAATGTTTGGTATAGCTACCAGGTATCACCACCGAGCGTTCGGGCACATAGCCTTTCAGCTCTTTAGGTTCACTACCTGTTACATCTATTATTTTAGTAGAAGCAGTAAGCACCACATTAGCACCCAGTACAGCTTCTTTACCTACGTGTACGCCTTCCACCACTATACAACGAGAGCCTATAAAAGCACCATCTTCAATAATTACAGGGGCAGCTTGCAAAGGTTCTAACACTCCGCCTATACCTACACCCCCGCTAAGGTGAACATTCTTACCTATTTGGGCGCAGCTACCCACAGTAGCCCACGTATCCACCATAGTACCTTCATCTACATAAGCCCCTATATTCACATAGCTGGGCATTAAGATAGCCCCTTTGGCTATAAAAGCACCCCTGCGGGCAACAGCAGGCGGTACTACGCGTACGCCCTTCTCATCGTAATTGTGTTTGAGCGGAATCTTATCGTGAAACTCAAAGATACCCACCTCTACAGGCTTCATACTTTGGATAGGGAAGTACAGCACTACAGCTTTCTTTACCCATTCATTCACTTTCCAGCCGTTAGCAGTAGGCTCGGCTACCCTTAGTTGTCCTAAGTCCAACAAGTGAATTACCTCACGGATAGATTGCTGTACCAATTCTTCTTTGAGCATCGTACGGCTCTCCCACGCTTGGTCTATTAGTTGTTTTAAGTGTTCCATCTTTATTATTTATTAGCTGTTAGTTGTTTAATACTCTTTTCAATAGTAGCTATTTTAGCCAGTGCATCAGCTTCTTTTTTGCGCTCATTATCTACTACCGCTGCAGGTGCCGAGTTCACAAACTTCTCATTAGAAAGTTTCTTCCGCACCGATGCCAAAAAGCCTTGTGTATAGGTCAATTCTTCTTGTAGTTTCTTTAATTCTTCCTCTACATTCACAGCTCCTTCCATTGGTATAAAGTACTCATTAGCTTTCACGCGGAAAGACATTGCTCCTTCTATAGCAGCACTCACTTCGGCAATAGCCTCAAGTCCACCCATTTTGGTAATGACCGCGTCAAAACGATTGCTCATTTGTTCTTTGTTCAATACCGAAAGGCTAAGCGATGTTTTAAAAGGTATATTCTTCTCTTTACGCACCGTACGTATACCTGCTATTACCTCAGCAGCAAAATCAAACTGAGCTAACAGTGCTTCATCATAAGGCTGTACAGTTGGATAAGTAGCTACTATAAGAGCCTGTTCAGGGGTACGAGGGGCTAAACTTTGCCATATTTCCTCAGTAAGGAAAGGCATAAAGGGGTGCAACAATTTTAACAAGTTCTCAAAAGCTGCTACTACCCCCTCGTAAGTTGCTTTGTCCATTGGTTTGCCAAATTCAGGTTTAACCATTTCTAAGAGCCACGCACAGAAGTCGTCCCAAGCAAGTTTGTAGATAGCCATTAGTGCATCGGAAATGCGATACTTCTCAAAATGGTCTTCCACTTCGGTAAGCACCGCATTGAATTTAGCCTCAAACCACTTTAAAGCAAGTTCAGCAGCTGCTGGTTGTGCTACCTCTGCCACCTGCCAACCTTTTACCAATTGGAAAGCATTCCACAGCTTGTTACCAAACCCTTTCCCTTGCTGACAAAGAGCCTCATCAAACAGCAAGTCATTCCCTGCTGCCGATGAAAGCAACAAGCCTACCCTTACGCCATCGGCACCATAGTCCGCTATGAGTTTCAGCGCATCGGGTGAATTTCCCAACGATTTAGACATCTTGCGGCGTTGTTTATCACGTACTAATCCGGTAAGGTACACATTGCTAAACGGACGTTCCCCCTTGTATTCATAGCCAGCTACTATCATCCTAATTACCCAGAAGAAAAGAATATCAGGAGCTGTAACCAAATCGTTAGTAGGGTAATAATATTTAATCTCAGGATTTTCAGGTTCTAAAATACCATTGAATACACTCATA
Organism: uncultured Capnocytophaga sp.; assembly: GCA_963523735.1. Taxonomy (GTDB): domain Bacteria; phylum Bacteroidota; class Bacteroidia; order Flavobacteriales; family Flavobacteriaceae; genus Capnocytophaga. Next base: position 6,357 of record CAUREJ010000014.1, read on the forward strand.
GGCCATAACCAAGACGAGAACCAAGTATCTAAGGCGTCTTCATCTTGTCGCAAATCGGCTTCGGTAAGAGTGTCGTTACCACTTTTTTCACGTGCTAACACAAGTGCATCGGCTTTGGTTTCGGCTACTACAAATTGGTTTTTGCCCTCACCGTAGTAATAAGCAGGTATCTGTTGCCCCCACCATAACTGACGTGAAATATTCCAATCGCGTACATTCTCTACCCAATGTCTATAAATATTTTCAAACTTCTTAGGGTATAACTTAATGGTTTCATCTTCCAACACTGCTTTCATAGCAGGCTTGATAAGTGTATCCATCTTCAGAAACCACTGGTCGGAAAGGCGAGGTTCAATCACTGCCTTAGTGCGTTCTGAAGTACCCACTTTGTTAGTATAAGTCTCTTTCTTAAGCAAAGCTCCTATTTCTTCCAACTCAGCCACTATTTCCTTGCGTACCACAAAACGGTCTTTACCATTGTAGTGCAACCCATAGTGATTCAGGGTAGCATCATCGTTAAAAATATCAATTACTTCCAACTGATGCTTATCCCCCAACACTTTATCATTAGGGTCGTGAGCAGGTGTTACTTTTAGGCAGCCTGTACCGAACTCGGTATCTACATACTCATCTTCAATAATAGGAATAGCACGGTTACAGATAGGCACTACTGCCTTCTTGCCTTTCAGATGTTGCCAACGCTCATCATTAGGGTTAATACACACCGCAGTATCACCAAAGATAGTCTCGGGGCGGGTAGTAGCAATCACTAAATACTCCTGAGTACCTTCTATTTGATATTTGATATGATACAGAAACCCTTGTCGTTCCTCATAAATCACCTCCTCATCGGATAGGGTAGTTTTAGCCTCCGGATCCCAGTTCACCATTCTATGTCCGCGGTATATAAGTCCTTTGTTATACAAATCGACAAATACCTTTATTACCGAAGCCGACAAAGGTGCGTCCATAGTGAATTTAGTACGCTCCCAATCGCAAGAGCAACCCAATTTCTTGAGTTGTTCGAGGATTACTCCCCCGTATTGGTGCGTCCATTCCCAAGCGTGTTCTAAAAACTGCTCACGAGTAAGGTCGGCTTTTTGTATGCCTTGTTCCTTCAGTTTAGCCACCACCTTAGCTTCAGTAGCTATGGAAGCGTGGTCGGTACCTGGCACCCAGCAAGCGTTCAAGCCTTTAAGGCGGGCACGGCGTATCAGTACATCTTGAATGGTATTATTCAACATGTGCCCCATGTGGAGTACCCCTGTAACGTTAGGGGGCGGAATCACAATTGTATAGGGCGTGCGCTCATCGGGCACCGAGTGAAAATAATTATGAGTAAGCCAATAGGCGTACCACTTCTCTTCCAATTCTGTAGGATTGTATTTTGTAGGTTCTGTCATATATTTTGCTAATCTGCTAATTCAACATCTGGTTTTTCTTTAAATATTGATTTTAAAAGTTTTGCATTCTCACGAATACTCTCTCGGGTAATGCCTTTTTCCTCAAAGCTCTTCTTAAAGTTCGCTAACTTTTTATAGAACTCTATCACGTCATTTCCCTCAAGTACGGGGGTAGGTAAAATATCTTTTGCCATTTTAGTTAATTATTAAGCTCTGTCAAGTCAAAGAACATCTGGCGAATGTCTTCATTGTTATCTTTTTCGGTTAGGAATTCAAAACCTAACTTTTGGTAAAAAGTTAAAGCTCCTTTATAGGCGTCTACTGTGATAAGTCTGCAAGCTATCTTTCCGTTTAATTCAACACAATCACGTATAATATTACGAATAAAAATCATTCCTAACCCCTTACCTTTATAGGTTTTATCAATCGCTAAACGTCCTATTTTTACCGCAGGTACACTTTTCAAATGGCGTTTGGGGTGAGGAATTAGATGACTTAGAAACTTCTTGTATTTGCTCTTTGACGGAAAATCCTCTTCTTTGAGTTGCAAACTATCATTCAGCACACTATAGTAACCTAAAGTGCGCTCTTTGTCTTCAACGATAAAAGTGGTAGCAAGTAGTTCTTTTTGATATAGTAATGCTTTATTGAACAGAAAATCATTCAAATCGTCATCTTCACAATCAAAAGGTTTGATAGGATAATCTTCTCTCAGTTGAAAAAAAGATAAACCCTCTAAGTTATTTTTTTTCAACATCTGGTCTTTCTTTAAAAATTGATTTTAAAAGTTTTGCATCTTCTTGAATTACTTCCCAAGTAATGCCTTTTTCCTTTAAATTCTCTTTAAAGTTCGCTAACTTTTTATAGAACTCTATCACGTCATTTCCCTCAAGTACGGGGGTAGGTAAAATATCTCTTGCCATAACACCTCTTTATTTTTTGCAAAAGTACTAAAAAATTATCAACTACCAATGTTTGAAAGGTTTTTTAACAAGCATAGCATTGTAATAACGCCCATCGCCTGTAACCTCTTCTCCTAACCAATCGGGTTTAGTAAAAGTAGTATTTTCATCGGGCAATTCTATTTCAGCCATTACAAGTCCCTCATTATCACCATAAAACTCATCTACCTCAAAAGTGTATTTCCCTACGGGTACTATATAGCGCCTTTTATCAATCACTCCTTGCTCACAAAGACTAAGCAACTGCAACGCCTCACTAACACTAATGGACTTCTCCCACTCAAATCGTGTTGTTCCCCTATCATTAGTAGCACCTTTTATGGTGATAAAAGCCTCTTCATCTTTCAGCCGTATTCTCACTGTACGCTCAGGCACCGAACTCAAATACCCCTGCGTAATACGTACCACCTTTACCGCTTCTGCCTTATAAGCATCATTTTTTACCTTGAATTTCCTCTCTATCTCTTGCAACATAATTAAACTCTTTTCTCTTTAAAGCTACAAAATTACAAAAAACACCTATTCCCTCCAAATTTTTCTAACTATCCATACACACTTTTACCTCCTGTAAAAATCCAGCAACTTTGGCTGCCAATTCAGATTATCTATCAAAAAAATAGCAGTCTCTACACCGAACTTACAAAAAAAAGATATAAAACACTTTTATTATACAAACCCTTTTCGTACCTTTGCCGCCTCAAATAAAATTATTATGACCGTAACAAACAAAACCATTGGTGAAATCGTAGCCGACGATTTCCGTACTGCCGCTATATTTAAAAAACACGGCATCGACTTTTGCTGCCGAGGTAACCACACTATAACCGAAGCCTGTGAGCAAAAAGGAGTTGATATACAAAACCTTACCGACGAGCTTAGTGCCCTTCCGCAAGGTGCTTCTGATGAGGTTGATGTACGCCACTGGCCTCTCGACCTACTTGCGAACTATATAGTACGCATTCACCATCAATACGTAGCTGACAAAACCCCTACCCTACTCCAATTTCTGGACAAGCTATGCCAAGTACACGGGCAGCGCCACCCCGAACTGCTGGAAATCAATCGCATTTTTAACGAAAGTGCTTCGGACTTACAAATCCATTTCAAAAAAGAGGAAAACATTCTGTTCCCTTTTATCGAAAACTTAGTTAAAGTACAACAAACTGGGCAACCCCTACCTGCTGCTCCTTTTGGAAGTGTTGAAAACCCGATTGCAATGATGATGGACGACCATAGTGCCGAAGGTGACCGCTTTGCCGAAATAGCTAAGCTCACCAACAACTATACACCACCTGCTGATGCTTGCAATACTTACAAAGTAACCTATCAGATGCTTCAAGAGTTTGAAGCCGACCTCAATAGGCACATACACTTAGAAAACAACATTCTTTTCCCTAAAGCTATCGCTTTAGAAAAGGAACTAAGAAATAGATAACAGAGTAAATTCACAAATAATTAGTAAGAACAAAGGCTGCTAAGCACTCACGCTCAGCAGCCTTTGTTGTTACTTGTCAATTAGTTAAATTTGATATTTATTCCCACTAACTGATACCCTTCCAAGGTATAGCCCGTACTAAAATTCCATTCGTATTTAGTTTTAGTAGCAAAAGTAGTTTCTTCTGTTTTTATCTTAGTAATACGCCTATTAGCAATTGTTTTACCAGTGATATAGCCCACAAATAGTGCCATAGGGTAATCGGAAGCCCAATGCACCTTGCTTTGCATCATTTCATAACACATTAAGCCTAAGGCGGTGTAGCCTACGGGCTTTATCCACTTGTAGTCGGGATAATTTTCGGTAAGCACCGTTAATGCCGACATAGCCGTAGTAAGATGCCCCGAGAACATCGCATCGTAATGAGGTGTGTGCTGCTGATAGTCTTTAAAACTGGGAGCAAACCTCCACTTACTATGCCATCGCCCTTCTTCATCGGTTATAAAGGGACTTTCACGCCCTGTGAGTCGTTTAAAAGGCTGTACAAACACCCCCGAAACGATAATACTTTCCAGCAGCTGCATCGAGGTACTCTTAGCCCTGTAATCACCCGTAATAAAGCCATAAGTAGCCAGCCCCCCACTAATGATGATAAAAGTAGTACCATTCCCTACAAAGTACAAAGCTGAGTTCACATCGGCAGGCACTATTTTTAAGAATCCTAATTTTTTATAAGTATGAGCTTCGTTAAAGCCAATACTTTCGCCTAAACTTCTACTTTCCTTAATCAGCCAAGGGTCGGCAGGGATAAGGGCAACGGTAGCACCCATAGCCGCCAGCCCGTAAGGGTAATTAGGTTTAGAGACCATTTCCACTGCCGATTTACCTATATTACGCGGTATCTTGTTAAAGAGGTCGGCAAAACGCGGGCGTTTATACTCATAAGTAAGGTTATCGCTAATTTTGTATTGCCTGCTCAACAAATCTGCTTCCAGCGGGTGTACCCCTTGTAAAGCATTGGCAATACTATCGGGTAAAGCTTGTGGAATAGAGTCGTTTCTTTGTGCTATAGCAGGAGAGAGCGCAAAGAGGAGCAAGGAAAGTAAAAAGTATTTCATTTGTAGTTTTTGTTATAAAACTAAATCGTCAGACGCGCATCTGACGATTTGTAATTTGTTAGTTTAAAAAGACTTAAAAGCGATATATGCTATTGAATTAAATCATTCAAAAAGCTATCCGTATCTTTGTTGTTGTAAAAAGCTTTAATCTCGTCGGCGTTTTCTTTTAGCAAACTACGGATAAAAGCATCGTAAGTAGTTTTTCTATCTTCTAAAAAGCCTTTAAAATAACGTTCACTTACTTCTAAACCATTCGCTTTTTCTATTTTCAGAAGTCGCTCGTACAAAGGGGCTATATGCTCCGTAATAAGAGCCTTAGGCAGTGCCTTTCGGTGCGATACAAAGTCTGTTATTTGGTCGTGTTCATTGCGCAATATCTGAAAATTAGTAATTACCCAATAGTACTTCCCGCTCTTGGATAGGTTTTTGATAATTGCGTGAAAGTTATTGCGCCCTTTAAGGTTTTCCCACAGTATTTTGAATACTATTTTGGGCATATCGGGGTGGCGTATAAGGCTATGAGGCTGGTCATACAACTCAGCCTCCGTATAACCTGATACTTCCTGAAATGCCTTATTAGTCTCCATTATATGTCCGTGCTTATTGGTTCGGCTCATTAGGGTAACCTTTTTATCCCAAATCACTTCTTCATCAATAGGGGTAGGGCGTTTTATTGTTGGATTTTCAGTCATTTTATTACTTATTATTAGCTAATTTGTGTAGCCAGTGACGCATATCTACTTCTTTGGCAATAGCCTCACGCAATTGGGGAATAGCTATGCGGACTTGTTGCATAGTATCACGATGACGCAAGGTTACGGTATTATCTTCAAGTGATTGGTGATCGACTGTTACGCAGAAAGGTGTTCCTACAGCATCTTGACGGCGGTAACGGCGTCCTACGGCATCTTTCTCGTCATAAGCTACCTTAAAATCATATTTAAGGTCGTTCACTATTTGCTCGGCTAATTCGGGCAGCCCGTCTTTTTTAAGCAATGGCAATACCGCTACTTTGGTAGGAGCGAACACAAAAGGCAAGCGCAATACGGTACGTGTTTCGCCACCTTCCAACGCCTCTTCTTGCAAAGAATTAGAGAATACGGCAAGGAACATACGGTCAAGACCGATAGAGGTTTCAAGCACGTAGGGGGTATAACTCTTGTTTTCTTCGGGGTCAAAGTATTGCATTTTTTTACCTGAATACTTTTCGTGGTTACCAAGGTCGAAATCAGTACGTGAGTGGATACCTTCCAATTCTTTAAAACCGAATGGGAAACGGAACTCAATATCACAAGCAGCATCGGCGTAGTGAGCCAGCTTTTCGTGAGGGTGGTAACGGTAGTTTTCTTCGCCCATACCTAATGACAAGTGCCATTGTAGGCGAGTTTGTTTCCAATATTCATACCAGTGTTGTTGGGTACCTGGTTTGATAAAGAACTGCATTTCCATTTGCTCGAACTCGCGCATACGGAAGATGAACTGGCGTGCCACAATCTCATTGCGGAAGGCTTTACCTGTTTGGGCAATACCAAAAGGAATTTTCATACGTCCTGATTTCTGAACGTTCAGGAAGTTCACAAATATACCCTGAGCGGTTTCGGGGCGTAGGTACAAATCCATAGAAGCATCGGCAGAGGCTCCTATTTTGGTACCGAACATTAGGTTGAACTGTTTCACATCTGTCCAATTACGTGAGCCAGTTTCGGGGTCGGCTATTTCAAGTTCTTCGATAAGGGCTTTTACATCGGCAAGGTCTTCTTTTTCAAGTGATTTACCTAAGCGGTGTAGTATTTCTTCGCCTCGTTGTTTGTACTCTAACACGCGTGGGTTAGTAGTTACAAATTGCTCGCGGTCAAAGGCATCGCCGAATCGTTTTTGGGCTTTAGCAATTTCTTTTTCTATTTTATCGTCCAATTTAGCGACGTAATCTTCGACAAGCACGTCGGCACGGTAGCGTTTTTTAGAGTCTTTATTATCGATAAGAGGGTCATTAAAAGCATCGACGTGCCCTGAGGCTTTCCAAGTAGTAGGGTGCATAAATATAGCGGCATCTATTCCTACTATGTTCTCGTTCATTTGCACCATTGCGCGCCACCAGTATTCGCGGATGTTTTTTTTGAGTTCCACTCCATTTTGTCCGTAGTCATAGACGGCACCAAGTCCGTCGTAAATTTCGCTCGATGGGAATATAAATCCGTATTCTTTGGCGTGAGCGATTACTTTTTTAAATTGATCGTCGGTATTTGCCATTTTCTTTTATTTTTTAATGATTGAATGGTTCATAGTAATTCGGGGTGCAAAGTTACATTGTTTTTATGAGAAAACAAAATTTCGGCTGTTATCTGAATGAGGAAATGAGAAAATTAGCAAATGTGGAAATTAGCAAATTAGGAGTTAGGGGATAGGGGATAGTGAATAGGGGGAGAGAAAATGAAGAAAATGCAATGTTTTTGGTTTTTTGTTGTGAATAATGCAAAGTGAGGGTACGGGCATTAAACGCTTGATGTTCAGCAATATAACGCTTATCCTTCGCTCACCCTTCGCTCTGCCTTCGGTATGCCTTCGTTCTGGCTTCGAAATGGCTTTAAGTTGCTTTTATGGGCGTTATTGATGTAATAGGCTGATTGTTAGAGGATTGTATTTTTGCCCCCAAAAGGGAGTGAGGGTGGAGGATTTTTGCATTATTCGCAATAAAAATGAGGAAATTAGCAAAAACAAAAAAGCCTGCTTTCTGACAGAAAGCAGGCTTTTATTAATCAAAATCATTTTCTAACGATAAAGGGTAAAGTTACCGTTGAAGGTACGTGAGTCGTTCTCATCACCGAGCTCGACTATGTACCAGTAATCGCCGGTTGGCATATCACGACCTTCATACTTACCGTCCCATTCTTCACCGTAGTTAAGTACTGTTATACGGCGTCCGTATCTGTCAAAGATAGAGGTGCGGATGAACGGATACTTTTCTACATTGCGAGGTGCCCAAGTATCGTAGGTACCATCGCCATTAGGGGTAAAGAAGTTTGGTAAGAAAATATCAAAGTATTCTTCATAGAAAATCTTCTCGAACACGCAGCCCGTACCTGGGTTAGGATTTAGGCTTGCGCTATCAAACACTCTTACTTTTACTATTTTGTAGGTTTTACCGCTTACAGGGTCGGTGTAGTCGGGGTCGTTAAGTTTGAGTTCATAGATGTTTTTATCATCGTAGTATTCGCCATTGAACTCATAACGATAAGGTTTTTTACCTCCTACTCCTTCCACTTGTAGGGTATTAACCACAGTGGTAGGTGTTTTCACTATGTTTGATATCTGATAAATCTCTTCAACCGTTATTGGTTTTGTAAGCACTTGGTTGCAATCTCTGCTTTCGCCTGTTACCGAGTGTACATTGGTATAGAACACTTCGAGGGTTTGAGTAGCGATACTTCTGTCAAAACGTGTTTGGTCGATATAACCTATATTCACTCCGTTATTGCGTGAGAATGTTTGTGGCACACCAGCATTATTAAGTTTATAGGTCATATTATTGAAGTTTACTTCGTCTTTAAAGCGTACTTCGATAAAGGTAGTAAACTCATTGTTATCACAGTTATACCCTTGTGCTGTTTCGGCATCGAGATCCGGAGCCGAGTACACGGTGAACTCATAAGATGGTGACATTGTACAACCTACGCCTGCCCCTTGTCCGCTATCGGTAATGATTATCTTATAGGTTCCTGCTGGATATTGCTGACCTCCTGGCGCCGAATTAGGACTGTAACGGGTATCGGTATACACGCCTGTTTCACGGTGATAAGTGATATTGGTGTACTTATCAACGATTTCAACATTATAAGGAGGTCGTCCTCCTGCTATCTCGAAATCGAATACTCCATCGCGACCGCCATAGCACACTAACAGCTTAGTATTAGTAGCGGAAACGGTAATTGGCTTAGGCTCTATAATTTCTATTTGATATACTGAAAGTGAACAGCCCCAAGTGTCCATTATCTCGTAGGTATAGATACCTGGATAAAGGTTATCAAAACGTGTGTTATTGCGCTGAGGACCTTTAACTTGGTAATTAGCATCTATGAGTGAATAGTAGTAGTTACCTGAACCACCGGTAACAGTGCTAGAAACTACATCGATAATACCATCGGAACTTCCGAAGCAAGTAGCGTGTTGTGTTACCGTAACAGTAGCCGAAATGCTATCGGGTGATAGTAGAGGCACTTGGGTAGTTCCTGTAGCTATCTGGCAACCTTTGGCATCGGTAATGGTTATGGTATAGGTAAGTATTCCGCCCGAAGTTGAAGGGGCTACTAAGTTTTGGAACAGCACGCTATCACCGTCAATACTTATATCGGCATTGGCTGAAATAGCACCTCCTGCGATATTTACTTTATAAGGAGCCCAACCTCCTGTTACAGTTACAAGTATTTCACCACGGTTATAGTCGCAGGTTACACTTGCTGTTTCACGTGCAAACACGTTAATATCACGTTCGGCTTCTGGCATTTCAAAAGTAGTGTAAGCCGAACAACCTGTAATAGGTGAGGTAGCTACTACCCTGTACTTACCGGCATATAACGATAGGGTGCCTTTACCTGGGGTAATTGTTCCTACGGTAGTGCCGCTTACTGTAACGTTGTTAGTTGCTATATCGTAAATCAGATAGTTAAAACCATTAGCTACTTGGTCGCCGTCGGTAAGGCGTGTATCAGTAAGCTGAAGGGTTATTTGTCCTGTTCCTCCTTTACATTCTATAGCCACAGGGTCTTTAGCTTCTAACAATAAGGTTTCCTGACTCAAGACAGTGTAATTAGTACTTACTTCGCACTCGGTCGATAAATTGCGAGCGGTAATCACGTAATTACCAGCTTCGGTAATCGAGACGCCATTAAAGGTAGTGCTGGAGAGCGTTCTCCTTACAACCTCATCAATAGTACCTGCTTTCACTACTTTGTACTCGATAAGCTCATTGTTATAAGCCGTAGTAGTGCTAAGGGTTATATTGATAATTTCGGCACCATTGGCACAAGTAAGTGCTTGTACTTGGCTTGCGGCAAGGCTGCTCATCATAAGGGTTGATGAGATAGTTACCGGAGTGGTTATAGCCTCGCAACCGTTAGCATCGTACACTTTTACGTAATAGTTAGTATCGGCAGTGAGGTAAGAAGGCAGTGTATAGATATACTGAGTTACATCAGTTTCTACTGCCTGCTGGTTAATCACTGTACCTGTTCCTGCTTCACGGAACTCGATACGTGAATAAGGTAAGGTACCACCACTTACTCCTTCAAGATTGAATTTAAGCTGAGGATAAGAGGTTTCACCTGTGAGGTATCCGTCTTCGCGCTCGCAAGTGTAATCACGCTTGGTAAGGGCATTAGTGGTTATGGTTACTTGATCGGGAGATATAACAGCTACAACAGTTTCGACAGTACAACCTAATGATGATTTTGCTGTAATAGTATATTTAGCACCGCCTAATGAAACTGCTCCTGAAGGTACTCCTTCAAAAGTTACGTAGTTAGTGTTAGTAGTTGCTACTACCGGAGCTCCTATTACCGAGATACCAGAGGTATTAAGCAAGTCGAACACATAAGGTGCATCGGCTACAGGGGTTACTTTGGCGCGTATGGTAGCTGTACCACTATAGCAAGCCGGAGTTGTTACTGAAAGTACCTCGATAGTAGGCATTTGCGGAGGTACTACGGTAAACAACATTGTTTGAGCACACTCGGCAGAGGTACCAAAGGTAGCCCCGTCATACACATTAATACGGTAAGTACCTGCTGTAATGGTATAAGTAGCTCCGTTCACTGTATATGAGTTACCTGTTACGTTATCGGCAGTGATAATAGGCGCATTGCGCTGGTTACCATACTCGTCTTCCGAAATACGATACACCCCTATACGATAGGTTCCTGAGCCACCGGTGATATTAGTTACCTGAATATCGGCAGTACCATTACCACAAGGCACTAACTGAGTATGTGCTGCTTGGAACTTAATCATTTCGTTCACACGGAAAGTAGTGCTGGTTTCACAACCATTACCATCACGTATGGATAGGGTGTAAGAAGCTACATTCGGTGCTAAGCGTATAGGTAACAACACTTCATTATCAGCAGCCGATGGCATAGTGAGGTTTTGCCAGTTATTGATACCATCTATCTTATAACTATGCTGTCCTACCCCTTTAGTAGCGAATATAACACTAATAGGATAATCGGCATTATCGGCACAAGCATCTTGTACAGCTACTGAGGCTATAGATGGACTGCTATCTAAGCCAACAGTTACATCGGCGTATTGGTCACAACCATTAGCATCGCGTACGTACACGCGGTACAAGCCCGAAACCACATCACGTGAAGTTCCGTGATCATTATTGGCTATAAAGGCAGCTGTACGTGAGGCGGTAGAAAGTGCTGGCACAGAGAAAGCACTTATAGGCTGATAGTAATATTGGTACGGAGCCACCCCTCCTTCTGCATCTACTACTATACGACCTAATCCTGTAGGAGTAGGCTGCTTGCAGTTAGCCTTTTTGGTAACGGTAGCGCTTATAGTGAGTTGTGAGTTCGATTTACCTATGGTAAACTCTTCAGAACCCATAGTACAAGCATTTGCATCGGTAAAGAGTACAAAGTAACGACCCGCAGGAATACCTGTTATTTTGGTATCTTCACCTATTGCAGGAGTACCTGAAAGTGTTAGAGTACCTAATACAGGGTGTGGATTACCTAATGCATCTACAGGATCTTTATGGTTAGGATACTGAGGTGGATATTTAAACACTCTAAAATTCACAGAAGTACCTACCCAATCTTTAATATTAAACTGCAACTCACCATCGTCGGCAGAGGCACAAGTAGTAGGCTTAGTACCTGTAATAGTAATCTTAAGAGGTGAGGAAGCTGGTACCTTCATATTAGCTTCTTTGGTAAAGCTACAACCTGTATTAGGATCATATACTATGAAGGTATAGCGCACCCCTGGTGTTAAACCATTAAGGTTAGCAGGTGAGAACACATAGGTAGAAGCTTGCGCTTGTGAACCATCGGAAAGGGTAGTAGTAGCTACATCACTCATACGGTACCAATATTCATTAGGTACGCCTGTAGGGTGTGTTGCCCCTGTAGCTCCTAATGGCATTGGGATACCCTCACGGTATATTGCTATATATTGCCCATTGCCTATAGTACCTCCTGAACTTGCAAATACTGATACTTTTACTTCACCTGAGCCATCGTAACAAGCATTAACTCCATTGGTATTAACATCAAGGTTATTAGCATCGGAAGTTATTTGGAAGTTGTTAGTGAACTTACAGCCTTTAGCATCTTCAATAAGCACTTCATAACGTCCTATATCTTTATTAGTGAATTGTATAAAATCACCTTCTTGTACATTAGCACGGGTTTCGTCGGTTACTCCGTTTTTGCGTAAGACAACAGTAAATGGTGCGGTACCTCCCGACAATACTTGAGCCGAGATTGTAGAAAGTTGTGTACCTCCGCCAACACATTTCAAATTAGTATGAGTTACAGTAGCCACCATTGCAGGCACTTCGGTTACTACTACTGGCATAGGTACCGAAGTACAGTTGGCACTATCCTCAATAGTAAGAGTATAAGTACCTGGAGCCAAGCCTACTATATCACCCACACCTAATTGGCGAGTTATAAATCCGTTGTCAAGACGTATGATATAAGGTGCTACGCCACCGGTAATACTACTGCTGTCGAGCAATATTTTACCTGTATTAGCACCTGCACAATTCACTTTCTCAACAGTAGGAGTCGCGGTGAACTTAGGTGCTACTATTTCAACGGTTTGTTTGTCGGATACTACTTCACAGTAATCGCCGTTATCCATAAGGTAACGCACTTTGAAATAGTAATCACCTTCCACACTAGTATTGAACTCATAAGTATTACCATTTTGGTTAAGTACCATACCTGTAGGGATAGCCACTGTAAATCCGGTAGTAGGATTATTACTCCACAAGAATTGGCGGGTACCTGTACGACCACCAGAGTAGGTTATTTTGTACTTAGCTTGGCTGTTAGGAGCACAGCTTTTAGGTTCATCTAAAATGGTTTGGATACGCAATGGGTTCATTATAGTGTAGGTAGTATTAGTGCTACAAGCACCACCATCACGTACTACTATATTGTATGAACCTGCGGTAAGGTTACCAAACTCAAATGAGGTACCTCCGTTTTGGAAGTTCACACCACCATCTTTACTGTACTGATAATCACCGTTACCGCTAAGTACGTTCACTTGCAAGCGACCGGTAGCTCCTCCGGCAAAGCAAGGTTCTAAATCAACTACTTCTATTTGCAATGGGCGTACATTAGGCACTACAAAGGTAGCCGAAGCCACACAGCCATTGGCATCTACCGCTTCGATGCGGTAAGTACCTTGTTCTAAGCTGAAATCGGCTTCGTTATTCACAGCTACTTTAGTAGCAGCAGCGGTACCTGTACCTATAGGACTGTAGCGGAAGGTAGTGTATGGGCGAGCCCCTCCTTCGGCAGTAAAGCGCACTGAAGCAAATACATTCTGACAACTTACCGGAGCCTGAATAGTAGCTGTTACGGTAAGAGGTACCGGCTTTTTAATAGTATAATTGAAACTTGTTACACAAGTAGGTTCAGAGGCTTTGCGTATGTAAATAGTTCCGTTATTTACCGCCGATAAGCCTGTAATAGTAGCTACCCCTTGTAAGGCTGTAATAGGAGTAAGGGTGATACCCGTCCAAGTAGTAGTACCAGCCAACTGATACTCAACAGCGTTAGAGGTTGCATTATCTACGGTGAGGTATATTTCACCATCGTCTTGCCCGCATTTTTCATCGTGGGCAGTACCACGAGCGGCAAAGCGTCGGTTTTGTTCTACATTTACCGAGATACCATCGGCACGCACTTCACACACTTTGGTAGGCTGCCAAATAGTAATATCATCTACGGCAAAGTCGGAGCCTAAGGTTTGAGTACCGTCGGCATTATTGCGAATTTCAAATCTTACTGAACTATAAGTTACTTGTGAGGCAGCAAAAGTTACTTTCTTATTCACCCAACGATTTTGTTGTGTTAATTCACCTAATGACTTTTCAACATATTGGGTTAAATTACCAGGGTTGTAAAGCCGTACTACCAAGTTAGGGTTCACAGCCCCTACATAGTTAGTAGGTATAAGGTTAAACAAGTTCACTGAAACACTCAGCTCTTGACCAGGAACTACTCCTGTAATAGTGCGCCTGTACACTACTCCGTTATCATTAGTTATAGAACCTCCGTTAATAGCCAAGTAACGACCATCGGAAACAGAGGAAGCATCGGTAGGAGTAGGGTTCACCCAATTAGGTGAGGTAGGTACTTGGCGGGTAATCATATACTGATTATTAGTAAGTGCCGTACCATTAGCATTACAAGTAAGGAATATCACATCGGAGTCGCAGGTATCTAAACCAGTACCAAAGTCTTCTTTGTACAGAATGTTAGGTGTAGTACCTGTAACATTTTCGGGAGTGTAAATAGCGTAGATACTATATACATCGGGTGAAAGGGTGAACACATTCGAGGTACGTGTTTCACTAAGGGTACCATTAGCATTGGTTATTTGGAATCGGTAGTTACCTGTAGGGTTAGTAGTAACGGTAAAGGTACCTTTGCCATCACAGTTATACTGTACAGCCGTAGTAGTAATAGTAGCAGGTACTATAGGTTGTATTTGGATAGGAATTTCCAACACGCACTTGTTACTATCACGCACATACACTACCGAAGCGGTAGAACCTACCATAAGCACTGGGTTAGTGCTAAAAGTTACGTTATCGGTACTGAACTCATACCCACTACCTGTACCTCCTGATACGTTGTTCACTATCACTTTGTACTGCTTAGTAGGTGATGAGGTATCACACGATATATCTTCGGCTATACCAGCAAAGGCACGTATAGAACTATCTAAGCTCTTCACCTCGAGGTTAGGATTGCGATAAGTACAAGTAGCACTTGCGTGGCTACCCATAGTTATCTTTATTTCAACTTCGTACTTACCTGCCGATAAGTTAGTAAAGAAACCTGTGGTATTAGGAGTTCCTACTTGTGTTTTGCCTCCAAATTCATTGAACTTATAAAGGGTAGATTGTACGTTCTGTTGGGTGTTATAAGTAATAGATATTTGTCCGGAGTTAGGCAAATCACCACATACTATGTTACGTACGCCTATTTCATATCCTAAGAAATCTTCAGGATAAATATCTACAGGGGCAGTAAGAGCGTATGCGTTCTGAGCATCTTTAGCTAAGAAAACGTATCGACCTGGTTGTTCAATATGTACATCGCGGTCTTGACCTATAATACCGATAGGGATACCAGTAGCTATATAGTCGGAGGCTTGTACATCGGCATAATCGGTATAACCGTTTTGTACTACATCATCAATACTCCAAACGGCAAAGCTAAAGGTAGGGTCACCTCCCGATGCTTGGAAGTTAATCACACGGGTATTACAACCTTTCCACGCTTTGGCAGTAGCTTTAGCTGTGAACTTAAGGGTTTTCTTTATTTCCTGTGTCACTACCCACTTACAGGTTTGTGGCAATGAAGGTGAAGTTACCTCTATCACATAAGTACCAGGTTCGGTAATAGTAAAGGCGTGAATAGATGAGTTTTTAGTAATGGTTGCTTTTACTACTCCATTACTATCTTTTAGCACATATTTATAGTTGATGCCCGAAGTAGCCATTTTGATAGAGACATTACCCGCACGGTAGCTATCAATATCATTATAGTTAGTAATTTCACCTGAAAGGGCGTTGTTAAACACATCAAAATAGAATACCTTTTGGCAAGTGTTATTATTATTTGTCACGCGTAGGCGGTAGTGAGCCGTCGCACTTACGGTAAAACTTGAGGCTGTGGATACTGTTTCCCAAGCACTATCATTGGTGTTAGGACAGTTCTGACCGTTAGGGTTCTGACCTGCTTTAAGGCGTTGCCATTCCACACGTGTATCACGGAAGTTCAGGCGAAGCGTTTTTGAAGGCTCATTACACAAGATGATGTGGTTCATAAATATAGCTTGGTCGGAAGCACAAACGTCACCTCCGTTAGCTTGCGAGCGAATAGGGTCGGTGATAGTATCACCGCCTACTAATTGTATTTGTTCGGTAGTAGTGTAGGTAGTACCGTTACATTCTTTTATCTTTTCTACCTTATAAGTACCGGTAGCAGTAGCATCAATGTAATGTAAGGTGCTAACTTGCAGTACATTATCCTTATACCATATATAGCGGTCAAAGCTAGCTATGGCAGTAAGGCGTTGGGTAGCGGGTGTGTTAGGATCGTCCGAAGGGCAATACAGCTCGGTGCGGTTACACAAGGCTGTAGATACCTGTATGGTAGTTGAGCCTGTATTGGTTTGCTCGGGCACTATACAGTTAGGGCGACCTCCTTCATACTTAAAGGTGTATGACGCTTCCAAGATATTCATACAAGGCTTACCGAACTCATCACAATTACCATTAAGCTGTAGCGGTATAATAATAGTACGCGTAGCCTGACCTGGGCGTAAGGTCTGACCAGGTATGCTAATAGTAAAGGTAGAACCGGTTTGCCCCATTATGGTAGGCACATAAGTAGTTTCACGAGCTCCAGAGAAATCGGGAGTACCAACGGTTACACCAGGGTGGTTAGGTAACTTAATGGTCATAGTAGCCGAAGTTACGTTTTCTTGCCCTGCATTGTTGTACTGTATGCGGTAGTTAAAACTTTCGGTAGTAGCCAAGTTATGGGTTATCACTCCGTTAGTACCATCTACAAAGGCATCGGTTACCTTCATATCAATAGCATTGCTTGTAACCTCCACATTGAAAGTACAAGTAGCCGTGTTACCCGAAGTATCTTCAAACACGTAGGTAACGGTGTGCAAACCTATATTAAATTGCTGACCGCTTTGGTGTGTCTGACTCCAAGTTGCTATATGGCAATCATCGGTAGCAGTTACTATACCCCAAGTAGCTACCCCATAGCATTCACCTGCAAGGGTACTCACGGTAATAGTACCTGTAGGGCAGCCCGTAATTACCGGTGGTGTAGTATCAGGGGTGAATTGAGGGGTTATAGAAGCTACCCCCGATGGGTTCACTACACACAAACTGGTGTCCGATAGGCTATAGCGCACCAAATAGTGAGTAGCGCGTTTCACTGTATCGGTAATAGTCTGAGAAGTACCCAAAGAGGTTTGTGAGTTATCGGCTTCTATGCGGAACCATTCTATATCGAACAACTGTGCCGAACCGCCAAAAGTAAGGCGTATCACATCGCCATTACAAGGACTGGTGGAAAGTGGCACGTAGGTAATACCAGGTGCGGTGTAGCTATTGGTATCCACTACTTTGTTAGTATCATAATAAGTACCGCAGTTGTGTTGGGTCTCTACTATATAGGTGCCATTAGGTACGTTTTTGAACACATAGCCCGTAGCCTGTGACCCTGCTTGGAAGGTAGTAGAAGCAAACTCAGTACCGTCACTCTTTTTCAAGGTAAACTTAAGTGGATAACTAATGTTTTCAGGGTTCATTATCCGCACAGCCACCAAGCCTGTACCATTAGCTTTGGAGCAGGAGGTAGGCACCACATCGCGTATCAGTTCGGCGGTAGGGCTAATAGTAAACTCCACCCTACTTACGTGTAGTAAAATACGTCCTTTCCTTGCTAAATCGGTTTCGTTATCAGCTTCCTGTGAATATATCTCACTATAACCACTAATAGAGCTTGTAGGGTCAGTAAAGTATGATACTTTTTCGTTAGTTTTTCCTAAGTTGTAAATCGTTTTGATACGAGCGTGATAGAAGTTAGTAGCTTCTATTTTGTATTCGCCCGATGAAAGGTTATTAAAGGTATAGGCGCGTTCTCGGCGAGACGATTGTCGTACCCAAACCCCTGACGTGTTCTTTTTATAAAGAGTTACATTTAAATACTGTAGGGTACCTATGCGGTCGGCTTGTACATCGTACGATACTTTGGAAGTACCCTCACAGCCTTGTTCTACTTTCAGCTCGTCCTTAGTGTATACCATAGGAGTATCAATGGTGAGCTGCTTAGTTTCGGTATTGCCGCATCGGTCGGTAATAGTAATATTATATTGCCCTGCGGGAATATCACCAAACTCAAAGCGGTATATTTTACCAGCTGGTTCATCGGGGTTTTCTGCCGTTTTTACCATTGGGAAGGTATAGGTAACATCGCGAAGAGGCTCAAAAGGCAAGCCTGTTTTGAAGGTATAGGTACGGGTACCGGTACCCCCATCGTCTATATAATCAAGTTTTACAGTGATAGGATAGTCAAAATGGTACCCTGCCAACCATTTGCGCAAGGTTACGGTACCTTTGTAGGCACCTCTATTCAATTCAAACTCAAAACGGTCACCTATTTTAGTATTAGTTGTTTTTATTTCGGCAATGTGTTCAGGTTCAGTACAAGAGGGACCATAACCTTTGGTCTTGAACTTGGCTTTGTAATATCCGTCTGGCTGACCACCAAGGTCGGCATAGAGGGTTCCATTATTATTAATCCAAGTATAATCCAAATTGGGGGTTAAAAGCTGCCATTGTGAACTGTCAGAAATTTTACCTCCTGTAAAGCTTGCGTCTAAGCCAGGGTAACCTGTTCCGGTGTATTTGTATATTTCAAAATAAAAACCACGTGTACCAACAGTAGGGTCAGAAAGCCAATCGGACGCATTGAGGTTTTGCCAATAGTAGTAGCCAAAATCGAACTTATCGGCAGCGTTATCGGGATTAGGTAGTTTCAGCTTTCTGTTGTATGTCGTTACAAGCATATACCTTTTATTAGGCACATTACACGCACCCGTCACATTAAGGTCGGAACGATCAACCGCATCAATAGCCAAAGAACCATCACGGCTAAGATAGTGGTAAGATGTGGGGTCGGTACTATTGCTGATATTATGGTTATTTTTAAGTATATCGACCAAGTTTTCGTCTAATTTAAACTTCTTTGTATAAGGAGTTTTGCCCAAAGTAAGCGTTATTTCAACTATATCATTTTCTTCAAACGCTACTTTCCCTTTGGTAGAATAAGAATAACCGATTGATTCACCAGGGCGTTCAGCATTTTGATAAGTAGCCGAAAGGTCGTAAGTACCTTGTAGTACTCCCGCACTGTTATAACGCTTAACAACCATTGTGTTGGCTTTGGCTTTTATCTGTGATTCTAAACTGTAGATATTGATATTATCTTTTCGTTTCAAGCCAAAAGACATAATGAACTTGCAGTTCGTTTCACGGCGTAGGGTACTTATCACCTCATCTATAACAAACTCCATACAATCTATAGAATTTAAATCGGGCTGGTTTACAGAGAAAGTACGGAAGTTGGTATCACCACAGTTAGGTACTCCTCCTGCTTTATCTTCAACACTAAGCTCATAGCCAGCTCCCGAAGTAATAGGGGTAGCAGCGGTACCTTGTAGGGTTACTGCAAAAGGCTGACTTAAATTAGGATTGGTAAAGGTTTGTTGAGTAATAGTAGTGGTACCTCTTTTTAGGGTTACCAAGAACGGACCCTTAGCACCTTTTTGTATGGTAAATTCAATTTTCCCATCTACTCCCGCCCCTGCACAGTTAGGAGCAGTAGTTTTAAAAGTAGTAAATACAGGGGGTACGTAATTAGAAGTAACGTTCACTGCGCGTATGGTGGAACGTTTGTTAGTGGCTACCTCAATAAGAGTAACCGAGTAGACGCCTGTTTTTAAGCCCGGAAACTCATAGGAATCTTTGCCCGTCACGCCTATCTCTAAGGGTGCTGTACGCCCCACAGGGTCATTAGGAATATCTACTTTCACTTGCAGCTTGGTACCTGAAGGTCCCATAGTCGCTGGCACAGAAACCTTTAGCTTGCTATCGCCATTACATTGCCCTTTGGTAACCTGCGTTTGAAAAACATCGAGGTTCAAAGGAGTTTGCGCTGCAACAGTTAAAACAGTTGTTATTACTAAAAGAATTGTTAGAAAAAACTTTTTCATAATGATTATATGCTATTCTTGAAACAATATTGTCGGTTTATAAAATACATTAATGCACAAAAGTACGCATTTTTATTGAGGTGGCAAAACAGAATTTTGCTAAATGTTAATTTTTTCAAGCAATAAGGAATTAATAACTAAGGATAGTAAAGACATTAACCAACTGATTACTAACTACCTACCTCTATTTCACCTCTACTAATAGGCTGTATTAGCATTTGCATTTTTAACTTTTTGTAGATGAAATTTTAACAAGGAAAAGTTAGGGGGATAGGTTTCAGGCAGGGGCGTGCGTTTCGCCTAATTAGGCTTAGGTGAAACGCACTGATTTTTCATCTATACCAAAACAGAAAATTTTTCTGTTTGAGCCTTGAGCATAGTCGGTGAGCTGGCGCAACCGAGTATGTCACAACGAACTATGAGCGAAAATCCGCTATACCCCCAACAGAAAATTTTTCTGTTTAAGCCTTGAGCGAAGGATGAGCGAACTATAAGCGAACTATGAGCGAAGGATAAGCAGCCTATTATTACCCCTACCCTTTCTGCCAAACTACCCAAAAATAGTATATTTTTCTATTTTTATCCCTTAACGCAGAAAAACAACTTTTTCCCACTCTCCCCTTTTGTCGTACAGTTTCCGTGTGCTTAACCTAATATTTTTCCCTCTTATTTGTTTTATTTACAAACAACACGTACCTTTGCGCCCGATTTTACAATTTTCAATATGAAAGCATTGAGTAGCTTTACACTTTTTCTCTTATCTTTTTCCTCCTTTACTTTTGCTCAAGAAAATGAACAAGTGAAGGATAGCATTCACGTTTTAGAAGAAGTAGTAGTTTCGGCTCAACAAATATTAGGTAGCAAATTTCAGGCACGCAACCGCACAGGCTCAGCATATTATATTTCACCCCAAGAAATTCAGAAAATGGGGTATACCGATATTAACCGTATGCTAAAAGCTGTAGCAGGGGTAAATGTATATGAAGAAGACGGCTATGGACTGCGTCCTAATATCAGTTTGAGAGGTACTAAGGCAGAACGAAGTGAGAAAATTACCCTAATGGAGGACGGTATTTTAGCCGCTCCTGCCCCCTATGCAGCTCCTGCGGCTTACTATTTCCCTAACGCGGCTCGTATGCAAGCGGTAGAAGTGGTAAAAGGCAGTAGTCAAGTGCAATATGGCCCTTTTACTACCGGAGGGGCTATCAATATGGTATCCACAGCCATTCCTACTAAGTTTTTAGCAAAGATAAACGCTACCTATGGCACTAATAACACCCTAAAAAGCCTTATGAATGTAGGCGACCAAAAGAAGCACTTTGGCTATATGGTCGAATACCTCCGTTACCAGTCCGATGGCTTCAAGCATTTTGAAAACAAACAATACGCTGGCTTCAAACGCAATGATTTAGTAGCCAAATTCAGGGTAAACACCGCTAAAACCGAAGGAGCTAATCACTCTTTTGAACTCAAAGCGGGCTATGCCGATGAAGATTCTAATGAAACCTACGTAGGGCTTACCAAAGCCGACTTTGCCCGAACGCCTTTCTTGCGCTATGTAGGCTCTCAAAAAGACCATCTCACTACTCGTCATTACCAGTGGGTGGGTACCTATCTACTTCAGTTCTCTCCTCGTCTAAAATTTACAACGAATTTCTATTACAATACCTTTTTTCGCAATTGGTACAAACTCGAATCGGTAAAATATGGTACATCGGCTAACGAAAAGCGCACTATAGGGCAAATCCTTGCCGACCCCGAAACAAATGCCCCTTATTTCGATATACTTTCAGGCAAAACTGATAGCCGTGTATTTTATAACGACTACGACCGACTAAAAGATAACCCTGGTCTATCTGTACGTGCTAACTACCGCAACTATTTCTCACGCGGGGTACAAACCAAAGCCGAATACAAAGTGCTATGGGGCAATTGCTATTTAGATAATGAATGGGGGTTGCGCTACCACACCGATGAGGAAGACCGCAACCAGTGGGACGACCTCTACGCTATGAAAAACCAGCAAATGCAATTGCTTTGGAAAGGCGTACAAGGCAGTCAAGCCAACAAGATAACCCGTGCCAATGCCTTAGCTGCTTATTGGCTTTCTAAGCTCACTTATAAACAGCTAACAGTAACAGCTGGCTTGCGTTTTGAGCATATCGAGTTGTTAGAAAAAGACTATACCACTGCCGACACCCGCCGTACAGGACAAAAACGCATCGAAACAGCTAACACTGCCAATGCTCTAATTCCTAGTTTAGGGCTACACTATAACCTCAGTAATAGTCTGTCGGCTTTTGCAGGGTTACACAAAGGCTTTTCACCCCCTGGGGTAAGCAAAGAAAAGCGCGTAATGGACAGAAATGGGAATATCACCCTGCTCACCGAAAACCAAAAACCTGAAAGCAGCATCAATATCGAAGCTGGTTTGCGTGTTAATAAACAGCAGTTCAAAACAGAATTGATAGGCTTTTACAATAATTACAGCAATATGTTAGGTAGTGACCTCGCCGCTATGGGGGGTACAGGCACCCTCGAACAGTTCAATGTAGGCGAGGCGGTTGTAAAAGGAGCTGAGTTTATAGCTCAATACCAGCCTTTTCCCGAAGAGTCTCCTGTAAAAACGCCTCTACAACTCTCCTACACTTTCACTGATACCGAGATGAAAAACGCTTTCGAGAGCAACTCTTGGGGGCGGGTAGTAGCAGGTGATGAAATTCCTTATATCAACCGCCACAGCCTTAACTTGAGTGTCGGAGCCGAGTACAAAAAATACGAACTGAATATAGGCATTCGGTATAGTGGTGCCGTACGTACCGAACCAGGACAAGGACTTATAGCCGAACGCCACAAAATACCTGCTTACACCATACTCGATGCGTCGGTAAAAGCTAAAATTAACAACTCTCTTACCCTAATGGTTAATACTATCAACCTCACTAATAAAACTTACTTAGTATCACGCCACCCATCAGGTTTGCGCCCAGGGCATCCGTTTGGCATTTTTGGTGGTATCATTTACAAAGTTAATTAACAATGAACAAACACTTATACATAGTCCTTTTTCTCCTTACCTCTCTCTCAATGAGTGCCCAAACCTTTACCCTCAAAGGAATGGTAAAAGAAACCAATGGGGCTCCGCTAATGGGAGCTACTGTGGTTGTAAAAGAATCGCATACAGGCACCAGTACCGATATGGAGGGGTATTTCAGCATCAAAGCGCAAATAGGGCAAACCCTTGAAGTAAGCTATGTGGGAATGAAAACCCAACGCCTCAAAATCAAAGAAGAGAGCTTGCAAATAGTGCTGAAAGAAGAAGCACAAGCCTTAGAAGGAGTAGTAGTTACGGGCTATCAGAAAATACAAAACCGCGTATTTACAGGAGCGTCAGCTTCGGTAAAAATGGAGAACATAAAAATGGAAGGCGTTGCCGATATATCGCGTATGCTCGAAGGGCGTGTAGCGGGACTTTCTATCCAAAATGTAACAGGCTCTTTTGGCTCGGCACCGCGCATCAATATACGCGGGGGGGCTTCTATCATAGGCAATGTACAACCGCTTTGGGTAATTGACGGGGCTATCTATGAAGATTTGGTTCCTCTAAGCCTTGACCAATTGGTTTCGGGTGATGCCGTTACCTTAGTAAGCTCGGCTATTGCCGGACTCAATGCTACTGATATAGAGGATATACAGGTGCTGAAAGATGCATCGGCTACTTCTATGTATGGTGCGCGCGCCCTTAATGGGGTAATTGTTATCTCTACCAAATCGGGCAAACGCGATACTCCTAACCGCATTACTTATAACTACGAACAGAGTTTCCGCACCATTCCTTCTTATAAGGATTTCGACTTGCTGAACTCTCAAGAAACGATGTCGCTCCTGCAAGAGATGAACAGCAAAGGGTATTTTAACCTGCAAAATACCCTCTACGGCAGGCGCAGTGGTGTATACTACCAATGGTATAAAGGGGTGAGTACTATCAATCCTAATACCGGTAATTACTACTACCCCCATACGCCAGCAGCTCAGGCTGCTTTTATGAAAGAACGTGAATACGCCAATACCGATTGGTTCAAACACCTTTTTTCTATCAACCCCATACGCAGCCACACCATTACTTTCAGCGGTGGTGGCAAGAATAGCACGAGTTATGCTTCGTTAGGCTATTATCACGACAGTGGCTGGACGATTACTGATAATGTAAAGCGTATCACCGCCAACCTCAAAAACACATTCTATATCAATGAGCAACTAAAAGCTACCTTTACTGCCGTGGGGAATTTGCGCAGTCAGAAAGCCCCTGGCACCTTTGCTCAACGCAAAAATACCGCAGTAGGTGCTTTCGAGCGTGATTTCGACATCAACCCCTTTTCGTATGCTTTGGGCACTTCACGCACCTTGCGACCCAAAGATGCCAACGGCAATTTGGAGTACTACCGCAACAACTGGGCTCCTTTTAACATTTTGGAGGAATACCGCAATAACTATATGAAGATTGATGTCCTCGACTTTAAAATACAAGCCGAAACCTCTTACAAGCTCAATCCGCACTTAGAGGCTACTGCCTTAGTATCGGCACGCCAAGCACAAACTCAGTCGTCGCATTACATCACCGAAAACTCTAACGTAATTAGGGCTTTTCGCGCTAACGAGACACCTCAGGTAGCCAATGATAATATCTATCTGCTCAAAAATAAGGACAATCCTTTAGCCCCTCCGCAAATAGCTCTCACCAATGGGGGTATTTTCAACAAAACTGAAACCTCTCTGAAAAGTTATATGGGGCGATTGGCGGTCGATTACCACCGTACTTTGCACCAGCACCACGACCTCAAAGCCTTTGGTTTTGCCGAAATTCGCTATGCCGACCGCACCGTTACGCCTTTCCAAGGCTACGGCATTCAGTACGATCGCGGCAATCAGGTATTTACCAATCCGCTTATCTTCCAAAAGCTCCTCAATGAGGGTAATAACTACTTTTCCCTTACCGAAAAGTACGACCGAGGCATTACCTTTTCGGGCAGTGCTACTTATGGGTATAAAGGCAGGTATATAGCCAATGCGGTACTGAACTATGAAGGGGCTAATACCGCCGGTCGTGGTACGCGCTCGCGCTGGCTGCCTACGTGGAATGTGGGACTGAAATGGCATATAGACGATGAGCCTTTCTTCCAAAGCAAAAATATCAGTACTCTTGATGTGAGAGCCAGTTATGGGCTTACTGCTAAGATGAATGAGCAGGCAATAAACTCGCATAGTGTATTCCAAAACTATGTGCAAAACCGCTACCGATTTAGCGACAGAGAGAACGCTTTGCGCTTGCTGCATTTAGAGAACCGCGACCTCACTTGGGAGAAAATGTACGAACTGAATCTCGGTATCGATGCAGGATTTTTTGACAATAGCATCAGTATGTCGGTAGATATTTATCAGCGCAATTCATTCGACCTTATCGACTTGGTTCGCACTTCGGGCATAGGGGGTGAGTACTACAAATACGCCAACTTTGGCGATATGCGCACCCGCGGTATAGAACTCTCTCTGAATACCAAAAACATACAGCAGCAAGATTTCCAATGGACTACTACCCTCTCGTTCAGCTATATGAACCAAAAAATTACCCGTTTGCTCAACACTCCTAACACTTTTGATATGGTATCGGGTACAGGGCGTGGCAATATAGTAGGCTATCCTAAAGGCTCTTTGTTCTCATTTAACTATCAAGGGGTGAACCACCAAGGCTTACCTACTTTTGATTTCGGATTGTATCCGCTTAACAACCGCGCAAACGCCAATGTAGTAGGAGCTGATTTTCTCGACACTCAGTACTCAAAATCCTATCTTATCTATCACGGCTCGGTAGAACCCAATGTAATTGCAGGACTCTCGAATACTTTTACCTACAAAAACTGGGAAGCCTCTTTCTTTATCTCGGCGCAAGCGGGTAACAAAATCCGCTTAAACCCTACTTTTGATCCCGCTTTCGCCGATTTGAATGTCTTTTCTAAGGAGTACTATAACCGCTGGTTACACCCTTACGACGAGCTGCGTACCGAAGTACCCTCATTGCCATCACAAAGCCTTATTAACCTCATTGGTAAAGAAAATATAGAACGCGCATATAATACTTATAACTACTCTCAAAACCGCGTAGCCGATGGTAGTTTTGTACGTATGAAGAGTATATCGATAGGCTATCGTGTCCCTAAAAGTATCTTAGAACACTACGGAATGAGCAGCCTTATTGTACGAGCACAAGCCTCTAACCCATTCCTTATCTATGCCGATAGCAAACTCAACGGTCAAGACCCTGAGTATTACAAATCTGGAGGGGTGTCATTGCCTACCCCAAAACAATATACGCTATCATTCCAAATAGGTTTTTAGCCAATTAGCAGATCAATAGAATGAAATATTTAATTTACATAACCTCTTTGTTATTACTAAGTTGCAACTACTTAGACAAAGACCCCGATGCCTCTCTGAATGTCCCCCTCAATTCGGAAGAGAAAATAGCCGAGCTCCTTACGGGCGCTTACCCCGATGCAAGCTATTTTCCTTTTCTCGAAACGCGTACCGATAACGTAGCCGAACGCGAAAACGGTGTGCATACCCGTTTAAACGAAGCTATGTACCGCTGGGAAGACGAAGACCAAGAAGACCTTGATGCGCCTTTGTTCTATTGGAATAGTTGCTACCGAGGTATTGCACAAGCCAATAAAGCTTTAGAGTTATTGGCGCGTTACCCCAAAACTGAACGTGTAAAAGCACTTTATGGCGAGGCTTTCTTGCTCAGGGCTTACCTACACTTTATGCTTGTAAATATTTGGGCAGAACCCTACAAAGGAGAAGCTTCTAAAAACGATATGGGGATTCCTTACCTCACTACCCCCGAGAAAAACGCTTTGGTGCAATACAACAGGGGTACGGTGTATGAGGTATATCAGAAGATAGAAGAAGACCTTAAGTTAGGTATTACTTTAGTAAGTGATGCTTATTATGCCAAACCTAAGTTTCATTTCAATAAGCGTGCTGCTTATGCCTTTGCCTCGCGTTTCTACCTGTTTAAAGGCGAATGGCAAACCGTAATAGAGTATGCTAACTATGTGCTTACACAGCCCAAAACGCAGTTGCGCCACTGGAAAACAGCATATTATGATGTATACGCTTTCAATAACCGCCCGTATCTCTACCAGCGTTATACACAGCCTGAGGAAGAAGCCAATCTGCTTATCACCACTGTACAATCGCGGTGGGCAAGAGAGCTTCCTACGGCTAAGTACGGCTTTACCACCCAACTGATGAGCAATAGTGCTGCCTACTACACGCCAGCTACCTCGCCTACTCCTATGTACAATGGTATGTATATAGCCAAGTTTGACCAGTTATCCCTCTTTGGAAGTACCGGCAGCAAACCTACTGATTTGTATGTATCAAACGTATTGCTTACTACCGACGAGGTGATGCTGAACCGTATGGAAGCTTATGCAATGCTCAAAAACTACAATCAACTGCTGTTAGAATACCGCGAATATCAGAAAATAAAGTTCAATAACACTCGCAATATCACTGTTGAAGACCTTATCGCCTCTACCGATGACGATTATAGCAACTACTCCCCTTTTTATGGGCTTAGCATTCGTCAGTTAGGAGCTATCAAAAATATTGCTTCTTTGCGCCAATGGGAGTTTATGCACGAGGGAATGCGCTGGCTGGATATCAGGCGCTTCTACACCCCTGTAAATCGTACTAATAACCCTCTACAAAAAGAAGACCTGCGCAAAGTAATACAGCTTCCTGTAGAAGCTATTAACCGAGGTTTACCCGCTAACCCACGATGAAAATGAAAAGAATCCTTTTTATAGCACTCTTGCTACTTACAGCCGCCTGCAAGAAAGAAAAACTCTCTACTGAGAGTGTAGTAGATGCCGAAGCCACTCAGCAAGCCTACACCGACTTAGACAAGTGGATAGAAACTAATATCACCTTGCCTTATGGCATTGCCGTAGAATACCGTTGGGACAAAAACACTGCCCCTAAGGGTACCTATACTTATCCACCCGAAGTGAGCAAAGTAAAACCGGTACTTGAGACTATTAAATACCTATGGCTTGAACTTTATACCGAACCCTCATTAGGAGGTGCTAATTTCTGGAAAGGGAAAGCTCCCTTAAAAATATATCTTTACGGAGGTAAAAATATTGATGGCAGTGGGCAAGAACTCATCAATAGCAGTGCGGTAGGGCGTGAGTTTCATTTGTACAACATCAATAATTACGACCCCCGCGACAAGGATAAGGTATATGTGCTGATGCGCATTGTGCATCACCAATTCGCCCGCTTATTAGGCGATGAGATATACCCTTACGACCGTCAGGCGTTTTTAAATATCAGTCAGAAAGACTACCGCGCGAGCTCTAACAAACAGCTGTATGGCTTCCCTAATGATGATACAGCCCTCTATGCTTTGCGTTATTACCCCAAAAAGCGCGATTTAAACAACTGTAATAACGCTTTGCCTTTTCAGTATTTTCAATCGCTTAGCCAGTGCCAAGAGGCACACACCCAAGCCGGTATTGATGAAGAGTGCTATTATTGTAACTTTACCCAAAGCACGCCCAATCACTATGGTTTTATCACCTTTCAAGCAATGCTTTCTGCCGAAAACGACTTTGCCGAGATGATAAGCGTACCCCTCACCAACCTCAATACCCAGATAGAGATAGCCAAAAATATAGCTAAAACCCCTATAGATAGCACTGACGAAGAAGCACAACGAGCAGCCTTATCGTATAACAACTTACTGAAAAAAGAAGCCTTCATAGCCGATTATTTCAACAAGAAAGTTGGTTTCAGTCTCAAGCGACTACAACTGTTAAGCCTGCAGCGTATCAATCGCTTTAACAACCGATAAAAGTGAAGTGTGAAAAGTGAAAAGTGAAGAGTCGCTACACTTTGTCAAAGTCCTTGGACTTTGACAAAGTGTATAAAATAAATGAATCATATATGAAATATCTTTTAACAACAGTACTCATTGCATTCCTTTTGGTTTCCTGCCATAAAGAGCAGAATGCTTTTGAACAATCACCCTCAGAGCGTATGAAAGAGCAACGTACTGCCTTGCTAAACGAACTCACTGAGGCTCCTTACGGTTGGAAAGTACTCTACTTTCCCCGCACCGATTCGTTGCTGTTTGCCACCCCTACCAAAGCCGAAAAACGAAGTGATTCGCGCTATGTAGAAAAACTGTTAAACCAAGGTTTTGGTGGCTTCTATTTCCTGATGAGCTTTCACAAAAACAATACCGTATCCATACAAGCCGACACTCATAGTGAAATGCTGCAAACTCCTAAAACAAGCGAGTACACCCTTAGCCAAGAAGCGCAGTTACAGCTTTCATTCACCACCTACAACTACGTTCACCAATTGGTAAACAACCGCTTTCGGGCTGCTGCCGATTGGCTGTATGTAGGCAAAGACACCTTGCAGAATATGGTTTTCAAAACAACCTCGTATGCCGACCCTGCCCGCGAGTACATCGTATTTGAGAAACTCAAAACAGCTGAAGACAAAGAACAGTTCTTACAAAAAGCATATAACAACCGTCTCTTTTTTGAGCAGATGCAAAACCCTCAAATAGTGATTAAGCGGGGAAGCAAAATATACTACCAAAGTGATGTGTACCTAAAAGGCAATAGCTTCGGACTCAACACACCTTTCTTAGAGGGCTTTGTAGCCAATAGGTATTACGTATTTGAGTACCGCAGCAATCCGCAGGAAGACCCCTCGACAGGTAGGTATAAAAGTCAGTTTATAGGGTCGGGCTATGTAGGCACCGAAAAAGGTTTGACTTTTAGAGCAGGCTTGCGCTACAATAAGTCGATTATATTCTACGACTTTGTAAGACGAGGCAACCGCTTTGTAGCTGAGCACCGCAACAGCAAAGGGATTGCCACAGGCTACACTGCTGAAATATTTGAGAATTAATTAGAAAATTTGAGAATTAGCAAATTGGCAAATTAATAAAATGAAATATCTAAACACTATCATTGCAGTCTTGTTACTCATAGCCTGCAACAGCAAAGAAGAAGACCCTACTGCAGAGGATTACCAAAAGCTATTTCCTTTCAGAGGGATTGAAAAACCTATGATTAACTACGAAGACCTTGTGCATAAGCAGTGCGACATCGCTCATTATGTGTACCCTACTGCCGAAGCGCCACAAGAGGTACGCCAATATACCGTTACCCTTACCTATCAATGCCAAAAAGGCGAAGGCAACACCCGCGACCCACGTTATTATGTGTGTTATGTAAATGCTAACAAAGAGCGCGTGGTACTGAGTGCTACCACAACCAAACAAACGCTTACCTTTACTCTGCCATCTGGTTATCCGCTGTATCTCGGCGTATATGGAGGAGGCGAAAGAGAGTCGCGTGTAAGTGCTCAGCTTACCGCTGTAGATACCCAAGGGGTGGTGAATATACCTACCCTACAATACATCGCTGCTCAAAACACCGATGGTACTGATAATATAACACCTTATTGCGAATACATAGTTTTACCTTAAGATGATGAAAATGAAACATATACTATCATACATTTCATTGCTAATAATAACAATAGCTTGCCAAAAAGGTGAAGGGGAAACTGTAGAGACAGCTAATATTTTGCGCCCGCAAGCCGATATACCCTACGCTTTCAGCAGGAATGGGCAATCGAGTGTTGATGAACACAGTGTGAGTTTGCTACGCGAACCTTTAGACATTATAGAAAGACGCTTGCTTAACGGTGCTATTTCGGATTTTACTTACAATGAAATACTGCGTTATTATACCGAAGGCACATCGTACGTTAAACCTGCTGATGCAATAGCCTCCTCACCTTTAGCCGCTACCACTCGAGTAAGAGAAGATATACAGAATTTGTTTCTCACTGCCAAAAGTATTCCACTAAGAGAAGCCCAACAAGGCATTTCGGGAGATGCAGGCAGAAGAATAGGCGATGCTGAACGCGTGTATGTAGATGAGAAAGGCATTGCACCTGCACAGGTGTTTATTCGTGCGATAGATGGGGCTCTCTACTTAGATAAAATACTTTTATACCACTTAGACGAGCGTTTCTTCTCGGATACTACCCTACGCCGCGAACACCAAAATGTAGTTTTGCCCGCTGGTGAAAATTACACTCAACTTGAACATCACTGGGATTTGGCTTACGGTTACTTCTTGCACCTTCAATCACTCACCCAATCGGATGGGGTAGCAGCTTTGGCAGGTGCTGAGCGCAAAATTCGCAATGCTTTTGTACAAGGACGCATAGAGTTAGGTAGGTATCGGTATGAGGCACTTTATGAGCAACTGCGTATCATTCGCAAAGAACTCTCGAAAGTGATTGCCATTCGCACTGTTCATACCCTTACAGGGGTAAACACTCTTGCCAATTACAACGAATCGGCTAAGCAGGCTTTTAAATACCTATCACAAGGCTATGGTTTTCTGTACGCATTACAATTCACTCGCAAACCCGATGGCAGTCTTTATTTCACTTACGACGAAATAAAAGCCCTGCAAAATCAGCTTATAGCAGGTTCTGGTTTATGGAATAGGTCACGCTTATTAGCTCCTGCCGAGATAGTAGGGTCACTTAAAAACATCGCACAACAAATTACTGAACGTTACGAATTATGATGAAGCATATACTCCTATACCTCTTTGCCATAGTGCTATGCGCCTGCGAAGACAAAACAGATACCTCTGAACCTATAAAAATAGGCACTGAGAGCAGCTCACTCACTCAGCTGACACTCTATCCTAAAAGTAGGCACGACCTCTTACTTTCGGGGGGTAACCACAAGTATACGGTGAATGTTGCTAACAGCCGATTGGCTAGTGCTTCTATCAGTCAGGATACGCTGAAGATAACAAGTTTTGAAGAGCAGGGTACTACCTTTGCTATCATTCACTCACACGACCAAACAGCACGGTTAGAGATTAGTGTCCGCCCTAACGAACTCAGCTTTTCAGCCGAAGAAGTAACTCTTGCTCCGACCGACATTAATAAAACCATACGCTTAGGAGGTGGTGATATTGTGAGCCTCACTACTACCGACCCTGATGAGGTGATAAAAACTACTTGGCATGGGAATAGCGGGATTGTAGAGATAAGAGGCAAAGCCGAAGGAGTAGCAACCCTGACCGCTACCTCGCTGGGACTTGCCCCCAAAGAGCTTAAGGTAAAGGTACGCTGTATAGATGAGAAAGGGTTTCTGAATCAGTTAGGCGTATACCACAATACCAGCAGGTCACTGAGCCAAGCTATTAACCCAGCGCGTATTATTAAAGACCCTACCACAGGCACTTTCTTTTCGGGGCGTGCTAACATCAATGCTCTTAATAATTGGTATTACAAAATTCCGCCTATTGAGCATCCGGTAGAAGGTACTCACATTGATTTGCTTATAGAATACAAGAAGTTAGGAGGAGTAGCTACTCGTGAAAAACTTAAGTTCTATATAGAAGAAGTACGTACTACTACTCAAGAAGTGGTTTTGCGTGGTAAAACTCTAAAAATAGTAGTACCTTATTACAATTAGTAATTAATTTTAATTTATATATTTTTTTATGAAAAACCTCAGAATTTTGAGCGTAGGGCTTGCTTTGATAGCCCTTCTTTTTACAGCTTGTAAAAAAGACGACAACAACGGTGGCGAACAAGCCCCTAAACAGCTTACCTTAGAGAAATCGGCAGTAACTGTAAAGCTAACTGAAAGCGCTATAATACGCATCACTTCAGGCAATGGCGACTATAAAGTAGAGAGTGCTGACAAAGGCATTGCTACTGCTGTTATTGAACAAAGCAATGTGAAAATAACCGCTGTTGCTGAAGGACAAACTACCGTAACAGTAGCTGATGTTAAAGGACAAAAAGCTACCATAGCTGTAACTATTGAAAGTAATATTGCCCCTAATGAAAGACTTTCAGTAGAAAAACAGGAGCTAACCCTTGTAAATGGAGAAGAGGAAGTGAACAGAATCTTAAATGCTAAAGACAAAGGCAAACGTCTTTCTTTTACTATCTTGCCTGCAGGTAGCGTTACTATTACAGTAGAAGACCGCATTGTAAACGGCACTCCAGAGGGAGAAAACCTACGTATAAAAGCCCTTACTGTAGGTACTGCACAAGTATCTGTAAAAGATAATGCTGATAACCAAACTACTACTTTCAAAGTAATTGTTAGTGCTGCCGAACTTACAGTGGCTAAAACAGAAGTGGAAGTAGAAGCTGAAGCAACTGCTGAAATCCGTATTAACACTGGTAACCCTGAATATACAGTAACATCTTCTGCAGCTACTATAGCTACTGCTGAGGTAAAAGACGGCACTCGTATCAACCACTTAGATAAGCCTCACAAAGCTGTTTATATTAAAGGAATAGCAGCTGGTACTGCTACTATCACCCTAAAAGATAGCCAAAACAAAACTATAACTATCACTGTAATAGTAAAAGCTAAAAACGATATTTTTGTAGTAGACGGCAGTGGTGTAGTAACACTAAAAGATGGGGCTAAAGCTGAAGGAGCTATCAAAATGCCTGCTACAGGAACAAGTGTAGGAGCAAGTGCTTTTTCTGGCAATGATGGTATTACCTCTGTTGATTTTAACAACGTAACTAAAATAGGAAAAAGTGCTTTTCAATCATCTAAGACTCTTGTTTCTATTGTGGGAACTAAAATACAAGAAATAGAACAAGCTGCTTTTGCCCTATCTTCTCTTAGCGAAGCTACCCTACCTGCTACCCTAACTACTATTGGCAAAATGGCGTTTATGAACTGCAAAAAATTGACAAAAGTAACTGTGCTAGCTACAACTCCTCCTACAGTACAAGCTAATACTTTTAACGGCATCAATGCTAATGCAGTGCTTTATGTGCCTAAAGGGAAAAAGGCTGACTATGAAGCGCAAGCAAACTGGAAAAGTAAATTCAAAGAAATCAAAGAACTTGATTAATTAATCAGTAAAAAAACAGGTTTGAATACATAAAAATCTGTAACAAAGAGGCTGTCCGAAAAAGTTTTGCTTTGTGAGGGCGATTTACCAATCGCCCTTACAACGTGACTAAAAGTTATTGATTAACAGGCTAATCACTTTGAAAAAGTTTTGAACTTTGTCAAAATGTGTGGTTTAATCATACTTTTAAAGACTTTTTGGACAGCCTCTTTTTTTGTGCTTTATAAGGTAGGAATTAGCAAATGAAGAAATGAGGAAAATGGGGTGTTTTTGGGTTTTTGTTGCGAATAATGCAAAGTGAGGGAAAGGGTTTGAAAGGCTTGATATTCAGTGAAGTAACGCTTATCCTTCGCTCACCCTTCGCTCTGCCTTCGCCCTGCCTTCGAGATGCCTTCGAGGTGGCTCTAAGTTGCTTTTATCGCTGTTATTGGTGTAATAAGCTGATTGTTAGAGGATTGTATTTTTACCCCCAAAAGGGAGTGAGGGGGGAAGATTTTTGCATTATTCGCAATGAAAATGTTTTTTTAGTCGCTAACAGGCAAAACAAGTCAAAATTATCGAACAAATCTAAAGCCCCGATAGGTTTGAGAGGGTGGGGAAATGAGGAAATTAGAGAATTAGCAAATGAGGAAATTAGCAAATGAGAAAATTAGCAAATGAGAAAATTAGC
>CAUREJ010000015.1:0-40026 GCA_963523735.1 uncultured Capnocytophaga sp.
CGGAGGAGATTGGCGGGAGCGGAGGAGATTGGCGGGAGCGGAGGAGATTGGCGGGAGCGGAGGAGATTGGCGGGGGCGAAGGGGGTTTTCGGGGAGGTTGTGGTAGGTCGAAAAAATGTAAATGGGGAGTGGGGAAAAATTGTTTTTTAAAAATAAAGTTGTATCTTTGCACTACCTTAAATACTAAAAAATGAATATTGCCATTGTTTGCTACCCTACTTTTGGGGGAAGTGGCGTTGTTGCTACTGAATTGGGTCTGGCGCTGGCGCGCAAAGGTCACCAAGTGCATTTTATTACGTATAGCTATCCTGTGAGATTGGATTTCTTGGAGATGAATATTCATTTCCACGAGGTTCACGTGGAGGAATATCCTTTGTTTCACTATCAACCTTACGAGTTGGCTCTTTCGAGCAAAATGGCCTACGTGATAAAAACGTATCATATTGATGTGCTGCACGTGCATTACGCTATTCCGCACGCTTACGCGGGCTATATGGCTAAACAGATGCTTAAACGGGAGGGTATTGAGGTGCCTATGATTACTACGCTGCACGGTACGGATATTACTTTGGTGGGTAACCACCCTACCTATAAGGATGCGGTGCGCTTTAGTATTAACGAATCGGATATGGTGACTTCGGTATCGGAAAGCTTGAAAAATGATACGCTCCGCCTTTTGGGGGTGAAAAAGGATATTAAGGTGATTCCGAACTTTATCAACCTTAAAAAGCCTGCTCCTATATCGCCTTGTAAACGCGCTATAATGGCGGCTACTGATGAGCTTATTGTTACTCATATTAGCAACTTTAGAAAAGTGAAACGGGTAGATGATGTGGTGAGGATTTTCTATGGCATTCAGCAACGGCTTAAGGCTAAACTTGTAATGGTAGGCGATGGTCCTGAAAGGGAGACTGCTGACCAACTGTGCAAGGATTTGGGGATTAAAAAGAAGGTTCTTTTCTTAGGTAATACTTCGGATATTGATAAAATTCTGTGCTTTACTGACTTGTTTTTACTTCCGTCGGCTTCGGAGAGCTTTGGCTTATCGGCTTTGGAGGCTATGGCTGCTGGGGTGCCTGTGGTATCGAGCAACGCGGGGGGACTGGGCGAGGTGAACGTGCAGGGGGTATCGGGGTACTTATGCCCTATAGGCGATGTGGAGGCTATGGCTGAAAAGGCTATCTACATCTTGGAAGATAAGGAACGATTGGCTGTCTTTAAAAAGAATGCGAGGAAAGCTGCTGAACGTTTTGACGAGGAATCTATCATTCCGATGTATGAAAAATTGTATATGGAAATTGCTAATTAGTAAATTTGCTAATTAGTATTTTTTTTGTACCTTTGCACTTAATTTAAAAAAACGATATTATGATACAATCGATGACGGGCTTTGGCAAAAGTGTTTTTTCGCTGCCCGATAAGCATATTAGCATAGAAATTAAATCACTAAACAGCAAAAGTATTGATATAAACACTCGGATTCCGCTGGCATACCGCGAGAAAGAGCTTGAATTTAGGAAGCTCATAGCTGAACAACTGCTTAGGGGTAAGGTGGATTTTAGTATTTTTGTAGAAAATATTGGTAACCAAACGCCTTCGACTATTAATCAGAATATCGTAAAATCATATATAGAACAGATGCGCTCTATAGTAGATGGTGACCCTGTGGAACTGCTGAAAATGGCGGTACGTATGCCTGATGCTTTGCAAAACAGTACTGAGAGCATTTCGGAAGAGGAATTGGCTGCTATAATGAGCCATATACAGTTGGCTATAACTGACTTACAGGCATTCCGCACCCAAGAGGGT
Organism: uncultured Capnocytophaga sp.; assembly: GCA_963523735.1. Taxonomy (GTDB): domain Bacteria; phylum Bacteroidota; class Bacteroidia; order Flavobacteriales; family Flavobacteriaceae; genus Capnocytophaga. The sequence continues at coordinate 1,810 of CAUREJ010000015.1, forward strand.
AAGGTATTGGAAAGGGATTTTGTGCTGCGTATAGGCAATATAGAACAGTTGCTGCAAGAGGTGGAGGCTCTTGACGGTGAACGCCTTTCACTCATACGGGAACGCTTGGAAAAAGCGGTGGCGGATATTAAAAATGTGGATGCGAACCGCTTTGAACAGGAACTTATTTTCTACTTAGAAAAATTGGATATTACGGAGGAAAAGATACGCTTAAGGAAACACTTGGATTACTTTTTGGAAACGCTGCACAGCGATGATAGCAATGGTAGAAAGCTTAGCTTTATTGCTCAAGAAATAGGTCGGGAGGTTAATACTTTGGGTTCCAAGGCTAACTTTGCGCATATACAGCAGTTGGTGGTGCAGATGAAAGATGAATTGGAGAAGATTAAAGAACAGGTACTGAATGTGTTATAGTCACATTACCTTAAAGATATCGAACTGAGGTTATTAGAGAAATGAACAAACTGATTATATTTTCGGCTCCTTCGGGAAGCGGTAAAACTACCATAGTGAGGCACTTGCTATCACTTGAGAAACTGAATTTAGCCTTTTCTATTTCGGCTACTTCGAGGGCTCCGCGTGGGGAGGAACAGCACGGTAAGGAATACTATTTTTTAACAGCTGATGACTTTAAAACTAAGATTGAGCAGCGGGCTTTTATGGAATGGGAGGAAGTATATGCGGGCTGCTATTACGGTACGCTGAAAGCTGAAGTGGAACGACTTTGGGCTATGGGTAAGCACGTGGTGTTCGATATAGATGTGGCTGGTGGACTGCGACTAAAAAAACAATACCCTGAGCAGACTTTGGCTATCTTTGTTCAGCCTCCGAGCTTAGAGGCCTTAGAAGAGCGCTTGCGCAACCGACAAACAGAAAGTGAAGAGAAAATACAAATGCGCCTTGCTAAAGCTGAACAAGAAATGGCTACTGCTAAACAGTTTGATGTGATTATTAAAAACGATGATTTGCAACAGGCTTTGCAAGAGGCTGAACGCATGGTAACTGAATTTATAAGCCGATGAACAAACAGGTAGGTTTATTTTTTGGGTCGTTCAATCCGATTCATATAGGACATCTTATCATTGCTAACCACTTGGTGGAACACAGTGCTATGGATGAACTATGGTTAGTGGTTACGCCTCAGAATCCGTTTAAAGAAAAACAGTCGTTATTAGACAATTACCTGCGTTTGGAAATGGTGAACTTAGCCATAGAAGAATACCCTAAGTTACGTGCTTCGAACATTGAATTTCAGTTGCCTCAGCCTAATTATACGGTGAATACTTTGGCGTATTTGGAAGAGAAGTTTCCTAATATAAGTTTTGCTCTTATTATGGGGGAAGACAATTTGAAGAGTCTGCATAAATGGAAAAACTACGAGTATATTTTGGAGCATTACCCTATTTATGTATATCCTCGTATATCGGAGGGTGCGATGCCTGATAACTTGGTTCAGCACCTACATATAAAGCGTGTTACAGCTCCTATCATTGAGCTATCGTCTACTTTTATACGCGAGGAGATAAAAGCAAGACGCAATGTGCGCGCGCTGCTGCCTGAGAAGGTATGGCAATATATTGATAGAACGGGGGTGTACAATTGACAATTATGCAAAGCGTGTGTTTTTGTGGGCGGCAAGCTGGCTAATATTGCGCACAGAAGATAACACGGATTACAGTAAAATAAAGTAATAATAATAAAAAAGAAAAGAAAGAAATGAACAAGACAAAGATTTTGATGGTTTGCTTAGGCAACATTTGTAGGTCGCCTTTGGCTGAAGGTGTGATGAGGAGCAAACTTCCTGCTGACCGCTTTGAAGTGGATTCGGCTGGTACGGCTAATTATCATGTGGGCGATGCTCCTGACCCGCGCTCAATAGCTTCGGGCAAAAAGCACGGTGTGGACATTTCGGCACTGAAAGGGAGACAGTTCGCGACTACTGACTTTAATGCCTTTGATTACATTTTTGTAATGGATAGAAGCAATTACCAAAACCTTATAAAATTAGCACCCACGAGCCGTGAGTTGCGAAAAATATCATTTTTGGCTGATGCTCTTGGCACTATGACAAAGCACGAAATTCCTGACCCTTATTACGGTGAGGCGGCGGACTTTGAGAAGGTGTATCAGATGATTGACACAGCTTGTAACAAGGTGGCTGAAAAACTAATTCCTAATAGCTAAAAAAGTTGGATTTTTCATCAAAACTGTTAGAGAATGCGGTGTACGAAATATCACAGCTACCGAGTATAGGCAAACGTACTGCCTTACGGCTGGCACTGCACTTGCTAAAACAACCTGAAGACCAATCGCTGCAACTGGCTCAGGCTATTGTAGACTTGCGCACTCATATACAATACTGCCAAAACTGCCATAACATATCGGATATAGACCTTTGTGAGATATGTGCTAACCCTGTACGGGATACTGGTGTGATTTGCGTAGTGGAGGATTTTCGGGATGTGATGGCTATAGAAAATACAGGTCAGTTTAGGGGACAATACCACGTATTGGGCGGGAAAATATCGCCTATAGACGGTGTAGCTCCTTCGGACTTGCACATAGCTTCGTTAGTAGAAAAAGTGAAAGCTGGGAAGGTTACTGAACTGATACTTGCCCTAAGCAATACTATGGAGGGAGATACTACTAACTTTTACATTTACAAGCAGGTGGAGCCTTATAACATTACAATATCGACCATTGCACGCGGCATAGCTGTTGGCGGGGAATTAGAATACACTGACGAAGTAACCTTAGGGCGCAGCATAGCACAACGGATTCCGTTTGAAAAGGCTATTAAAGCGGTATAGACGGATAACACTGATAAAGAGATGATACAAGTAGCAAATACGATAATTTCGGAAGATATAGTAGAAAATGACTTTGTGTGCAACTTAAATGCGTGCAAAGGGGCTTGCTGTATAGAAGGTGATGCGGGTGCCCCTGTAGAGGAAAGTGAACTGAAAGTGATGAAACGCATTTTTCCTGAAGTTGCGCCCTATCTTACTGACAAAGGGCGCGCTGCTATTGAAGCACAAGGTGTATATGTGAAAGGCGATGATGGTGAATGGGAGACTCCGCTAATAGACGGGGGTGAATGTGCTTATGTAGTACATAACGAGCAAGGATGGGCATTGTGCGCTATAGAACAAGCGTATAACGACAAAAAAATAGATTGGAAGAAGCCTATATCATGTCACCTATACCCTATCCGCTTACAAGAATACAGTTCGTTCACGGCAGTGAATTACCACCGTTGGCACCCTATATGTGATGAGGCTTGTAGCTTAGGAAAAGAGCTGCAAGTGCCTATATACAAGTTTGTAAAAGAGGCACTTATCAGGAAATTTGGGGAGCAATGGTATGAAGAACTCTGCCTTATTGCTGAGCACTTAAAAGAGAAATAAAAGTGTTATAGATATTTTTTAGGCTAATTTTTTTTTGCATTATTGAAAAAAGCCGTATATTTGTAAAATGAAAACGACTAACGAAAGTACTCGACACTAAGAAAACAAAGAATTTTACTATGAAAATGACAACAGACGACTTACATAAAGCCCTGAAACACTACTTCGGTTTTGAAGCTTTTAAGGGGCATCAAGAAGAAATTATTATGAGCGTAATTAACAAAGAAAATACCTTTGTAATTATGCCCACAGGGGGTGGTAAATCACTGTGTTACCAGCTGCCTGCCTTAGTATTAGAGGGGACGGCTATTGTTATATCTCCTCTGATTGCCTTAATGAAAAACCAAGTGGATGCGGTACGCGGTATTTCATCGACAGATAGTATTGCACACGTGCTGAACTCATCACTTACTAAAAACGAAATTCGCGAGGTAATGGATGATATTAGCAACGGCAAAACTAAACTGCTGTACGTGGCTCCTGAATCACTTATTAAAGAAGAATACGCTAACTTCCTCAAAACGATGCCTATATCGTTCGTGGCGGTGGACGAAGCTCACTGTATTTCGGAATGGGGACACGACTTCCGTCCGGAATACCGCAATATTAAGACGATTATTGAGCGTTTGGGAAGTAATATTCCGATAGTAGCTCTTACGGCTACTGCTACGCCTAAGGTACAGGAGGATATACTCAAAAACTTGGGTATGCAAGAGGCTAATGTATTTAAATCGTCATTTAACCGTCCGAACTTATACTACGAAGTACGCCCTAAGACTAAAAATGTAGATGCTGATATTATCCGTTTTGTAAAGCAAAATGAAAAGAAATCGGGGATTATATACTGCCTAAGCCGTAAAAAGGTGGAAGACCTTGCTCAAACACTGCAAGTGAACGGTATTTCGGCAGTGCCTTATCACGCTGGATTAGACGCTAAAACACGTGCTAAACACCAAGATATGTTCCTTATGGAAGAGGTGGATGTGGTAGTGGCTACTATTGCCTTTGGTATGGGGATAGATAAACCCGATGTGCGCTTTGTGATTCACCACGATATTCCTAAAAGTATTGAGAGCTACTACCAAGAAACAGGACGTGCAGGGCGTGATGGCGGCGAAGGGCATTGCTTGGCTTTCTACTCATACAAAGATGTAGAAAAGTTAGAGAAATTTATGATAGGCAAGCCTATAGCTGAACAAGAGATAGGACAAGCCCTCTTGCAAGATATAGTGGCTTATGCCGAGACTTCAAGCTCACGCCGTAAGTTTATACTGCACTACTTTGGGGAGGAATTTGACGAAGTAAACGGTGAAGGTGCTGATATGGACGATAATGTGCGTTTCCCTAAAGAAAAGAAAGAGGCTAAAGACGATGTGGTGAAATTACTGAATGTGATTATTGCTACTAAACAAAAGTTCAAAGCTAAAGAATTAGTAAATACGCTCATAGGCAAAGTGAGTGCCTTGATAAAAGCTCACAAGATAGATGAACAAGACTTTTTTGGTATAGGCAAAGATAAAGAAGATGCCTATTGGATGGCTTTGCTGCGCCAAGTGATGGTAAACGGACTGATACGGAAAGATATTGAGACCTACGGTGTGCTGTTCATTACTGACAAAGGTAGAGAATACCTTAAAAAAGTGCCTTCGTTTATGATGACTGAAGACCACTCATTTGAAGAAGAACCTGAAAATACTAATAACGACAATGCTTCGGTAGCTGACCCTGTGCTATTGGAAATGCTAAAAGACCTTCGGAAAAAGGTAGCAAAACAAAAAGGGGTTCCTCCGTTTGTGGTATTCCAAGACCCTTCATTGGAAGATATGGCGCTGAAATACCCTATAACTATTCAGGAACTTACTAACGTACACGGTATAGGTGAGGGTAAAGCTAAGAAATTTGGTGCTGAGTTCATCAAACTCATTGAGAAATATGTAGAAGAGAACGATATTATAAGACCTGAAGACCTTATTGTAAAAACTACGGGGTCTAACTCGGCACTGAAACTATTTATCATTCAGAACGTAGACCGCAAACTGCCCTTACCCGATATTGCTCAGGCTAAAGGCTTGGAGATGGACGAGTTCTTAAAAGAAATGGAACAGATAGTGTACAGCGGTACTAAACTAAATATTGACTATTGGGTGAACGAAATATTAGATGAAGAGCAACAGGAAGAACTTCACGAGTATTTTATGGAAGCCGAAAGCGATAAAATATCACTTGCCTCGAAGGAGTTTGCTGGTGATTATGAAGACGATGAACTGAGGATATACCGATTAAAGTTCATTAGCGAAGTAGCGAATTAAAATATACCTTTATAAATGAAATACAAACGAATTTTACTCAAACTTAGCGGGGAAGCCCTTATGGGAAGCCGCCAGTACGGTATTGACCCTGCTAGACTAAAAGAATACGCTACTGAAATTAAAGAGGTAGTAGATAAAGGAGTGGAAGTGGCTATCGTGATAGGCGGAGGAAACATCTTTCGCGGGGTAGCAGGTGCTAGCAATGGTATGGATAGGGTGCAAGGCGACTATATGGGTATGCTGGCTACCGTTATCAACTCACTTGCCTTGCAAAGTGCCTTAGAAGCTGAAGGTATTTTCACTCGCTTGCAAACGGCTATCAATATGGAAGCTATAGCTGAGCCTTTTATCAAACGCCGCGCTGTACGCCATTTAGAAAAAGGACGTGTGGTTATCTTTGGAGCAGGCACGGGTAATCCTTACTTTACAACTGACTCGGCAGCGGTACTTCGCGCTATAGAAATTAATGCTGATGTAATCCTTAAAGGCACTCGTGTAGACGGCATCTACACTGCTGACCCTGAAAAAGACGAAAATGCTGTGAAATTTGATAACATTACCTTTAATGAGGTACTGGAAAAGAATCTTAAAGTAATGGATATGACCGCCTTTACCCTTAGTCAAGAGAATAAATTACCTATTATAGTGTTCGATATGAACCAAAAAGGTAATCTTCTTAAAGTGGTAGCAGGTGAAAACGTAGGGACAACAGTAAATAATTAATACTTAACAACTAATAAAAATGAACGAAGAAATTAATATTATCTTAGACAGTACATCGGAGGCGATGCAAGAGGCATTGCAACACTTGGATAAGGCTTTGGGCAATATTCGTGCAGGCAAGGCAAGTCCGCAAATGGTAAGCAGTGTGTTAGTAGATTACTACGGAGCGCAAACACCTCTTAGCCAAGTGGCTAACGTATCGGCACCAGACTCACGTACCATCTCTATTCAGCCCTGGGAAAAGAAGATGATTCAGCCTATAGAGAAAGCCATTCAGATAGCTAACTTAGGTTTTAACCCTATGAACAATGGCGAAATGGTGATTATCACGGTACCACCACTTACAGAAGAACGCCGTCGCGAATTAGTAAAACAAGCTAAAGGAGAAGGTGAAGACGCTAAAATAAGTGTGCGTAATGCCAGACAAGAAGCTAATAAAGAAATTAAAAAAGTAGAGACTTCAGACGATATTAAAAAAGATGCTGAAGAACGCGTGCAAAAGCTTACCGACAAATACATCAAGAAAGTAGAAGAAGTATTGGCTGTAAAAGAAGCTGAGATATTAAAAGTATGACAAATACCGAACAAGTAAAGGATTTAGTGAATCGCCTTGGTGCGTTAAGGAGGTATCTTTGACATAGATGCCAAACGCATAGAAATAAGCAACGAAGAAGAAAAAACTTTTGCTCCTGACTTTTGGGATAACGCCAAAGAGGCTGAGAAAGTGATGCGTGAACTTCGGACTAAAAAGAAATGGGTGGAAGACTATGAGGAAGCTGAAAGTCTTACCTCGGATATAGAGATACTCTTAGATTTCTTTAAAGAAGGAGAGGCTACTGCCGACGAAATAGACCTCCAATACAGTCAAGCCTTAAACGCTATTGAAACTTTAGAGTTCCGCAATATGCTTTCGGATGAGGGCGATGCTATGAGTGCTGTATTGCAAATTACAGCAGGAGCAGGTGGTACTGAAAGCTGTGATTGGGCATCGATGCTATTGCGTATGTACACGATGTGGTGCAATAACCAAAAGTACAAGGTAAAAACACTCAACTTCCAAGAAGGCGATGTAGCTGGCGTAAAAACAGTTACTATAGAAATAGAAGGCGAATATGCTTTTGGCTATCTGAAAGGGGAAAATGGGGTGCACCGCTTGGTGCGTATATCACCTTTTGACAGCAATGCTAAACGCCATACCTCGTTTGCCTCAGTATATGTGTACCCTCTGGCAGATGATACTATTGAGATAGAAATTAATCCGGCGGATATTACCTTTGAAACAATGCGCTCCAGCGGGGCTGGCGGACAGAATGTGAACAAGGTAGAAACAGCTGTACGCTTGCGCCACCACCCTACAGGTATTATCATTGAAAACTCAGAAACTCGCAGTCAGTTAGACAATAAAAACAAGGCTTTGCAGTTGCTCAAATCACAGTTATATGAGATAGAACTCAAGAAACGGCAGGCTAAACGAGATGAAATAGAGGCGGGCAAAATGAAAATAGAATGGGGCTCGCAAATACGGAACTATGTGATGCACCCTTACAAGCTTGTGAAAGATGTACGTACTAATTACGAATCTACTGATGTAGATAGTGTAATGGATGGTGAACTTGACGAGTTTTTAAAAGCCTACCTGATGCTTATGGGTACAAGCCGTACAGGCAACTCAAATCCTATGGGAGATTTGTAATATCATATACTTTGCCAAAGATTATAGCAAAATAAGCTATGGTGCTTTGGCAAAGTTTTTTTTGTTAAAATACTTCTCTGCTTTTTGCCAATTGATAATTATTCGTACCTTTGCAAAATCTTAAAAACAGAACTCAATGAACGATAAGATAGTAGTTTATCAGGTACTTACAAGGCTTTTTGGGAATACTAACACCCATAACATTCCTTGGGGTACGATAGAAGAAAACGGAGTAGGTAAATTTGCTGATTTTACAGAAGAAGCCTTACAAGAAATAAAAAAATTAGGTGCTACACATATTTGGTTTACGGGGGTACTACACCACGCCCTTACTACTAACTATACTCGATACGGCATTAGTAACGATTTTCCAGCTGTAGTGAAAGGACGGGCTGGTTCTCCTTATGCTATAAAGGATTACTATACTGTAAATCCTGACCTTGCTACAGAACCTGCACTTCGGTTAGAGGAGTGGGAGGCTCTGATAGCTCGTACTCACCAGTGCGGACTGAGAGTGATTATGGACATAGTACCTAACCACGTGGCACGCCGTTATGAAAGTATTGCTAAGCCCGAAGGAGTACGCGGATTTGGTGAAGATGATGATACTACAGTACAATACGCTATAAATAACAATTTTTACTATAATCCTAATGAGGCTTTTGAACTACCTGAAGGTATTTATGGAGAATACCACGAGTTTCCTGCTAAATGGACAGGTAATGGGGCGCGAGCTTCTAAACCCGATCGCAATGATTGGTATGAAACTGTAAAACTGAACTACGGCATTCGCCCTGATGGTACTAAGGACTTCCCTACCCTACCCACAGGCTTTGAAAATGAAAATACTGAGGCTCATTATCGCTTTTGGAAAGATAAAACAGTACCTGATACTTGGCAAAAATTTAAAGCCATAGCCCTTTATTGGCTTGCTAAAGGGGTAGATGGCTTCCGTTATGATATGGCTGAAATGGTACCCGTAGAGTTCTGGAGTTACCTCAATTCGGCTATAAAACATCACAATCCTGATGCTTTCTTGCTTGCTGAAGTGTACAATCCTAATGAGTATCGTCCTTACTTACATTTAGGCAAAATGGATTACTTATACGACAAAGTACAACTATACGATACCCTTCGCAATATAGTAGTACACTCACATAGTACTGATGCTATTACTGCCATACAACGTAGCCTTGCCGATATTTCACATCGTATGCTGCACTTCTTAGAAAACCACGATGAGCAACGTATAGCCTCGCCAGAATTTGCTGGTAATGCTGAAAAAGCTAAGCCTGCAATGGTTGTTTCTACGCTTATTAGTGAGTCGCCAGTGATGCTTTATTTCGGTCAGGAAGTAGGCGAAAAAGGAGCTGAAGCGGCAGGTTTTGGTAGTCCATCACGCACCTCAATCTTTGATTATATAGGAGTTCCTGCCCACCAACGCTGGCTGAACAACAAGCGTTTTGATGGTGGACAGCTATCAGAGACTGAACGCTCTTTACGTGATTTCTACCAGCGTTTGCTCAATCTTGAGGTCAATGGTTCTTATACCGATTTGCACCTACACAACCACCAACATACTGAGTATTACAACGATAGAGTATACAGCTTTGCACGAGGTAACGAACACGAACAATGGGTAATAGTGAGCAATTTTAGTTCACAGCACTCCTTTGGTTTTGAGCTACAACTCCCCCCCTACTTATTAGGTAGCTGGTTTTTAAACGATGGTGTTTATACTCTTACTGATGCCCTTTACGGTAATAAGAAGACCTCTTTACATATCAAGCAGGGCAAAGGAACAATGAGGGTAGATATAGCCCCTTTAGAATCTCTAATATTCAAAATTAATCGCTAATCATTATGAACATTCATTTTATAGTAGCTCCTAGTACACATTTGCGTCCGCTAATGGCAGAACTACACAGTCATACCCCTATTACTACCCTTCCTGAACAACTAAACTCTGCTATTGACTATGTAGTAGCAGACCCTCACCTCTCCCCTACCCACCCCGACCTCTTGCAAGCACAACAGTTAGGTTTGCAAATAGTATCACCTACAGCCTTCCTATATGAGTATTTTAAGCATAAAACCCGCGTAGTAATAGCAGGTAATGAAGGTAGAAAAGAAGTGCTAGCAAGGGTGCTCTATACTATGCAGTTTTATAATCAACTGCCAAGCTATCATTTTGAAAGCCCTATAAACGGCAAACAAACACACTTTGCTGATACCGAATTTGTATTATTAGAAGCAAGTACTGAAGGAGCTACCCTCCACCCAAATATTGCTCTTATTACCGATATAAAAGAAGAAGATAAAGAAGCTTATGAGCTTTTTATAAGCGGAATTACTAAAGGGGGTATCCTAATCTATAATGAAGAAGATGCAATATTAAATGAGTTAGTAACTGCTGATAAGGCTCCTATTCGCAAAATGGAGTATCATACTCCTATCTACGAAACACATAATAATGAAATATACCTAATAACCCCCGAAGGTGAACTACCCTTAGGTCAATCTTCTCCTGCACAACTCAGCTGTATTGAAGCAGCCAAATGGGTATGTCAAAATATGGGTATAGATGAAGCCGACTTTTACGAGGCTATGGTAGGATTTAATTTATAAGAATATGAACAAACGATACGAAAACATCCGTAAAATGAATGATATTCTTCTGCGATTGGAGAGTATCCTTAGCGTTGCTGAAGCTCTTTTGGAAGAATGGAAAGCTGTACAACCTGAATATGAGGCTTTAGAGAACTATTACGATAGCCCACAATGGCGCAAAGATTACTTTGATAGTAATGATGGAAAAATTCCAGACGATGTTCCTCAATGGGTACTCACTCAAGATGCAATCTTTGATGCTATAGGCACTCAATTTCACCTTGCCGATGGCTTTCAATCATTATTAGATAGTATCAATGCTAAGAAATGGAAAGAGTAGTTACTTTAAAGGCTGTCCTAAAAAGATTTTCTTAACCTTTTTAAGACAGCCTTTCCTTTTTTTGCCTAAGATTACTTCAGTCCGCGTGCTTTTAGCAAAGGCTCTATAGAAGGAGCCTTCCCTCTAAAGTTAAGATACATTTGCTCGTAATCCATAGTATTACCTTTAGAAAGGATTAGTTCTCGAAAACGCTGCCCATTAGCACGAGTAAGCCCACCATTTTCTTCAAACCATTGGTAGGCATCGTGACAAAGCATCTCTGTCCATTGATAAGAGTAATATCCTGCTCCATAGCCACCTCCAAAGATATGCGCAAAGTAAGAAGAACGGTAACGTGGAGGCACTTCTTTCACCCACAGACCTGTTTTCTCTAACGCAGTTTTCTCAAAATCATTTACATTACCTATAAGAGTATCGGCAGGAATAGTATGCCACTGAAGGTCTAAGTTAGCTGCTGCCAACACCTCTGTAAAAGCATAGCCCTCATTAAAGGTACTTGCATTTTTAATCTTATTAATAAGAACTTCTGGTATAAGCTCCTTAGTTTCGTAATGTATAGCATAATTCTTCAATATATCAGGATATAGTGCCCAATGCTCATTGAATTGTGAAGGTAACTCTACAAAATCACGAGCTACAGCCGTACCCGACAAACTGGCATATTGCTGATTAGCAAAGAAACCGTGCAAAGCGTGACCAAACTCGTGAAAAAGAGTTGTAACCTCATCATACGTAAGGAAAGTAGGCTTACCTTCGGCAGGTTTTACGTAATTGCAAACATTGTAAATAACCGGTTTGGTACCAAACAATTTCGATTGACTCACAAAGTTACTCATCCACGCTCCTCCTCTTTTGCTTTCACGAGCGTAGAAATCACCATAGAAAAGCCCTAACGGACTGCCATCTTCTTCAAAAAGCTCATAAACTACCACATCAGGGTGATACACTGGTATATCTTTACGCTCTTTAAAAGTAATGCCATAAAGTTTAGTAGCAGCATAAAAAACACCTTTTTCTAAGACAGTCTTCAACTCAAAATAAGGCTTGATTTCATTCTCATCAAGGTCATATTTCGCTTTGCGCACCTGTTCAGCATAGAAACTCCAGTCATAAGGTTCTAAAACAAAATCACCTCCCGTTTTAGTTATTTGTGCTTGTATTTCTTTAGCTTCAGTCTTAGCTTTCCCTACCGATGCAGGTACCAAATCTTTAAAAAACTGATAAATAGCTTTTGGATTCTTAACCATAGTACGTTGCAAACTCCACTCGGCATAATTCTTAAAACCTAAAAGTTCAGCTTTCTTAGCGCGAAGTAATGCAATACGCATAAGAATCTCATTCGTATTATGAGCACCACTATCAGTACGAAGCCAAGCGGCTTCAAAGAGCTGCTTACGAGCATTTCGGTCTGCTAAATTAGCAAGTATAGGTTGTTGGGTAGTATTCACTATAGCCACCTTCTCACCATTAATAACTTGTGCAGCTGCCAATGTCCCTTCCAAAAGAGTCTGATTAAAATCAGTCCCTAATGAAGCTAACTCACTGTTATACTGCTTTAAAGTCTCTTTATCAGCAGCCGAAAGATTTGCTCCTGCTATTACAAAATCTTCATAGTAGTTCTCCAACAGCTTTAATGATTCAGCATCTAAATGCAAGCTCTCACGCTTATCATATAATTCCTTAATACGGGCAAACAGTTTTTCATTAAGGTGAATACTATCAATATGTTCAGAAAACTTAGGAGAAAGTTCTTTTTGCAGTACTTTTAAGGTATCGTTTGTATGAGCTTCAGTTAGAGCGTGATATACAGCCGAAGCCCGTTCTAACTCCACCCCACTCTTCTCCAAAGCCACTATAGTATTCTCAAAAGTAGGAGTTTCTGCACTCTCTACTATTGCTGTTATTCGTTCTTTTTGCAAAGCCATCCCTTTTAACAAAGCAGGGCGATAATGTTCATCTTTAATCTTCGAGAAATCAGGAGCTCCATAAGGCAAGTCACTTACTTCCAACAAAGGATTTTGTTCAGTATTATCAGTCATTTTATCATTTTTTGAAGTGTTACAGCCTATTGCTATGAGCAATACAGCCGACAATATAGGTAATCTCATAGTGTATTCATTATAAAAAGGGTGCTGAAAGGAATTTATCCCCCCAACACCCCTTTTGAGGTTATATTAGTAACTAAAATATTATTATTTAGCAGTCAAACGTACATCAATACGTCTGTTTTTAGCTTTGCACTCAGGGGTATCATTCGCCTCACACAAAAAGTGATTAGCTCCATAACCTTCAGCACTTAGCTGCTTTTTATTAGCACCAAGTTCAATAAGTTTCTTCATTACCGATTCAGCACGTTGCTGAGAAAGTTTCAAATTACCCTCAGCACTACCTGTATTATCAGTATAACCACCCAAACGAATAGCTGCATTAGGGTAAGCATTTAAAATAGTTACAATATTCTTTAATTGTTGTTCAGAACCTTCAGTAAGCTGATCACTTCCCGATTTGAAATAAGTTCTATCCAAAGTAATCCAGGTATCCTTAAATTGTTCAGGAGTAGTGATAGTACCATTAGCCAACAAATTAACAAGATTGTATTCTGATGAATATTCTCCTACTTTTAAAGTAGTATCATTAAAATCCAAATCAATAATTTCACCTACATTGTATTCAAAGTTACCATCAGCGTTAAGCACACCATCAGCTACAGGAGTAGCAATATCCTGAATTTCAACCATTTCTACAGCTTCACCTTGCTTAAGCTCTGCTTCCGCAGGCGTAGTGCTTGCATTAGTAGTATGTCCACCCAAGATAGGAGCAATAACCAAACCTACCAAGCAAGTTAATTTGATAAGAATATTCATTGAAGGTCCTGAAGTATCTTTGAATGGGTCACCCACAGTATCACCAGTTACGGCAGCTTTATGAGCGTCAGAACCCTTATAGGTCATCTGTCCGTTAATTTCAACACCTGCTTCAAATGATTTTTTAGCATTATCCCAAGCACCACCAGCATTGTTTTGGAAGATAGCCCAAACTACACCCGATACAGCTACACCAGCCATATAGGCTCCTAAGGCTTCAGCACCCATTACAAATCCAATAACAATAGGAGTAATAATAGTAATTGCACCAGGTAACATCATCTCACGCAAAGCCGCTTTGGTCGAGATAGCCACACACTTACCGTATTCTGGCGTACCTTTACCTTCCATAATACCAGGTATTTCGCGGAATTGGCGGCGTACTTCATTCACCATATCCATAGCTGCCTTACCTACCGATTGCATAGCCAAAGCCGAGAATATTACCGGAATCATACCTCCTATGAACAAAGCTGCCAATACATCTGCTTTAAAAATATTGATACCATCAATACCAGTAAAAGTAACATAAGCAGCAAATAACGCCAAAGCAGTAAGAGCAGCCGAAGCAATAGCAAAACCTTTACCTACAGCCGCAGTAGTATTACCTACCGAGTCTAAAATATCAGTACGCTGACGCACTTCTTTAGGTAACTCACTCATTTCAGCCACTCCACCAGCATTATCAGCAATAGGACCGAAAGCATCAATAGCCAACTGCATAGCAGTAGTTGCCATCATAGCCGAAGCAGCAATTGCAACACCGTAAAAACCAGCCAATGAGTAAGAACCCCAAATAGCTACTGCAAATAACAATACCGAACCAAAAGTCGATTTCATACCAGTAGCCAAACCAGCAATAATATTAGTAGCCGCCCCTGTCGATGAGTTGCGAACAATATTAAGAACAGGTTTTCTGCCCAAAGCAGTAAAGTGCTCAGTAATAGCCGAAATAAGCAAACCTACAGCCAAACCTACAATAGTAGCGTAGAACACATTAATGCTTGCAATAGTTTTCACACCTTCACCAAAGAAACTCATTTGAATAGTTTCAGGCAACATATATTGAATAAGGAAATAACAAGCCACCAAAGTAAGCCCCAAAGCCACATAGTTACCTACGTTAAGGGTACCTTGTACCTGTTTTTCTTTAGCTTCATTGTTCTTGATACCCACAAAGAAAGTACCAATAATCGAAGCCACAATACCTACACCAGCAATCACCAAAGGCAATAAAATAGGACCTAAACCATTAAAAGCATCGGTAAATTCAGCGCCATTAGCAGTAGCAATGTCCTTAATAACATAGTTACCAAGCACCATTGAGGCAAGTACAGTAGCCACGTACGAACCGAACAAGTCAGCACCCATACCAGCCACGTCACCCACGTTATCACCCACGTTATCAGCAATAGTAGCAGGGTTACGAGGGTCATCCTCAGGGATACCAGCTTCCACCTTACCCACAAGGTCAGCCCCTACGTCAGCTGCTTTGGTGTAAATACCACCTCCTACACGAGCAAATAACGCAATCGACTCAGCCCCTAATGAGAAACCAGCTAAAGCTTCAAGCACAAGAGTCATTTCGTCATAAAACGATTTGTTACCCAATACAAAGGTGTTAAAGAAAAGGATAAAAAACAAGCTCAAGCCCAAAACAGCCAAGCCTGCAACCCCCAAGCCCATAACAGTACCGCCACCAAACGATACCTTCAAAGCTTTAGGTAAGCTGGTACGAGCAGCTTCGGTAGTACGTACGTTCGCGTTAGTAGCAATACGCATACCAATATTTCCCGCTAAGGCAGAAAAAAGAGCTCCAAACACAAATGCTACAACAATGAGCCAGTGAGAAGTTTCCACCATACGAGAAACAATAAATAAGGCAATGGAAGCAATAATCACAAACAGCCCTAAAATACGATATTCAGCATTCAAAAATGCCATCGCACCTTCCTTAATACTTTTAGAAATGCTTTGCATTCTCTCAGTACCAGTAGTCTGCTTGTTCACCCATAAAGCCTTTGTAATCATAAAGATAAGCCCCAGAATAGCAAGGGCTAACGGCAGATATAACATCATTTTATCCATACAAATATTTAGTAATTAGTTAAAATTAGGGCGTAAAATTACAAAAGATAATTGTAATAGCGAAATAAAATCGCATTTTTTTTATTCACACCTCCCAAAAGTCCCTTTTTCACACCCTATTTATTACCCTTATTTAGGCATAATTTACACCTTGAAAAACTAACCTTTTTTTCTTTTACAGCGAACTATTAAACTTTAACCACTAATCCGCTCACACCCCTACTCATAGTCCCATTCTCCGCTTTAAACAGCAGACAAACATAAAGCATAAACAGCCACAACTTAAGTATATAGTATGATAAGTACAGCTTAAACGAAATAAGAACGAAGCTACAGTGGCTCCACAGTGGCTCCACAGTGGCTCCACAGTGGCTTCATAGTGGCTTCATAGTGGCTCCACAGTGGCTTCATAGTATAGGATAAGCGAAGGATGAGCGAACTATCAGCGAAGGATAACCTCTGAACAAACAAAAAAAATATGCTGCTGAAATCTAAAATCTCAACAGCACATTATATTTATAACAATAGTCAGTAATTTGTTTTACTGTAATAAACTAATAAAGGTAGTTAGCACAAACGCATTAATAAAGTCGATAAAGAAAGCCCCTACCATTGGTACAATCAAAAAAGCTTTATGTGAAGAGCCAAAACGCTCCGTAACCGACTGCATATTAGCCACAGCTGTAGGCGTAGCCCCCATACCGAAACCACAATGCCCCGCAGCAAGTACAGCAGCATCATAGTTACTACCCATCAAGCGGAAAGTAACAAAATAAGCATAAGTACACATCACAAAGGTTTGTACCGCCAAAATAATAAACATCGGGAGAGCCAAATTCAGCAAATCCCACAATTTGAGGTTTAGGAGAGCAATCCCCAAGAACAAACTCAATGAAGCATTACCAAACACATCAATAGCACGGTCAAACATATTCACGCTAAAGCCTTTGGTAAGCACATTGCGTAACAATACCCCAAAAAACAAAGCCCATACAAACTGAGGAATAGTAAATTTTTCAGGTAAGTAAGCCGTAACCTGTGGAGATGCCATTATAGCCGAAAAGGAAAGACAAGCAGCAAACAAAGCCATTGTCTCTATTCCCGATTTAGCTGTAATAAGGCGTTGTTTATCAGCTTTCTCAAATATTTGGACAGTAGTATCGGCAGCATTATCTAACTGTTGGGGTTCAACAACAGGTTTTCTATCTAATTTTTTAACTAATTTACGTGCCACAGGCCCACCTATAAGTCCACCGAGTATAAGTCCAAAAGTAGCCGAAGCCATACCAAGGTCAGTAGCTCCTTTAATCCCGAAGTCATCTCCTTCCAAAATTTTACCCCATGCGCCTGCGGTTCCGTGCCCACCAGTAAGTGTTATTGAGCCAGTGATAAGTCCCATTATAGGGTTCTCACCTAAAACAGTAGCCAATCCTACACCTACAGAATTTTGTACTACAATAAACAGAGCCACAACTCCCAAGAAAACAACAAGTCCCTTCCCTCCTGCTTTTAGTCTTGAAAAGTCAGCACTTAATCCTATCGACGAAAAGAAGAAGAGCATAAAAGCATCTTGTAAGCCTTTATCAAACTCTAATGAAGTTTTATTATAGGCATATAAAAGGCACATAAAAACCGCTGCCAGCAAGCCGCCAGCAACGGGTTCAGGTATATTGAAGTCTCTCAAAAACTTCACTTTTTGCACTAAAAAACGCCCTACAAGCAGCACTATAGTAGCTGCTATAAGGGTGTAATAAGGGTCGACAACAAGGGTATTATTCATTATTACTCTTCTGTTTCTTTCATAGTGTGATAAACATTCTGGACATCGTCGTCCTCCTCTATTTTCTCAAGAAGTTTCTCTACATCAGCCTGTTCTTCAGGGGTAAGCTCTTTAGTTACTTGCGGAATGCGTTCAAATCCTGATGATAAGATTTCTATACCACGACCTTCTAATTCTTTTTGTATTGCACCAAAACTCTCAAAAGGAGCATAGATAAGTATACCATCTTCATCTACAAACACTTCTTCAGCTCCAAAGTCTATCATTTCAAGCTCTAATTCCTCAGGGTCAATGCCATTAGCATTGATGCGAAAGTTACAAGTATGGTCAAACATAAACTCTACCGACCCCGAAGTTCCTAAAGTACCATTACATTTATTAAAGTAACTACGAATATTAGCCACAGTACGATTGTTATTATCAGTTGCTGTTTCAATAAGTAATGCAATACCATGAGGAGCATATCCTTCAAAGAGTACTTCCTTATAGTTAGCAGTATCCTTTTCACTTGCTTTTTTGATAGCACGCTCAATATTTTCTTTGGGCATATTGGCGGCTTTGGCATTCTGTATTACGGCACGCAAACGCGAGTTACTCTCAGGGTGAGGACCTCCTTCTTTCACTGCCATTACGATGTCTTTCCCTATACGGGTAAATGTTTTTGCCATTGCAGCCCAACGTTTAAATTTACGGGCTTTTCTAAATTCAAATGCTCTTCCCATTTGTTCTATGTTTTATGTTTTATAATAAATATTTTAATCGTTTTTTAGATAAGCTTTATGCCTAAAACTCTCTCTCTAATCATTAGTGACTAATAAGAATTTGGTTATTTTCAAAATGCAAAGGCGTTTCAGGAAAGTCTAACTTTGTAAGGCGTTTTATTTCATCAAATACCCTATATTGATTATCAAGTTCTAACCCTTTATCCTTTGATTGTTTTACTGAAATTACATTAGCATAGAGGAAGTTACCCTTAGAGTCAATTTTTATATCGAGTAAAGGAGCTATTCCATTAGGCCCTTGTAAGTTAAACTGGCCATAAGTATTAAAATTTCCCATACTATAAGCTATAAACTTTTTGTTATACACCTCTACAGCGCGGGTTACGTGAGGCCCGTGTCCTAATACAATATCAGCTCCTGCGTCTATTACCGAGTGAGCAAACTTATACACATTACCTCTGTTTTCACCATAAAAGAACTCATCTTTTCTAAGCACACGAGTATTTTTAGCTCCCTCAGCACCTCCGTGAAATGAAACAATAAGAATATCAACCTGTGGGCGCAAAGTTTTTACCAAATTTACAGCTTGTGGTATATCATTTACTGAAAGCATATTATTATTAGGTGAAAAGGCACAAAAGCCATACTTTACCCCATCTTTCTCAAAAACAACCGACTTGTTTTCTACAGGTCCTGAATGATAAATACCTACTTCATCTAATACCTTAGCAGTATTGCGT
This sequence comes from uncultured Capnocytophaga sp., assembly GCA_963523735.1. Lineage (GTDB taxonomy): Bacteria > Bacteroidota > Bacteroidia > Flavobacteriales > Flavobacteriaceae > Capnocytophaga. The sequence continues at coordinate 21,086 of CAUREJ010000015.1, forward strand.
CGTCCTTTTTCACCAAAGTCATTAGCGTGGTTATTAGCAGTACTCATAAGATTAAAGCCTGCTTCTTTGATAATTTTTGCATAACGATTAGGCATTCTAAAAGCATAACAAGTACCCGATGCCTTACCTCCACACTTATCGGAGTTACCACTATCCAGAATAGCACCTTCAAGGTTACCAAATACAATATCACCCTTCAGATAGGACTTTACTTGCTTAAAGCTGTTTTTAGCATCATCAGGGGGTAAATAACCTGCTGGGAATCCGGAACCTATCATAACATCACCTACTGCTACAATAGTAAGTGTATCTTTTGGGTTTGACGTAGTCTCTTTTGGAATATTTACTGTATCTTTTACAGCTACAGTTATTGTATCGTTATCAGCCGAATATTTCTTTCCGTCATTTTGGGCAGTAGTACAACCACCAAACCCAAGAATCATCAATAATGTATATAATTGCGTAATTCTCATCTTATTTCTCGGCAATAACTTGTACGCCTCCTTTTACTTTATCTCCTAATTGCACTTTCACTTTAGTTCCCAAAGGCAAATACACATCTACACGCGAGCCAAATTTTATAAAGCCTGCGTCTTCACCTTGTACCGCTACATCACCTACTTTGGCATAGTTTACAATACGTTTTGCCAATGCTCCTGCTATTTGTCGGTATAATACTTCACCAAATACAGGGTTATTTACCACTATAGTAGTACGCTCATTTTCTTCTGAAGCTTTAGGGTGCCACGCTACTAAGTATTTTCCTGGGTGGTACTTACTATAAGTTACCTTTCCTCCTAAAGCATAGCGTGTTACGTGCACGTTCAGAGGCGACATAAATATTGATACCTGCAAGCGTTTGTCGTTAAAGTATTCTTTTTCAAAAACCTCTTCTATTACCACTACTTTACCATCTACAGGAGCAATAATGTGTCGGTCATTTTTAGGTGTAATGCGTTTGGGATTCCTAAAAAATTGCAAAATAGCTATTAAGAACACTATTGCCAATAATTGTATAGCTTTTTTAAGCCATTCTATATCAACAAAATAATGAGCTATAAGCGATACACCTATCACCGCAAACAGCGTAATGAGAATAATTTTAAATCCTTCTTTATGAAACATAACAATCTATTATTTGCGCGCAAAGATAAAACACTTTTTATTTTTATACAAAAATATAAGTTAATATTTTGTTCATTCAATAATTAATAACTGCGAATGATTACCCTAAGTTCTACCCGTCGTGCTTGAGCGGGAGTAGTATTCAAATCTATCCCTTTAAATGCAGTTAGTATACGTTCAGCAGCTATTCCTTTGTCAGTCAGTATTTTGGAAACTGCTACCGCACGTTCCATCGATAGTACATTGTTATACGCTACACTCCCTACTGCACTTGCGTACCCCTCTAAGAGTACCGATAGTTCGGAGTGTGTGTTTAACATCGTTACCATCTCATCTATAGCAGCGGGGTCGTAGGGTAAGGGTATAGTCTTATTATTAGCGAAATATAGCAATACCTTTTTATGCCCGTACGCAGCCAATAATAACTCTAACTCACTGCGCCTTTCTGCCGAAATGTGTATAGGGGTTGTTGTAGGTGTCACACTCTGTATTACTATAGGAGTATTAACCGTTGCAACGCTAACAGTAGCTGTGCCTGTAGTAGCCTGAAGCGGAGTTTGTGTTTCTGCTGTAGTAGCAGGAATAGCTTGATTAGCTGTGCTTTTAGCGGCTACTACTCCTGTATTAACAGCCAAAGCAGCTAAGAGTAATTGCTGTTGTTTGCGAAGTTGTTCTACCGCCCCCGATAGTTGAGCAAGCTGTTGGACTATAGCAGTAGTATTTTGCGTTTGTGCCACAGCAGCAGGTTGCGTAGCACGCTGCGCTGCAGCCCTACTTGCTATACCAACAGCTGTTGTAGGACTTGCTGTACGAGCTATAGCTGTACTACTTTTAGTACCCATTGTCATTGTAGGACTTGCCGTATCGGTTTTTAGCAACCGATATTCATTTATAACTACCGATGTTGGTAGTATATCAATTGTTTTATGGCTTACAGCTGATAGCATACTGTCTAACTGTTTATCTCTAAGAGAGGTTAGTTCTGCTTTCCCTATTTGTTCCAAGAGCAGATTCAGTTCTTCCACAGTCATTACTATCTCTGTTTTTGTCTTTACAGGAGTTACTTGTGCGCACATAGTATGTACGCACAACAATAACCCTCCTATAATATGATAGATGTACTTCATAGTTATTCTGATACAGGTACTTTCACCTCTTGTATTTCATTTTTTGCCTTTTGCATTTCCAAAAGCAGCTTTTCCAATCGGTCTATGCGTTGCTCAGGACTCTTTATTTCTCCTTCTCTTATACGTCTTACTACGCTATCTATTAGCTGTTGTAGTTCTTCAGGAGTCATACGCACTAGGCGCACTTGCTCGGTCACAGAATAAGGTTGATGTTCTGCTACATAAGTATTCCTTAGGTTTTCCCATTGTTGCTTTTCTTTTAGCAAACGGTTAGCAGTAGTGGTATCACCATTCTGATAAGCTAATTGTATTTGTTTTTCTATCGCTGTTATTTGGTTATTGTAATAAGCCAAATTTCTTTTTTCAGGTGAAGGAGCAGCAGCTTCCAAAATAGCAGCTTCCTCACGCTCTTCATATAATGCTTTTTCAACCGACTTAGCCAATTTAATGCGCACCCCTACATTATAGAACACGTTACTTTGTAGTTTATTAACAGCACTTAAAGTAGTGCTTGTATCTTCATTATGAGTAGTATAAAGCAGGTTTGCCACCCCAAAAAGCTCTACTCGCTTGCCCAAAGGGATTGCCAAACCTACACCACCTTTGGCAAATATACCCGATTTATTAGGAGTACTTGCTACCTTGCCTACATAACTGTCACCTACCTTTAGGTAGCCCGCACCTATCTGTACATAAGGAACTACTCCGCTGGCCACGTTTAGGCGTGCCAAGAAATCACCCCCGTATACCGATAGCTTATCAAAATCAGTTGAAAGTTTTTCATTAGTCATTGCTCGGTGGTAATAGCCTCTAATACCTACATATTCAGTAAAGTCCACGCCCAATGCCAATCCGCCAAAGTAAGCATCGCGCAAATTAGTGTCTTCATTAAAGTTTAAGTACCCCAAAGTAGGTTCTATTACTACTTTAAAACTCTTTAAGTTTGTATAAGCGTGGTCTAACTCTGTTAGCTCATTAGGATTACGCCCCCCTAAGTAAAGCTGTAGCCCTGCCCCAACACTCCACGCTAAGTGACTCTGTTCACTTACATTATCAGCTATCCAGCTGTTATAAGCCGAAGTTTTTGCTTCGGTTGGTTTATAAACCACATTCGTTGGGTCAAAACTAAAGTGAGTAGCCTTAGCTTGTACATTTAGGGTAAGACGGCGAGCAAGATTAAACTTAGCCCCTACCCCTAAGCCAAAGTACACTTGGTCTTGACTGAGCTCATTAGCTTTGATAGTCTGTACTCCCGACCCCAAAGTAATATACGGTTGAAATGAGTAAGCCATTGGTATATTGCCTTTTAGTTCGCCTCCCCATCTGTGTACTGATACCTTTTTAGCTTCAAAAACATTGGCAATAGCATCGGGAGCATCATAGCCTGCAAGGGTCGATTTCATACCTATCGATTGTCGGTACGACCCCAATAGTTCTATATTCCTGCCAAAACCAAATCCGAGATAGCCTCCTGCCATAAAACCATTGGTTACAGCAGTTTTTTTCTGCCACCATACATAATCGGCAGTAGGGGCTACTGCAAAACTAATATCCTTTACTTGTGCTCCTGCCGAAACTGATAAAAGGGCAAAAACACCTAAGTTTAAAAAAGTTTTTCTCATCTTTTCAAATTGATTTTTATTATAGTAAGTTTCTTAGTAAGTTGAATTATTTGTTGTTCAAAGTACTATTTAAGTTAATTCATTACGCAAAATTACAAATATTTTTTGCTTTAACAAGTATAGCACTCAAAAAAACATTTTCACAAATAAGAAAAGGCAGTGCATTACTACACCGCCTTTTGCTGTTTTATTTCTATTTTGCTAATTTACAAAATTAAAAGAAGTACCGTTTAAATGCCTCAATAGCAGCATAATCAGCCAATCCTAAATTGCGGTAACGACGTGCGGTTTCGCTATTACGAGCTTCAGCTCGTTGCCAGAACTCACGCAAGTCATCTCCTTGGAACATCGCACCATCTTTTTGTGATTGGTGGAAGAATATAGCCTGACGTTTCTTAAGTACTTGTGCTGGACTCATAGGTACTGCCATTTCTATCTCGTGAATATCCCATTCGTGCCAAGCACCACGGTATAACCACAACCAGCAGTCTTTCATATAGTCTTTTTCTTTCAAATTCTTCACAGCAGCAAAGATAGCATCTAAGCACACTTTATGAGTGCCGTGAGGATCTGCAAGGTCACCAGCAGCGTAGATTTGATGAGGTTTTACTTCTTCAATCAAATCCATAATAATTTTAACATCAGCCTCGCCTATAGGGTTCTTTTTCACTCCTCCTGTTTCGTAGAATGGTAAGTTAAGGAAGTGTACGTGTTTATCTGGAACTCCTTCGTAACGAGTAGCTGCCAATGATTCGTGACGGCGAATATTACCTTTTAATTGGCGTACCAATAAGCTGTCTATTTCATTTGACTTTTTATTAGTAATATTGCTAATAATCTCATCAAGTACTGCTACTTCAGCTTTGTTTTCTTTTACAATATCTTTAAACACTTCGGCAAATTTAAGAGCTTCGTGGTCAGATACAGCAAAGTTACCCGATGTTTGATAAGCAATATGTACTTCGTGTCCTTGTGATACCAAGCGGTCAAAAGTACCGCCCATTGATATTACGTCGTCATCAGGGTGTGGACTGAATATGATTACACGCTTTTTGTGAGGTTTTTCACGCTCTGGTCTGTTGGTGTCATCAGCATTAGGTTTACCTCCTGGCCAGCCGGTAATGGTGTGTTGCAACCTGTTGAACATTGCAATATTCAAATCATAAGCAGGACCCGATTCGGTAAGGAGTTTAGACATACCATTCTCATTATAGTCAGAATCGGTAAGCTTAAGAATAGTTTTGCCAAGGTGTTCGCATAACCATACAATAGCTTTAGCTTTAAGGTCTTCATTCCACTTTACATCTTTCACCAGCCAAGGTGTGTTAATGCGGGTAAGAAGTGCTGAAGCTTCTTCGTCAAGCACAAAAGTAGTATTGTCGTGCAATTGCAAGTAGCTTGAAGGTACTTCAGAAGTTACTTCACCTTCCACCGCTTTGGCAACGATTGATGCCTTGCTACTACCCCACGCAAGCAATACAATACGGCGTGCTTTCATTACTGTACGGATACCCATAGTAATAGCTTGGCGTGGCACGTTGTCAATACCGTGGAATGCTTCAGCAGCATCTGAACGAGTAATATGGTCAAGAGTGATAATACGTGTACCTGAATTTCGGTTAGAACCAGGTTCATTAAAACCAATGTGACCTGTACGACCAATACCTAATAGTTGGAAATCAATACCTCCAAGATCTTCAATTTTCTTGTCGTAAGCAGCACAGTAAGCACTAAGCTCATCGTGTGGTACTGTTCCGTCAGGAATATTGATATTTTCTTTTGGAATATCAATATAGTTAAACAAATGCTCGTGCATAAAGTACCAGTAGCTTTGCAAATCTTGTTTTTCCATTGGATAGTACTCATCCAAGTTAAAAGTAACTACATTTTTAAAGCTAAGGCCTTCTTCTTTGTGCATACGTACCAACTCATCATAGACTTTAACAGGTGATGAACCTGTTGCCAAGCCTAATACACAAGTTTTACCCTCTGCTTGCTTTCTCTTAATTAAGTCGGCTATTTCGTGAGCCACACTAATTGAAGCGGTTACGGAATTTGAGAAAACAACATTATCAATCTTCTCAAAACGAGTTTCTTCAACAGCCCCAGCAGGGTGATGAGCAATCGATGAAACTTCTTTTTTAATATGTGTTCTCATTTTGTTTGATAAATGATTTTGTATTATTATTATTTTAACACGGCAAAGGTACGCAACTTTTATGAAGTACGCAAATAATTTTAATATTTTTTATTTTTTTCTTTGCTGTGCTTATTGCATCTTGCGCTGAGCTTCTGCTTGCTCCATCATTTCACGCATCTTTGCTTGGAATTTACTTTCTTTCTTAGGCTTCTTCTTGTTCTCTTGTATCTGTGCGTGTATCTTCTTTTCATCAAGTATCCAATACTTTATAGCCAACATTATAAATATAGTAAGCAAGTTCGATACAAAATAGTACAAGCTCAGTCCGCTGGCGTAATTATTAAAGAAGAACAACATCATCACAGGTGATAAGTAGATAAGGAACTTCATATTAGGCATACCAGGCTGCTGTGGCTGTACTGTTTGTGCCATTGTCATTAGCGAATAGATAAGGATAGCTACCGAAGCTAAGAATGGGAACAAACTCACGTGACTACCGTAAAAAGGTATTGAGAATGGCAACTGTAACACTGCATCATAAGATGAAAGGTCATCTGCCCAAAGAAAACTTTTCTGTCTTAATCCAAATTCAGCAGGGAAGAAGTTGAACAACGCCAAGAACACAGGCAACTGTAACAAAGCTGGTATACAACCACTTAAAGGATTTACCCCTGCTTTGTTGTACAATGCCATAGTTTCTTGCTGGCGTTTCATCGGTTCTTCATATTTCTTGTTAATTTCTTCTATTTCAGGACGCAATACCTTCATCTTAGCCTGTGATAGATACGACTTGTACACTATAGGTGATAGTAACAAACGCACTATAATAGTCATCAAGATGATTACCACCCCTACTGAGAAGTATTGTGCTAAGAAATTGTACAAAGGTATGAACAACCACTTGTTCAGCCAACCGAAAATACCCCAACCTAAAGGAATAGAATCGGTAAGTTCATACTTATCATCGTATTGTTTTAAGATATTGTAATCACTAGGTCCAAAATAGAAGTGTAATGATTCACTCAGCTCTCCTTCTTTGGCTTTTATTGGGAAAGTCGATTTTAAATCTTTGGTAAATAACACCTCTTTACCTTCGTCATTAGCAAGACTGTTGGATAAGAACTCTCCTTTTTCAAAAGGAGTATCGTTAATGAGTATCGAAGTAAATAGGTGCTGTTTATAAGCCACCCATTGCACTTGCTCTTCTTTGCCATCGTCCTCGCCTCCTTGGCTTAGGCGTTCTATTTTACCATCGTTATACTGAATAGAGGTTTGGGTGTAACGGTTTTCATAGGTCACACTTTTTTCCATACGGCGTGCCTTTACTGCCCAATCTATGGTTAAAGGTTCTGTAGTATTAAGCACTGCCGCAAGCCCTTGGCTGCGCACGGTCATATCCATCATATAACCTTCTGCCGGAATAGCATACACATATTCTAAATACGCATTTTCGGAAGTTTTGAGCTTCATTGATATTACTTGCTTCCCAGCTTCATTTTTCACTGAAGGCTCAAAATAGAAGTTGCGAGTATTGAGTTGTTGTCCTTGTTTTGTTTTGAAATCAATGCCAAACAATGCGTTATTGTCTTTCACAAGGTACACAGGCAGCGTATCATAGGTTTGGAAGTGCTTTAGCAACACTTCTTTAATTTCTCCACCTTTATTACCTATGGTAATTTTCACATCTTTATTTTCAACTACCGTTACTTCCTCTTTAGCCGAAGGTAGTGATGCCGAATAAGCAAAGGCACCTAAAGTAGTTTTGTATTGGGCTAAAGCTACCGAGTCGGTAGGAATTTGCTGAAAAGGTTCGGCAGCAGGAGTAGTATTTTGTGATTGTTTAGCTTGCGCCTCTGCTTGTTCTTGGGCGGCTTTGCGTTTTGCTAACTCTTCTTCAGTGGGTTTATTGTTCTGCATCACCCATAATAGCAAAAAGAATATAAGTACAAAGCCTATAATTGTTTTAGCATCAAATTTCTTTTCTTCCATATAAAATTAATTGTAATTATCAGTTTTTTAGTTCTTATTTAATTTATTCTCTAAAGCAGCCTTTACAAAAGCTACAAACAAGGGGTGCGGATTGGCTACGGTACTCTTGTATTCGGGGTGATATTGTACCCCTACAAACCAAGGGTGAGTAGGCAGTTCCACCACTTCCACTAAACCAGTATCAGGGTTTATACCGGTGCATTGTAAGCCCGCTTGCTCTAACAACTCTTTGTACTCACTATTGAACTCATAACGATGGCGGTGGCGTTCAGAAATATGCGTTTTGCCATAAGCTTCGTATATCTTACTACCTTTGGTAAGTTCACAATCCCACGCTCCAAGTCGCATAGTACCTCCTTTTTGAGTTACTTCTTTTTGGCTTTCCATTAGGTTAATCACCGGATAAGGCGTATTAGCATCCATTTCGGTTGAGTTAGCCTCTGCCATACCTGCCACGTGGCGCGCAAACTCTATCACTGCCATTTGCATACCCAAGCATATACCCAAGAATGGTATATTGTGTTTCCGCACGTACTCTATGGCTTTTATCTTGCCTTCTATACCACGTCCTCCAAAACCTGGTGCTACTAATACAGCATCTAAATGACCTAATTTAGCCTCTATATTTTCCTCGTTAATGTGTTCAGAATGAATACTTTCCACATCCACGCGCACTTCATTGGCAGCACCGGCGTGTATAAAGGCTTCTAAGATAGATTTGTACGAGTCTTGCAATTCTACGTATTTGCCTACTAAGCCTATTTTCACACGGTGTTTAGGGTTTTTATAGCGTTGTAAGAAAGCGTTCCACTGGGTTAAATCGGGTTCATTTTTAGAAGGAAGGTCTAACTTTTTAAGGGCTACTTTATCCAATCCCTCCAACAGCATTACGTTAGGCACATCATAAATGGTAGACACATCAATTGATTGGATTACTGCCTCGCGTTTCACATTGCAGAAGAGGGCTAACTTATAACGCAAGTCGTCGGAAAGTTCGTGTTCAGTACGGCACACCAATATATCGGCTTGTATACCGCTTTCCATCAGGGTTTTCACACTGTGTTGGGTAGGCTTGGTTTTCAGTTCACCGGCAGCTGCCAAATAAGGCACTAAGGTAAGATGAATTACAATAGCATTGTGTTCCCCTAAATCCCATAATAACTGCCTAACCGATTCTATATAAGGCAACGACTCAATATCGCCTACGGTACCTCCTATTTCGGTAATGACGATATCATAATCACCTGTTTTACCCAATAGCTGAATACGCTCCTTTATTTCGTTAGTAATATGAGGGATTACCTGTACTGTTTTGCCCAAAAACTCACCGCGGCGTTCTTTTTCAATCACACTTTGGTAAATTCTGCCTGTAGTAACGTTATTAGCCTGTGAGGTAGGCACGTTTAGGAAACGTTCGTAATGCCCCAAATCCAAGTCGGTTTCAGCACCGTCTTCAGTTACGTAGCACTCGCCGTGTTCGTAGGGGTTCAGTGTACCAGGGTCTACATTAATATAAGGGTCAAATTTCTGAATAGTAACCCTATAACCTCGTGCCTGTAACAGCTTGGCTAATGAGGCTGCTATAATGCCCTTGCCAAGTGAGGAAGTCACTCCTCCTGTAACGAATATATATTTGGTATGAGCCATTTCATTAAATTTTCGGCAAAAGTACAAACTTTTTCCCAATTAACAAGTAATAACTAACAATTATTTTTAGCCCTTCAGCCTTCACAAAAAAAGCCGACCGTGAAATAAATCACAGTCAGCTTTTTTGTTAATTATCTAATAGCAATTATAATCACTCTCTTAGCCGTAGAACATTTGTGTAAGCACCGAGTTAGCAAGAATGATAACAATACTTGTCCATACAAATGATACGGTACTTGCTTTACCTACATCTAAGGCGCCTCCTTTCATATAATAGCCGTGATAGGAAGGAATAGTAGCCAAGAAAAACGCAAATACGGCTGTCTTGGTAAAGGCATACACCAAAGTATAAGGCTTAAAGTCGTACTGAACCCCTTGCATAAACTCACTGGAAGTAGAGTAACCGCTCATCACTGTCGAAATCCATCCGCCCAATACCCCTAAATACATACCCATAGCAATGAGAAAAGGCATAAGCAATAAGGCTATTATTTTGGGGAATATCAGGTAATTCACCGAGTTTACCCCCATAATGTCTAACGCATCTATCTGTTCGGTTACGCGCATCGTTCCTATACTCGAGGTGATGAACGACCCTATTTTACCTGCCAAAATTACCGAAGTAAAGGTAGGGGCAAACTCCAATATTATCGATTGGCGTGTAGTAAAACCTATTAGGTATTTGGGTATAAAAGGGTTATCTATGTTCAAAGCAGTTTGTACTGCCACTACGGCACCCACAAAAAAGGTAATAAAAGCAACAATGCCTATAGAACCGAAAATAAGGTCGTCTATCTCACGCAAAATAAGATCTTTCATTATCGACCAACGTGTGCGCTTGCGAAAGACGTCGTACAACATTATAAAATAGCCTCCAACGGCTTGGACGTGTTTCATACGTTAAAAAAAGAGCGTTAAATATTAGTGTTTAAAGTGGCGAATACCTGTAAATACCATTCCCATTTGGTGCGCATCACAGTAGTCGATACTCGCTTGGTCTTTTATAGAACCACCAGGCTGTATAACCGAGTGGACACCTTCCTTGTTAGCAATCTCTACACAATCAGGGAAAGGGAAAAAGGCATCACTTGCCATAACAGCATTATTAAGGTCAAAGTTAAATTCTTTAGCCTTTTCAATAGCTTGTTTAAGGGCATCTACACGGCTGGTCTGACCTGTACCGCTGGCTATCAGCTGTTTGTTTTTAGCCAATACTATCGTATTTGATTTGGTGTTTTTACATATTTTAGAAGCAAAAAAGAGGTCTTCCAACTCCTCAGCCGATGGTTTTACAGCCGTTACGTACTGCACATCGGCTATACTATCGGTCTTAAGGTCTTTTTCTTGCATTAAATAACCGTTCAAGCACGAGCGTACGCTGGTAGTAGGCATTGGGGCTTTTTTCTGTACCAAAATAATTCTGTTTTTCTTCTGTTCTAAGATTTTTAGTGCCTCATCACTGTACGAAGGAGCAATTATTACCTCAAAAAATAAAGGGTGAATTGTTTCAGCAGTAGCTGAATCAATTTTAGTATTTGAAATCAGTATACCGCCAAAAGCCGATACAGGGTCGCCTGCAAGAGCATCTTGGTAAGCCTCAAGAATTGTTTTGCGTGTAGCCACCCCACAAGCGTTGTTGTGTTTTAGTATCGCAAAGGTAGGATCATCAGCCGTAAATTCTGCCATTAAGTTCACTGCGGCATCTACGTCCAAAAGGTTGTTATAGGATAGTTCTTTGCCGTGTAATTTATCAAAAAGAGCCTCGAAATCACCGTAAAATTCACCTTTTTGATGAGGGTTTTCACCGTAGCGCAACACTTGTCCATTACGCTCGTTTATTGCCAATGAAGGGATAGTCTCTACTTGGTTAAAGTAGTTAAAGATAGCGGTATCATAGTGTGATGAAACTTGGAAAGCTTTAGCAGCAAAAGTGCGGCGTTGCTCCAAAGTAGTGCTGCCGTGTTGTTCGTTTAAGATATGTAAAAGGTCGGCATACTCATCTACTGAGGCTATGCAAAGTACATCTTTAAAATTCTTAGCAGCTGCACGGATAAGTGAAATACCGCCTATGTCTATTTTCTCGATAATATCTTGTTCAGGAGCCTTGCTGGCTACTGTTTTTTCAAAAGGATACAAATCAACAATTACAATATCAATTTGAGGGATAGCGTATTGTTTCATTTCGGCTATATCTTGATCGTTGTCTTGGCGGTTCAAGATACCCCCGAAAATTTTAGGGTGCAGCGTTTTCACTCGTCCACCAAAAATTGATGGATAATCGGTAATAGTTTCTACCGGAATAACCTCTACCCCTAATTTTTTAATAAAGCTTTCGGTACCACCAGTAGAGTAGATAGTAATACCTAAGGTTTTCATTCTGTGAATGATAGGTTCTAATCCTGTTTTGTCAAAAACAGAAATTAAGGCTGATTTAGCTTGTTTTGAAGTGCTCATTTTGAAATGATAGATGATTTAATTTTTGAGTGCAAAGGTACAAAACAATTAATAATTATCAAGTAACAATTAACAATTTTAACACTTCGGCAAGTTGGGAATTTGAAAATTAGAAAATTAGCAAATTACTCATCATACATTTATCATACGCTTATTCTTCGCTGTGGAGCCACTGTGGAGCCACTGTGGAGCCACTGTAGCTTCGGGATAGTTAGGAGACAACTTCATTGACCATTCATAATTACTTTTCTTCCGCTAATCATTAGCAACTAAAGACTAAAATAATAACTTTAAAAAAATTTGTTTATTGATAAATTTTTACTACCTTTGCCGTGTGTATTTGATATACTTAACGCTATGAAACAGAAAATACAACTCACCGTATGCTTGCTGTTCTTGTTTTTAACAGTAACAGCCCAAGTAAAAACAATTAAAGGAGTAGTAACCGATGAACAAGGACTACCTTTATTTGGCGTAGCAGTACTTGTTAAAGGTACTACTATGGGTACTCAAACTGATATTGACGGTAAATACGAAATCAGTACAAAAGTAGGAAGCACATTGGAATTTAGTTATCTTGGGTATCAAAATAAAAGTGTACTTATAAGTAAGCAAAAAAATGTGTCTGTAAAGCTAAAAGAGAGCAATGATTTTTGTTTTTACCCTAGCTATATTGTAGTAAAAACTCCGATTGCTTTAGGAATAAAACACCAAAAAGAAAACTTGCCTTATCAGCTACCTGAGATAAAAGAAGCCGACCTTAGCAGGGTGAAGCAAACTAACATTATCGGTAGCTTAGGCGGTAGGATAGCAGGCTTACAAGTACAACTCCCTGCTACAGGAGTAGGCGAGGTACGTGCTGTACTGCGTGGAGAACAGTCGGTATTAGGTAATAACAACGTGCTGTACGTAATTGATGGAATGCCCACCTATAACCCTTCCGACCTAAACCCCTCCGATGTGAAAAGTGCCTCAGTACTTTCAGGAGCAGGGGCAGCTTTGTACGGGGCAAGTGCTGCTAATGGAGTGGTACTCATCAATACCCAAAACGGTAAAGAGGGCTATGCCAATAGCGTACAACTATCTTCTTCTCTCACCTTTAACCATCCGCTACTTCTCCCCGAATTTCAAGACAATTACAGCAATGCCCAAGGGCAATACACCTCGTGGGGTAACAAAATGAATAGCCCCTCCACACATAAGGTAAGTGATTTCTTCCGCACAGGTTATACCACCCAAAATACTATCAGTTACAAAACAGGAGGCAACAGTAATAACCACACCTACCTTTCGGCTTCATCATTGCGCACACAAGGGGTGGTGCCTAACAGTGTGTATAACCGTTACAATCTGTTTTACCATAGTTCAGGAAAGTTTTTAACCGACGACTTGTTGTTAGATGTCAGTGCCGCCTATACCAAAGGCTATGAACGCAACCTACAAGCCGACGGATTGGCATTTAACCCTATTGCGGGCTTGTACCTATACCCAAGAGGGGAACAATTTGGACAGGAGAAAGCTTTTGAACGTTATGACCCTCATTTAGGCTATGCCAAACAGTATTGGTATGCGGGTGCTGGCACTACCGATACCCCTACCGATATGGGGGCTGATATCCAAAACCCTTATTGGATAGCCTACCGAAACCTGCGCCATAACAGCAAAAACCGCCTAATGACCTCAGCAAAACTCAGCTATGAGATAAACAATAACTTTGATATAGCAGCACGTGTAAAAACAGAAGACTCTCATTGGAAGGCTGAAGACAAACGTTTTGCCTCTACCCTACCCGCTTATGCTGGCACAAATGGGTATTACGGCAGCAGTAACGGCAGTTTTAAACACCAATACGCCGATGCTATAGCTCATTACAAAGGAGGCTTCTGGTTGTTTAAAAACTCCTTCCATTTCGACCTATACGGCGGAATTTCGCACGAACAGCACAAACGTGTGTGGGAGAGCTACAGCGGTAACCTACTACAGCCTAACCTGTTTAATTACAGCAATATAAACCCTTCCGAAAGCACTGCTACAAGCCATACAAACGACAATGTATACCGAAACTTTGCTGCTTTTGCACAAGGAGAACTGCAATGGGACTATTACTCACTTACAGCTACAATACGTTCCGATTACCCTTCACAACTCGTTTACCAAAGCACCGACCCTATACTGAGCTATTCGGTAGGGGTATATGCTCCTTTAAGTTTAGACAGCTCTACTGCCCTAAGCGGCTTGTCGGTAACAGCTAATTACAGCCAAATAGCAGCCCCTATGCGTTACAAGGATTGGGGCGAACAAGTGTTTTTACCCCAAGCTTTGCAAGCAGAGCGCACCCAGCTTTGTGAAGTAGGCTTCAGAAGCCGCTGGTTAAACAGCCATCTCTTTTTTGATGCTACTTTCTACCGAAACCTCACTAATAACCAATTAGTGATAAGCCCCCTAAATCGCACTCCTTACACCCAACAATGGACGCAAGCAGGTAAGGTTGAAAACAAAGGCGTTGAAATGCAACTAACTTATAACAGCAATAATGGATATATTAGTCAAAAAATAGGTTTGGTAGCTGCTTACAACCAACACACCCTGCACAATTACCCTAATACCCCCGACTTTAACAATGCGCCGAGTTGGTTATTAGGTTTAAATGGCAGTGTTACTTGGCAGAGACTAACTCTCGATGCTTTAATAACGGCTCGTTTCGGCGGTAAAGTAAAATCGAATACTGAACTCTATCTCGACCTATATGGCGTATCAAAAGCATCGGGAGCAGCACGTAATGCAGGGCAAACATTTTCAGTGCTTAACAATGATTACTTGTACAGTGCTACCAATGTGCGCCTACAAGAACTCGCCCTTACTTACAAGCTCAAAACAACGAATTTTAAAGGATTAACAGCGCTTAACATAGCATTGGTAGGCAATAACCTATTTATGTTGTACAACAAAGCCCCCTTCGATCCCGAACTAATACCATCAGCCGATGCTCGCTCAGGTTACGACCTTTTTATGCTGCCCAGCCTAAGAAGCTACGGACTAAACCTTACTATGCAGTTTTAGCATATCGAATAGATTTTAATAATTTAATTTCAATCTAAAAAGAAGACTACTATGAAAAAGATACTTTTAATACTTGGCTTATTAAGCTTTATAGCTTGCCAAGACGAATGGAATGACGATAGCATACTCCCCCCATTAGGCGGTGAACAACGCGCTTATTGGGATATAAACAGAGTGCTGCCGTTACAAGTAAAAGAAGGGAAAAACAACGAGATAAACAGCCTAAAAGTAAAGTTATTACATCCCTCAGAAAAGATAATTGCTATACCCCTTATTTCAGGTGATGAAAGCGTACTAAAAGCCTATAACGCACAGTTCGGCACGAATTACCAGCTATTGCCTCCTGCCAATTACGATATAGACGAGAATGCCATTTTCGACCAAGGAGAACGAGAAGTAACAGTCGATTTGCTCCTAAAAGAAATACGCTTTAACAAGAACGAAATATATGCCCTCCCTTTGCGCTTAGAAGGCATTAAGTACACCCCGATTTTAGAGGGACAAGACCAGTGTTTGCTTATTATTAGTAAAAAAGAGTAAGTATTTAATATTACCTATAAAAACGAAGGAGTAGCTTGAAATTGAAGACTAAATTGAGTACTCAGAACAGCTTTTGTCACAAATTTAGTGCGTTTGATCTAATTGGCTGATTACCAAATTTGCTAATTATTACTATCTTTGTAACTTGAAAATTCATCACATCTGAAAATGAAAAAAGAAGCTATTAAATTATTTGAAGAACGCAAAGTGCGCACCATTTGGGACGACACATACGAAAAATGGTATTTCTCTATTGTAGATGTAGTGGCTATTCTTGCTGATAGCAAAGATTTTCTCACTGCTCGAAAATATTGGAACAAGCTAAAAGAACGACTAAAAAAAGAGGGAAATGAAACGGTGTCAAATTGTCACCAGTTGAAATTAGAAGCCGCTGATGGTAAAATGCGACTTACTGATGTTGCTGATACTGAACAACTTTTTCGCTTGATACAGTCTATCCCTTCTCCTAAGGCAGAGCCTTTTAAACTATGGATGGCAGAAGTGGCTAGTACTCGTATTGACCAAATGCAAGACCCTGAACGCTCTATAGAACAAGCCGTAGCCGATTATCGTCGCTTGGGCTATTCGGAAGCGTGGATAAATCAACGTATCAAGTCTATTGAAGTGCGAAAAGAACTTACCGACGAGTGGAAACGTACGGGGGTAAAAGAAGGTATAGAGTACGCTACTCTCACTGATATTATCACCCAACAATGGAGTGGATTTACTACCAAAGAATACAAGCAGTATAAAGGACTCAAAAAAGAGAACTTACGCGATAATATGACTAACCTAGAAATGGCTTTTAACATATTAGCCGAAGCCTCAGCTACTGAACTTTCCAAACAACACGACCCAAAAGGAGTAGAAGAACAGAAAAAGGTTGCTAAAGATGGTGGTAGTGTAGCCAAAGTAGCACGCAAGCAATTGGAAACTCAATTGGGGCGAAGTGTTATATCGCCTACAAAAGCTAAAGACTACCTTAAAATTGAAGAATCAACAAATTAAGTTGCAGTACAACAAACAATAACTAAAAATCCCGGTGGTGCAAACTGCCTATGCGGCTCGCATCACGGGGATTTTCTACTATTCTTGAGCCTCTCGGGCAATTCTGATTTTTCGCAACCACAAACCAACACCAAGATACAACAAACAAGGAATAATACCTGAAACGGGCGAAATGAGTATCTCTTTACCTGCTTCAATGAGAATATGCTTATCGTATATCAAACTGTTAATGACGGTATCTTCAATAGCGTGCATCCACACCCCAGCCCATATCGATTTTGTAAGGCGGAAAAGCTCGGTATACATCATCGTCCACGAGGTGCAACACACCAATGCCATTACACAAAAAGTTACCTTGTCATAAGGGAATATGGCAAATAGCTGTTCTGGCTTTACAAAATAAAAGAAATAAGCCCAATGCCACGAACACCACACTACCCCCACAATGAGGTAAAGCCACACATCCTTAATCTTCAAACTGAGCAAACGAGCCGTAAGATACCCCCGCCATGCTGATTCTTCAAAGAAATTCTTCACAAATTCCGCTAACACAAAAATACCAAAGCCCGCAAGGTAGTCCGTCCAACGGATTTGCACTTTTAGCCAGCCAAAAAGCTCCCCTATAAGCAGCGTAAGAGCAATCACCATAGGGTAAATAATAGTTGCTACTCCATACCAACGTAGGTTTTTCTTAATAAGCGGACGCAGCCCTGCGTCACGCCACCCATCGCCCATAAAAGCACGCAATAGGAGCCAAGCCAAGACAGGGGCAACAATAAAAATACCCATTCCACTAGTGCCATTGCTAGTATCACTGAAATCACCTGTCGTTTCTCCTGTAAGAGAGTCTACCCATACACCTACCCAACCGCAACTGAGGGCTACGAGAATAAAAATACATAAATTCCTGATTGTTTTTGTTTGATTCTTCATCTTTTAAAAATATTTGATTATCTTTGGCGCAAAATTACGCCGGTGGGCATAACTACACAATACTGAATAATAACCATTTTGAAGATGACAACCGATAAAAGCATAGAAGAAATAGCAAAGGAATACATCTCTCATATAAAAATCTTAGAACAAGCAGGCAGTTTTGCTGTGTTTTTGTTAGATAGATTCGGGCATTACTATTATGTAACTGAATATGTAACCGAAGATATAGAAGCACCTCAAGAGCTTGATATTGAGAAATTGGTACATCCCGATGATTTAGAAGTGGTAAGAAGAATTGACAAGAAAGTATGGGAGTTTTTGGATACGCTCCCCGAAGAGGAAAAGTTAGCATACAAATACATCTATGAGCTGAGAGTATTAGATAAAGGGAAGTATATACGAATGATTTACCAAACGCGCCTATTAGCCTTTAAAGACGATAATTTTCTTGCAATGGGTATGATAGACCTCGCTCCTGAACAATCAGCAAACACTTCTGTACGTTTTCAGATAAAAAACTGCCTTACTGATGAAATCGTGCCTTTTACTATCGAAACTGCTACCGATACCCTGCTCACCCCACGTGAAAGAGAGATACTCGCCCTTGCCAAAGAAGGAATGTTTAGCAAAGAAATCTCTGAAAAACTAAACATCAGCATACATACCGTAAACCGCCACCGCCAAAACATCCTCGAAAAACTACAAGTAGATAATATTATTGAAGCAATAAGGTCGTAGCACGAGTCGTAGCACAACAAGTTGTAAAAAATCCTTGTGTGGAATATATACCACGCAGGGATTTTTTATTGGCTTTTTGAAAATAAGCAAGATAGGAAAAGTCTTTTCTGCAAAACTGCCTTATCTTTGCCCTCGTAAATCAGTAACTCAATATGAAAAACATTACTTACAACGATTACGTTCAGCGCATCAATAAGGTAGTTGCTTACATCAACAATCATTTAGATGAGACTTTAGACCTAAAAACACTCGCCAATCAGGCGGCTTTATCAGACTTTCACTTTCACCGTATTTTCAAAGCCCTCAAAGGTGAAGCTATCGGAGGGTATATCACTCGTCTTAGGTTAGAAGCTACCGCACGCCTATTACGGTATACCAACCTCCCTGTAGAAGAGATAGCCTTTAATATAGGCTACGAAACCCCTACTTCGCTCTCTAAAGCCTTTAAGAAACAATACAACATCAGCCCTACTGAGTATAGAACAAACAAAGATACCTACATTATGAAAAAAGAAATCATCAATCCTGATTTGGCTCTAAAAGCCCCTAAAATAG
>CAUREJ010000016.1:0-38040 GCA_963523735.1 uncultured Capnocytophaga sp.
GGTAGAGTACCTTCATAAGTGCCTACATAAGAGCGATTAGTGCAAGCTGCCATAAAAATTGCTAAAGCACTGATCAAGAACATTTTTTTCATTTTAATAATTGTTTTGTTAATGAAATTCGGGCGCAAAAGTACAAAATAATTAATAATTAGCAAGTAACGATTAACAATTTTATTGTGTAGGAATTTAGCAAATTAGAGAATTAGCAAATTAGGAAATGAGGAAAATGGGGTGTTTTTGGGTTTTTGTTGCGAATAATGTAAAGTGAGGAGATAGATTTTAAATACTTGATATTCAGTAAAGTAACGCTTATCCTTCGCTCACCCTTCGCTCTGCCTTCGGTATACCTTCGCTTCTCCTCCAAGGTAGCTCCAAGCTGTTTTGAGAATGATTTTATTATAATGAACTGATTGTTAATGAGTTGTGTTTTTAAGTAAAAAAGGGAGTTTAGGTTGGTAATTTTTGAATTATTTGCTGCAAAAATGAGGAAAAGATGCATTTTTGTTATTTTTAAAGTGAGTTCAATGTGCCATTGCAATTTTCAAGAGACTGACAACTGAAAGTTGGCACGGCTATTGCATTATATAAGGGTATTTGTGAGTAAATATACTCTAAAATATTATATTTCAGGAAGATAACAAAAGATAAACAAATTACCTTTATTGGTTTTTTACAAAACTGTCAGTTTAACAACTGACAAAATGGCATATTTAAATTGTATGAAAATGACAATAGGAAATTTTGACAGCCTTACAGCTGAGCATATAGACGAAGGTACCGATTTTATTCCGCTACTTACCGACGAAGATGAACAAGAAATAGCTCGTGAACGCACCCCACAGGTGTTGCCTATTTTACCTTTAAAAAATACAGTACTTTTTCCTGGTGTAATAGTGCCTATTTCGGCAGGGCGCGATGCTTCTATTCGTTTGATTAACGATGCTTATGAAAGTAATCGTACTATTGGGGTGGTAGCTCAGCTAAATGAGGATACTGAAGTACCTGAGGGTAAAGATGTATACCGATTGGGGACTGTGGCTACTATACTACGGGTGCTTAGGATGCCCGACGGTAGCGTAACCCTTATCATTCAGGGGAAAAAACGCTTTCTGATAGAAAGTATAGTGGAAGAGAAACCTTACTTAAAGGCGTCGATACGCGAGGTGGCTGATATTAAACCAGAACCTAACGACAAAGAGTTTGAGGCTACTATTGAAGAGGTGAAGGATTTGGCTATCAAGATTATACAAGCTAATCCGAATATTCCTTCGGAGGCGGCTTTTGCTATTAGAAATATTGAAAGTACTTCGTTCCTTATCAATTTCATTGCCGCTAATATGAATGCGACAGTGCTTGAAAAACAATCGGTATTGGAGATTGATGAGCTGAAAGAGCGCGCTACCTCTATGCTGAAGTATCTGAATATAGACCTGCAACGACTTACCCTTAGGAATGAAGTGCAATCAAAAACGCGTGTAGATATTGACAAACAACAGCGCGAGTACTTCCTTCACCAACAGATGCGCACTATCCAAGAAGAATTAGGGGGTGTATCATACGAGCAGGAAATGGAGCAGCTTAAAGAACGCTCGAAGAAGAAAAAATGGGATAAGAAGATTAAGGAACTCTTTGAGAAAGAACTAAGTAAACTACAAAGAACTAACCCTAATAGTCCTGATTACGGCATACAGCGCAATTACTTAGAGGTGCTGTTAGAACTGCCTTGGAATGAACTTTCTAAAGATAATTTTGACCTAAAGAGGGCGCAGAAAATATTAGATAAAGAGCATTACGGCTTGGAAGAGGTGAAACGCCGTATTATTGAGTACTTGGCAGTGCTGAAGTTGCGCAATGATATGAAATCGCCTATATTGTGTTTTTACGGTCCTCCAGGGGTGGGTAAGACATCTTTGGGACGTTCCATAGCAAAGGCACTGAACAGAGAATACGCACGGATGTCGCTTGGAGGTTTGCACGATGAGGCAGAGATACGCGGACACCGCAAAACTTATATAGGAGCAATGCCAGGACGCATTTTGCAACAGCTGAAGAAGGTAAAAACTTCTAACCCTGTATTTGTGTTAGACGAGATAGATAAATTAGGTAGTAGCAGCTATCAAGGCGACCCTTCAGCTGCTATGCTCGAGGTATTAGACCCTGAACAAAATAAAGAGTTTTACGATAACTTTTTAGAGATGGGGTACGACCTTTCAAAAGTGATGTTTATAGCTACTGCTAACGACCTATCGACTATACAGCCTGCCTTACTTGACCGTATGGAGATTATTAACGTATCGGGCTATACTATTGAAGAGAAGACAGAGATAGCTAAGCGTCACTTACTGCCTAAACAGCTGAAAGAACACGGTATGAAAGCTTCGGATATTCAGCTTGGTAAAAAAGAAATAGAACGCGTAATAGACGGTTATACACGTGAATCGGGGGTGCGCTCATTAGAAAAACAGATAGCTAAATTGGTGCGCTACGGGGCTAAAAACTTAGCTATAGAAGAAGCGTATGAACCTAAGCTAACGGTAGAAACGATTGAGAAAATATTAGGGCCTGCACGCTTAGAACGCGATAAATACGAAGATAATGCAGTAGCTGGCGTGGTTACAGGTTTGGCGTGGACAAGTGTTGGGGGCGATATACTCTTTATAGAGTCGGCATTATCTAAAGGAAAAGGGGTGCTGAACATTACAGGTAATTTGGGGCAGGTAATGAAAGAATCGGCTACCATAGCGTGGGAGTACCTCAAGGCTAATGCCGAACGCTATAACCTTAACAATAAGCTATTTGAAACTTACGATGTTCATATACACGTGCCAGAAGGGGCGACCCCTAAAGATGGGCCTAGTGCAGGGATAGCTATGCTAACCTCACTGATGTCGGTATTTACCCAAAAACGTGTGAAAAAACACTTAGCTATGACAGGCGAAATAACACTGCGCGGCAAAGTGCTGCCGGTGGGCGGACTTAAAGAGAAGATTTTGGCAGGTAAGCGCGCTGGTATTAAAGAGTACATATTGTGCAAGGACAACCAGAAGGATATTTTGGAAATAAAACAAGAATATCTTAAAGGGCTTACTTTTCACTATGTAACTGATATGGAGGAGGTAATACGCTTGGCTATTACCAATGAAGATGTAAAAAACAAAAAAGTTTTAAGTTTTGAGTAATAATTCGTACTTTTGCGCCCTCAAACAAAGAATAACAAGATGAACAGAAATCAAGAAGACGATATATTAGGAGAAAACCATATTGCTACTTCGGCAGTAACTCCTTTAAGAGCCGATGCTTTTCAGCTAAGTGATGCTGAGAAAATAGCTGATATTGAACAACACGTGCGTGCTATACTCCACACTTTGGGTATGGACTTAACCGATGATAGCCTAAAAGGAACTCCCAAACGTGTAGCTAAAATGTTTGTAAAAGAGATATTTGGAGGCTTATCACCCGAACGCAAGCCCTCAATGTCCACTTTTAATAACTCGTACCATTACGGCGAGATGTTGGTCGAGAAAAACATAGTGGTGTACTCTACCTGCGAGCATCATTTATTGCCTATTGTAGGGCGCGCTCACGTGGGTTATATATCTAACGGTAAAGTGTTGGGGTTATCCAAAATGAATCGTATAGTAGAGTACTACGCCAAACGCCCTCAGGTACAGGAACGCCTTACAATGCAGATAGTACAGGAAATGCAACAAGCTTTAGGTACCGAAGATGTGGCTTGCATTATAGATGCGAAACACTTGTGCGTAAACTCACGCGGTATTGAAGATATTGACAGCAGTACTGTTACAGCTGAATTTGGTGGTAAATTCAAAGACCCTGAAGTGAGAAAAGAGTTTTTGGAATACATTAAGTTAGAGACGAGATTTCATTAAATAAGGTTTTAGAAATATAAAGACTGCCTAAGAGCGATTTCTTAGGCAGTTTTTTGGTTATTTTATAAACTTAGCTTATGGCAATACATAATGACTTTGGAAAAGAAGGAGAGCAAGATGCGGTGAACTTTCTGTTGCAAGAAGGGCATATTATTTTGGAACGCAACTTTAGGTTCGGACACGCTGAAATAGATATTATTACGCTTAAAGATGAGGTATTGCACATAGTAGAGGTAAAGACACGCACTAGTAGTGCCTATGGTGAACCCGAATCATTTGTAAACCAGCAGAAAATAGACCTTTTAGTAAAGGCTGCTAACTTTTATGTACAGAAAAAGGGATTGGATGTGGAGGTTCAGTTTGATATTATTTCAATAGTAAAGAACAATGTAGAGTACAACATTAACTACCTTGAAGATGCCTTTTATCCTTTTTAAAATGTTAAAATTATAATTGTTTTGTTAGAGAATGAATTATTTTTAGTACCTTTGTGCCTGTTTTAAAAATATTAAAGAAATGAAAACAATAGCTGCCGCCGTTGAACATTATATTAAGACGAAACCTTTCTTACAGACGGCTCTTTCAGAAGGAATTATTAACCTAACTTCGTTAGCACGTGTTATCCGAAAGGATTTAGTAGAAACAAACGTTATAGACAATGAACAGCGTGAGGTGCGCAACGGAGCTATAGTAATGGCTCTGAAACGCTTATCTACCGATATGGAGTTTCGCTCGACCCATCGTATTGTGAAAATACTGAAAAACATAGGTGAAATTATAGTTCGTTCCGACCTTACTGATTACACTTTCTTGGTGTCGGAAACCCTGATGAACTGTCAGGCTGAACTATTGCAAAAGCTACAAAACAGCAAAGATGTGTTTTTTGCTACCACTCGAGGGGTGAATGAAACTAATTTGATTATCAGCAGTTCTGCCGAACCTTTGGTAGAGAACATTTTTAAGAAGGAACGCAATTTATACAAATTTAAAGATTTAGGGTCGATAAGCGTTAAGCTACCCGAAGAGAATGTTTCGGTACCGGGTATTTATTATTTCATATTTCAGCGTTTGGCGTGGGAGGGAGTTACACTGAATGAGGTAATTTCGACTACTAATGAATTTACAATAGTGATGCCCGAAGCGCACGTAAATATAGCATTTAAAGTGATTAAAGATTTAAAATTATTGTGATATAAAAATGGTAAGAGTTAGATTTGCTCCAAGTCCGACAGGAGCATTACACATAGGAGGGGTGCGTACAGCACTATTTAACTATTTATTTGCCAAAAAACACGGAGGTGAGTTTTTGCTTCGCATAGAAGATACAGACCAAAATAGGTACGTGGAAGGCGCAGAACAATACATTATCAATTCCTTGAACTGGTTAGGGCTTACCTACGATGAAGGGGTAGGTATAGAAGGTGGTAAACACGCTCCTTACCGCCAAAGTGAGCGGAAGCCTTTATACCGCCAATACGCTGATGAGCTTATTGCTAACGGTTGGGCTTATTACGCTTTTGATACGGCTGAAGCTCTTGATAAAGCGCGTGCCGAAGCTGAAGCTAAAGGTGATACTTTTATATATAACTGGGCTACACGTGCCCAGCTGCAAAACTCTTTATCACTTTCGGCAGAAGAGGTGCAAAAGCGTTTGAATCGTGCTGATGAGTACGTTATCCGCTTTAAGATGCCTAATGATGAGATGCTGAAAATGAACGATATGATTAGGGGAGAGGTAACTATAGATACTAGTACCTTAGATGATAAGGTGCTTTTTAAAAGTGATGGGATGCCTACTTATCACTTGGCAAATATAGTAGATGACCACCTAATGGAAATTACTCACGTGATACGTGGTGAAGAGTGGTTACCCTCAATGGCATTACATCTATTGTTATACCGTGCTTTTGGCTGGCAAGCTCCTTCATTTGCTCACTTACCCCTGATACTGAAACCGGTGGGTAATGGCAAACTGAGCAAAAGAGACGGTATTAAGTTAGGGTTCCCTGTTTTCCCTATGGATTGGACTGAGAACGGTGAGACCCTAAAAGGCTTTAGCGGTGAAGGCTATTTTCCTGAAGCCCTTATTAACTTTTTAGCATTATTAGGGTGGAATCCTGGTACTGATGAAGAAATTTTCAGTATGGAACAGCTTATCCAACTATTCGATTTGGAAAAGGTACACAAAGCAGGAGCTCGCTTTGACCCTGAGAAGATAAAGTGGTTTAATCATCAATATTTGCAGATGAAACCTAATGCTGTATTAGCAGAACTGTTTCAGGAAGAACTAAAACAAAAGGGCTTTGAAAAACCTTTTGCTATTATCGAGAAGATTGTAGGGCTTATGAAAGAGCGCGCTACCTTTGTAAGTGACTTTTGGGAGTTGAGCAAGTTCTTTTTTGAGGCTCCCACTCAGTACGATGAGAAGGCTATAAAGAAACAGTGGAAAGAACAAACTCCTACCATAGTAACTGAGATAGCTGAAGTGATAGCTAATACCTCTGACTTTAAAGCATCTGCTTTGGAAGAAGCTGTAAAGAAATATATGGAAGCTAAAGAATTAGGTTTTGGACAAGTGATGCCTCCGTTGCGTTTAGCCTTAGTAGGAGAGCTGAAGGGACCTCACGTATTTGATATTATTGAGGTGATAGGTAAGGAAGAAACCTTACAGAGATTAACCGCACTTCTTTCTGCTAAAAAGTAAAAACGTAAAAAATATTTTTGTTTTTATTTGGTAATTAAAAAAATATTCTTACCTTTGCCGCGTTAAATAAAATAAACGACTGATGAAACTATATACTTTTGGAATAATGATGATGTGTTGCACGCTTACCACAAGCAGTGCAAGGATTGTTATTTCTTAAAGTATCTGTTTATAAAAAAGAGTAACAACCGCCCCCACTGCTTTTAGAAAAGTAGTGGGGTATTTTTTTTAAATATTATGGATTGTACACAATCATTAATAAATGAGCTTTACAAAGAGAGTAAAAAAGTAAAGCATTACATTAGCAAAAAGCGAATCACTACTTTTGTAGAAGAACTTTTTCAATTCTTTTTCTTAATAGACAAGCGCACTTGTCTTTCAAAAGCTAATATAGAAGCTCAATATGAAGAGCTTAGGTATGATTTTACCAATATAGTAGCTGATTTTTTATCAGAAGAGAAAAGAAAACAGGAGGTAGGTGATTACTATGACTGTATTTTACCTGCTATCTACCAAAAATTAAAGCAAGATGCCCAGTACATTATCGATAGTGACCCTGCTGCTACCTCATTACGTGAGGTACAAATTACTTACCCTGGTTTCTTTGCTATTATGGTATATAGGATTGCTCACGAGTTGTGGGAAAGAGCTATCCCACTTTTGCCGCGTATGCTTACCGAATACGCTCATAGCAAAACAGGTATTGATATTCACCCAGGAGCTACTATCGGAGTGCCGTTTATGATAGACCACGGTACGGGTATTGTCATAGGTGAAACTACTGTGATAGGTAACTATGTAAAAGTATATCAGGGAGTTACACTCGGAGCTCTGTCGGTATCAGTAGATAAAGCTCATACTAAAAGACATCCTACCATTGAGGATAATGTAGTTATCTATTCGGGGGCTACTATCTTGGGAGGTGAAACAGTAATAGGACACGATAGTATTATTGGAGGTAATGTGTGGCTTACTAATAGTATAGAACCTTTTACCAAAGTGTTTCATAAAAGTCAGGTGATAGTAAAGGATAATGAGGTGTATGAAGAACCTATAAATTTTGTAATTTAGTAACTCATAAATTAATTATAATGGCGTACAAAAATGTTTTAGAAGTAATTGGGAATACTCCCGAAGTAAAAATCAACAAGTTGTTTGGCAAAGAAGCCAACGTATTTATTAAATTAGAGCGCTTAAACCCAGGTGGGAGCATTAAAGACCGTATTGCACTTGCAATGATTGAAGATGCTGAAAACAAAGGCATCATTAACAAAGATACGGTGATTGTAGAACCTACTTCGGGTAATACAGGCGTCGGATTAGCATTGGTAGCTGCTGTAAAAGGCTATAAGCTAATAGTAGTTATGCCCGAATCAATGAGCGTGGAACGCCGTAAATTGGTAGCTGCCTACGGAGCTGAAGTGGTGCTAACTCCTAAAGAGAAAGGAACAGGAGGTGCTGTAGCTAAAGCTTTTGAAATAGCTGAAGGTAAACCTAACTATTGGGTGCCACAACAGTTTGAAAACCCTGCTAACCCAAGTGTACACGAACGTACTACAGCTCAGGAAATATTGAAATCATTCCCTGAAGGGCTTGACTATTTTGTAACTGGTGTAGGTACAGGCGGACATATTTCAGGCATATCAAAAGTGTTAAAAGAACACTTTCCGAACCTAAAAACTATAGCTGTAGAGCCTGAACTATCACCTGTGCTTAGCGGAGGGAAACCTGGCCCTCACCCTTTGCAAGGTATAGGAGCTGGATTCGTGCCTGCTAACTACAATGCTGAGCTCATTGATGAGGTTCTTTTGATAAGCAAAGAGGAAGCTTTTGAGTATGCTCGTAGTTTGGCAAAAGAAGAAGGTATTTTAGGAGGTATCTCGACAGGTGCTTCATTGGCAGCTGTGGCTAAAGTGCTTAAAAAAGACCCTAAAGCACGTATTTTGACTGTGAATTATGACACAGGAGAAAGATATTGGTCAGTAGAAGGACTTTATTAATCTGTAATTCATAATAAACGAAAAAACTGCTTGGCACTTGCTAAGCAGTTTTTTTATGGTTATATGTACGAAATTTTCATTTATAGATAGAAACTTGGAGGTAGCATTGGCGCGATGCGAATGCTGCTACTACAGCTATTCTACACTTATCCTATAGTGTGAAGCCACTGTGCAGCCACTATAGCTTCGGTGTGTGTTGGGCGTGTGCTAGGTGTGGATTTAGATTTTAAGGAGGCAGTGATTAGACAGAATGCACTTGGGGGTGGAATTGGCCCGCGTGTTAAAATTGTTATTAATCATTGCTTATTATTAATTATTTTGTACTTTTGCGGCTTGAAAAATATTATTTAACTAATAATGAAAAAATTATTCATCCTCTCATTAGCCACTTTAGGCTTTGTAGCTTGTTCAAAACGAGCTGATTACATTGTGCTGTCGGGTAAAATAGACGGCTATAATGGTGCCCCTCTTAAAATTATTGGAGGCGACTTTAACGCTGATTTGCACGTTAATCCCGCTGATGGTACCTTCCGCGATACACTAAAAGTAAATAACAATTACTATTACTACACTATCGCTAACCCTATGTATGGCATCCAAGTGCCTATCTACTTAGAAAAAGGTAGCCAAGTAGATGTAAATATCAACCTTAGTAGCAATCCTATAGGGGCTACTTTTACAGGTGATGATGCCTCTATCAATAGCTATTTGCAAAAAAAACAGGTTCTATCCTTTGAATTTCAAGATAAGGTACAAGACTTTTTCAGTCAAAAACCTGAAGAGTTTCAAAAAAGTATTATTGAAGTAGGTAAAAAATATCTCGATTTGCTTAATGGTGAAAAAGAGCTTTCTAAAAAATTTGTTACCTTAGAGGCTAAAAATATTAACTATGAGTTACTTTACTTCAAGAATCTGTATGAAGGAGCTCATCAACAATTAACTAAAGAAACTGCTAAACTACCTAAAGAAATAGCTGACGAATTAAGCCGATTAGACTATGACCTTTCTAAAGACTTTGAAATATACAACTTTTACAAACTTTTAGTAAATGACAATTTAGACACAAAGATTGAACACTTGGAAGATGGTGATATTTCTTTTGCTAAAGCTGCTAAGTATATCGAAACTTTGAAATCGGAAAATATTAAGAATGCGCTTTCACGCCAGTTTGTTAATGCTATTTCGGTTATGAATACTCCTAAGGTGAACAATGAGCTTATTGAAATAGTAAAAGCTAATGTAAAAGATTCAGTAACTTTAGCTGTTTTCAACAAACGTGTAGAGGCTCTTGAACGTCTTAAAGAAGGTAAAGATTTCCCTGCTTTTGAAGGTGAAGATGCTAATGGTAACATTGTTACTTACGAAAGTTTAAAAGGTAAATTATTATATATCGACATCTGGGCTACTTGGTGTGCTCCTTGCCGTGCTGAAATTCCTGTTTTAAAAGCTTTACAAGAAGAGTACAAAGGTAAAGACCTTACTTTTGTAAGTATTTCGGTAGACCAAGACAAAGATAAATGGAAAGATTTTGTAGCAAAAGAAGGATTAACAGGAGTTCAACTATATGAAAATATAGCTATTCACCCAGATTTTGCTGAAAAATACGAACTTAGCGGTATTCCTCGCTTTATTTTAGTAGATAAAGAAGGTAAAATTATCAGTATTGCTGCTCCAACCCCTTCTAACCCTAAAATTAAAGAACTTATTAACGCTCATCTGTAAAAAACATTTAATATACAACAGAGGGTATCAGGGCTAACTTGATACCCTCTTCATTTATTATGCACGAAAAACTCAAATTCGACGAATACGATTTACCTAACGGACTGCACGTTATACTGCACCAAAACCACGATGCCCCTGTTGTAGCTATAGGAGTAATGTACCACGTGGGGGCTAAAGACGAAGAGCCTACCCGTACTGGCTTTGCTCACTTTTTTGAACACCTCCTTTTTGAAGGTACTAAAAATATAGAACGAGGTAAGTGGTTTGATATAGTATCGGCTAATGGAGGACATAACAATGCTTTTACTACTCACGACAAGACTTATTATTACGAGGTATTCCCTTCTAATAACTTAGCATTAGGATTGTGGATGGAAGCCGAACGTATGCTGCACCCTGTTATTAATGACATAGGAGTTTCTACCCAAAACTCGGTAGTGAAAGAAGAAAAAAATCAGCGTATAGATAACGCTCCTTATGGTAGGATAATGTACCGAGATGCTATCAATCCGTATCTGTTTTCCAAACATCCTTATGCAGGGACTGTTATAGGTAAAATAGAGCACTTAGATGCCGCTACTTTGGCAGAATTTATAGCCTTTAAGCAGAAGTATTACAATCCTAATAACGCTGTATTAGTAGTAGCTGGTGATTTTGAACTTTCACAAGCCAAAGAATGGATAGATACCTACTTTGCCTCTATCCCTAACACAGGGAAAGCTATAGAACGCACTAAGATAGAAGAAGCACCTATCACTCAAACTATTAAGGCAACAGAATACGACGCTAATATACAAATCCCGCTCAAGTTATACGCTTATCGTACCCCTGCAATGGCTGATAAAGACTCTTATGCACTCGATTTTCTTTCAACCTTACTTACCGATGGCAAGAGCGCACGCCTTTACAAAAAGATGATTGACCAGCACCAAACAGCCTTGCAAGTATTAGCTTTTTCGGACGCTCAGGAAGACTACGGAGTCTACATTATGGGCGCCTTGCCTATGGACGGGGTAAGCCTTGAAACACTTGCCCAAGAAATGGACGAAGAGATAGAGCGGCTACAAACTGAATTGATTAGTGAACGTGAGTACGAAAAGTTACAGAACCAAATAGAAGCAAACTTTGTGAGTCAGCTAACCAGTATGGAAAGTATAGCCCTATCATTGGCAGATAACTACACCTTTTTTAAAGATGCCGATATTATTAACAAGGCTATTGACATTTACAAAAGTATTAGCAGAGAAGATATTCGAGTTGCCGCGCAAAAATACTTAGATAAAAACAGCCGTTTAGAATTAGATTATTTACCTATAGCATAGAGAAGAAAATGAAACAACCTTTATCGGCACCAGCCCCTATTATTAACTTAGGCACTCCTATAACCCATATATTACCCAACGGACTGACAATCCTTATAGTGGAAAATCACCGCTTGCCACAAGTAACTTTACGCTTGTTATTAGATGACCAGCCTACATTGGAAGGCGATAAAAAAGGTGTGTATGACCTTTTGTCGTTATTAGTAGGTAATGGGTCTACCAATATAAGCAAAGAGGCTTTTAACGAAGAAATAGATTATATGGCAGTGAATATTAATATACTGCCTAATGGAGTGTATGCCCAAACTCTGTCAAAGTTTTTCCCTCGTGTGTTGGAACTCATAGCTGATGCTGCTTTGCACCCCAACTTTGAAGAAGAGGAGATGGAGCGAGAAAAAGCACGCATTGTGCAAAGTCTGAAAGCAGGTGAAAACAATGCAGAAGTAATTATGAAGCGGGTACAACAAGCTTTGCGCTATACTACGGCACATCCTTATGGTGAATATATTACCGAACCTACTATTAGTGCGCTTACTTTAACCGATGTATATGACTATTACCGTACACATTTTCAGCCCAATCACGCCTATCTAGTAGTAGCAGGCGATGTAAACCCTGATGAGGTAGTGCGCTTAGTAAGTAGCTGTTTTGCCGATTGGCAAGCTGTGAACACTCCTTTGGTAAAATTGTACGAACCCGAAAACGTAGCACATACAGAAATCAACTTGATTGACTTGCCTACCGCTGTACAATCTGAAATACGCCTTACTAACCTAATTAGCCTATCTATGAATCACCCAGACTATTTCCCTATGCTGATAGCCAATAGTATATTAGGAGGTGATTTTGGCAGTTATATTAATATGAACCTACGCGAGGCACACGGCTATACCTATGGGGCAAGCTCTGGTTTCAAGATAGATAAATGGACAAAAGGAGCCTTTTCAATCAAAACCAAAGTGAGCAACGCTGTTACGGCACCTGCCATCATCGAGACTTTGAACGAAATTAAACGCATACAAACCCAAGAGGTAAGTGCTGAAAAGCTATCACAAGCCAAAGCACAGTACATAGGTCAGTTTGTAATGGCTACCGAACGCCCTCAGAGCACTGCCAATTACGCTATTAATATCCGTACCCAGCAGTTACCTGCTAATTTCTATAAAAACTATATAGCCAGCCTCAATAGCGTAACTCAAGCCGATGTACAGCGAGTTGCCAACACCTATTTTATGCTACAAAATATGCGGATTATAGTAGTAGGAAAAGCCGATGAGATAAAAAACAGCTTAGAAAAAGCAATCTTTGAAAATTCTGAAATACCTGTATATCAATACAATAAGTATGCAGAAGCAAAAAAAGATTAAAAAAGTTTGGAAAATATTTGGTAGTTACGAAAAAAGGTTATACTTTTGCACCCACAAATAAAATATTTAATCATTTCATATTTATGAATCAATACGAAACTGTTTTCATTTTGAATCCCGTTTTATCTGAAACACAGATAAAGGAAGCAGTAGAAAAGTTTGAAAATTTTCTTACTTCAAGGGGTGCAGAATTTGTATCAAAAGAGAATTGGGGGCTTAAAAAATTAGCTTACCCTATTCAAAACAAAAAAAGCGGATTTTATCACCTCTTTGAATTTAAAGTAGCTGGTGAAGTTATCAATGCCTTTGAATTGGAATTTCGTCGTGATGAACGTGTAATGCGTTACCTCACTGTGAAATTAGACAAACACGCTGTAGCGTGGGCAGAAAAAAGAAGAGCTAAGTTAAACACTAAAAAAGCGTAAGAAAATGGCAATAGAACAAAAAAAAGGAGATATTAAATATCTTACTCCACTAAACATAGACACATCAAAACAAAAAAAGTATTGTCGCTTTAAAAAATCGGGCATCAAATACATTGATTACAAAGATGCTGACTTCCTTTTGAAGTTTGTGAACGAACAAGGTAAGCTATTGCCACGCAGGCTAACAGGTACTTCTTTGAAATTCCAACGAAAAGTAGCTACAGCTGTAAAACGTGCACGCCATTTAGCATTAATGCCTTACGTAGCCGATTTATTAAAATAATAACAAGGAGTAGAGAATATGGAAATTATATTAAAACAAGACGTACATAATTTAGGGTTTAAAGACGACGTAGTTACCGTTAAGAACGGATACGGGCGTAATTACCTTATCCCGCAAGGGTTTGCAATTTTAGCTACTCCTTCAGCAAAAAAGGTGTTGGCTGAAAACTTGAAACAACGCGCTTACAAAGAGCAACATATCATAGATGAAGCTAAAAACACTGCTAAATCATTATTGCAGTTGGCTGTGAAGATTTTCGCTAAAGTAGGTGCTGGTGATAAACTTTTCGGTTCTATTAACCACGCTGACATAGCTGCAGAATTAGCTAAGGCTGGTCACAATATCGATAAAAAATTCATTACTATAGCTGGTAACACTATTAAACGTACTGGTAAATATACTGCCGCTATACGTTTGCACCGTGAAGTAGTAGTTGATTTTCCTTTCGAAGTTGCTGCAGAAGTTGTTAAAGTAGAAAATAAACCTGCTGAAAAAGCAGTTGCTCAAGCACAAGAAGTAGTAGCTGAAGCTGCTGAGCAAACTGCTGAATAACAGTTTTTACAAAAAACGTAAATAGTTCATATCAATTATAATTTTTGGTACCTGCAAAAGAGTTTTCTTTTGTAGGTACTTTTTTTATTGTAAAAATTTGTTTATCTGAAAAAAGTGACGTATCTTTGCCTCACTTTAGCAAGTTTCTTAAACACAATTTAATCAATGGAATCTAAGATTAATACCATAGGGCTAACCATTTGGGGCTACAAACAAGGCTGTAAAGTATTGGCTTCACAAGGGGTGAACTTTCAATCGGAAGAGGTAAAGAACCGGTTGAAGGACATTAGCGCATTTTTGCGTATACATACCCCTCGTGCCGATTTTTATATGCTGCAATTCACCCAGAATTACAAAATATATACTCAATACCGTTCTTCACGTGAGGTAAACGGACAAACAGGGGTGTATATAGCCATTTCTTTGTATATTCCTCATCGGTTCCAATGGAGGGGAGTACGGCAAGTGCTGAACCTGCTGATGGATATGTATTTTGCCGAGCATATTAATTATGAAGATAATACCCCTCTGCTGAACGAGAAAGAAGATATATTTCCTTATTTTAACCTTTTACGAGGTTATGAAAAACAACTTACTGACGATGCCGAAGCCAAACCTTGCTTGTTACAGCTTCCTTACTCACCTAAGGTATTTCCATATTCAGACATCTATGAGGTAGATAAGTATTTTAATATGCCTTATCGCCCTGAGTTTGCCGATTTGCAAGAGGCTGTATTTTTGCGCAAAGAGTTTGTAGAAGATCCACGCGCTTATAGTATAGATTTTCTTTTCCCCGAATACGCTACCGTTAAAAACAATACGACTTCACAAACTACTGCTACAGGTACTTCTCACTTCTTACTTTCTGATAGCAAAATTAAAATTTTGGCTTTTATGAAGAATGGGAACGATGTGAGTGCTACCTATGCTAACGAAATATTCTCGGACGATGATGTTATAGAACTTTTGTTAGAAAAATCACGCTACCAACAAATGTTCTCTTTCCACGATACTCTTAAAAAAGGTATTAAGAAAGGCTACATAAAAAAAGTAGAAGATAATTATGCCTTAGATAATATTCCTTTTGTTGATAAAGAGTTTAAAATATATTTAGAAACGCCACAACGTGAGTTTGAAAAGTATCTCACTTTCTTGTCGTTAGAGTGTAATAACTTTAAAGCAAAACTTACTTCTGATAGTAAAGGTAGGTATTTTTCGTTAAAAGGGGAGGAGGCTCATAATATCTTCAGCCTTAGTTATAATGGAATAGTGTTCAATAGCAATTATATGATTGACGAAAGAGCACCCATTTCTATAACTTTTGAAAAATATCACTTTACCATTATCTCTGAGGAAAAAGTAGCTGTTGCTCTGAAAATTAACGGTATAGTATTCAGTAAAACACTGCGTAGCGATTCGCCTATTGATATAGTATTACCAGAAAATTTATATCATTTTGAGTTTGAAGATCAAGCTAACCAGCGCGTAATCAGCATATCAAAAAGTGGAGAAGTCAATTTTGACGCTGCTACTAACGACTACAATCTGCAAATGATAGCTTCTGAAAGTCCTAAAATGGCAAATACTAAGCAATTAGCAGTGGTAGGTGATACTATTGAAGAAGATGATGAGGAAGCTGTGCCAGTACATAATTCTCGCTTTTTCTGGCTAAAAATAGCTTCTATAGTTATTTTTGTGCTGAGTTTGGTAGGAGTTGGGTATTGGTTTATATTTCCTATGCTAAAAGACCCTGTGAAGGCTTATGTGGCATTTTTATCGGATAGTGAAATTAAGAATATCTATTTCCTTACTGATATAGATGAACGTACTTATGAAATAGACGACTCATACATCAGCCTTAAAAAGACTTTCCCTGTTAATGAAACCAAAGTGATTATCGACTTTTCGGAAGAAGGTAAAGATACCCTTTCACTTAGCAAAGTACAACTAAATACTTTAGCTGAAATGGTAAATAAAGGAAATAAGGATACACTTAAAATAGAAGTAGTTTCACCGGCACGCCTTTTCTTGTCGGAAGTAGTTCATTGGAAAGATACCCACGCCGACCCTAAGGGGGCTCTCTTCTTAGCTGAAGCCAAAAAACGGCACTACCTTACCGAAACTTTGCGTCCAGAATACGAAAAAGCTGTATGGGAAAACTTCCTTAAAAACTTTGATTATTCAGCTTATAATAGTGAACAGGTAGATAGCCTCTTGAGCCCTTACCTAAAAGGGAGTGAAAACGAGCTGAAAAACTACCAAAATGATTTACAGCAAATTATTAATCAAGTTAGAGAGGAGGAAGAAAATAATGTAGTAGAGGAAGCTCCTAAAAAGGTGGAAACAACTGTTGCTACAGCAACTCCTAAAAGAGAGAAAAAAGAGCCTAAAACTCCAGCTAAAAAAACAGAGCATACCTCTGAAGCTGTTTCAATTACTCCTGTAAGTAGAACAGAGACAACACCAGCTGATACACCACAAGCTCCAGACCCTAAAACCATTGTGCGCCGCAATAGAAATATTCCTCGCCCTGAGGCTACTAACACTAAGATGACTAATGAATTTATTGCCGATTTTAAGAAGTTTAACTCACAGTCGTGCTCTGAAGAAATTGTAGATAGGGTAAAACTAAACCTCAAACGCTTAGACGCAAAAGATTGGAGTGTAGTGGTATATGATTTTAATCAGGAAAGGAAAAAAATTGAAGAACGCGTAACTCAGTACAGTAATTTCTTTACAGCACTGAAAAAAGGAAGCTCAATAGATAATATCAAACCTGAAGTTTTTGGAGGGCAAG
Source organism: uncultured Capnocytophaga sp. (assembly GCA_963523735.1). Classification (GTDB taxonomy): domain Bacteria; phylum Bacteroidota; class Bacteroidia; order Flavobacteriales; family Flavobacteriaceae; genus Capnocytophaga. The sequence goes on from CAUREJ010000016.1 coordinate 17,066, forward strand.
CTAATCTTATCTATTTTCTGAAAAAGGGAAACAATTTTGATTTAGTAAAGAATAAACCTAATTTAAAAACCTTTTCAGATATACGCCAAGCTATTATAGCCTCGGGGGTAGACCCTAAAAACATTCGATAAACCTTTGTAATCCAATAAAATTATTTTTGATATATGGAAACTTTTAACAATCTTGATTTATTACTAAAGGGATTTTGGATAGTGGCTATTCCTGTTACTATCATCTTTCTTATTCAAATGGTACTTACCTTTATGGGGTCGGATGCTGCAGATGGTACTTCAGCCGATTTTGATGGTGATTTTGACGGAAGTGATGCACCTTTCCAGCTGTTTTCTTTTCGCAACCTGATGAATTTTTTATTGGGTTTTAGCTGGACAGGTATTTCTTTTTACCGAATTATTACTAATGAAGCTCTACTCATTCTGCTATCAGTAGCGGTAGGGGTGCTTTTTGTATACCTGTTTTTTCTTATTATTAGAACTTTAATGAGGCTTTCGGAAGATAATACTTTTAAACTCAGTGAAACTATTGGCAAAACAGCTGAAGTATATGTGCCTATTCCTGCCCATAAAGTGGGGTTTGGCAAAGTAACCCTTAGCGTGCGTGGAGCTATACACGAACTTGAAGCGATGACTAATGGTGAGCGTATCCCGTCCAATACTATGGTTAAAATAGTTTCTGTTGAAGATGCTGTACTGTTTGTAGAACGGTTGTGATATTACTATTTATTGTTAAGTGATTTCAGTGCATATTCCAAGTTTTTGCTCAATCCAAACAAGTAATTGAACTGCTCTCGATAGAATTGTATTTCACGCATTGATATTACAATATTATTCTCTTCTTTAGGGAGTTCGATAATCTCTTTCACCGATTCGTTAAGTTGGTCAATAGCCTGCTTATAATCTGGTGAAGGGGATTTTTCTTGTTCTGTAGCAATCTGTAATGAATACTGCAAAAAAACAATTAGACTATCAATAGCTTTATTGAACACTTCTTTAGGGAAAGTTATCTTTTTGCTGTTCAGTCTGATACCAAGTGAAGCTACCGAAGATAAAAACGACTGCTGAATTACAATAATACCATATACTGAAGGATTATTGCTTTGCATAAACTTAGGCTCTTGTAGCATCCGTTGGAAGGTAGTATTAAGATTAGAAAGAGCTAAAACAGCTTCTTTGCGTGCTACTTTATAAGGGGTATTAATGCCCTCTTGTGTATTGAATAAGACTTTTACTTCTTGCAGATATGCAATATTCGCTTTTATTGATTTAGTAACTACCTCTCTGTAAGTATTGTGTTCCCAAGTTGGAAAAATAAGGTAATTAGCCCCAAATGATAGCCCAACGCCTATGACAGTATCCAGCAGGCGGTCGTAAATTAGATTGTAGATATTAGGGGTTATAAGTGCAAAAATGAAGATAGCTGTAATAGTAATGAATATAGAAGCGTACATATAGTTCTCCTGAATCAGTCCAAAAGCTATTGGCATACATAATATGGCTATGTAAAGGTACAAATCGGGGTAGGGGAGTAGGTATATCACGCCAAATGAAGCTACTCCACCTATAATAGTGCCATATACCCTATGTAGCGACCGTTCTTGGGTAATACCAAATCCTGGTCGCATTATAATGAAGATAGTTAAGATAATCCAATATGAATTGTTAATAGGGAATATATCGCCAATAATACACCCAAGTATTACTACTATTGAAAGCCTTAAAGCGTGCCTAAAAAACGTTGATTTTAGTGATATATGGTCTTTGAGTCGCCTCCACGAGTAGTTTTGGTAGCTTACAAACTTGCGGTAAGTGTTCTCATCACGTACTCCTGCATCACGGTTGTAGTAATTTTGGAATATCAATCTTATATTTTCAATAGAATGGTACTGGTTTTCAATATATATGTAGAAGTTCCGCAAAATTAGCCAACGTTCTTTGTCTCCTTCAGACTCATCGGCAAGAGCTTTCATCTCCTCATTCTTTTCCTTCATCTGCTGCAAAAGGTCTTTTAATGAATTGCTCAGCTTTATCTCCTTACGTGAACCTATATAGTCGGACATTAGTTGCAGCTGTCCCGATAGTTCCTTTATAAAAGCTACATACACTTGTAGGCAGTCCTTATGTTGGGCAAATACTTCATCTACTTTTTCGTATTGTACAGGGTTTGCCAATGCTAACTCAAAAATATCTACGAGTTCAATGAACATCAAAAACTGCCTTTGCAGGTAGTCAGTTTTCCCTGATTTACTTCTTGAGTCCAATACTGCCTCTCGTAACTTTTCGTACTTCTCATTAAGACTTGTTTGTAGGTTGATAAGTCTTTTAAGTCCTTCAGTTCTATCAGTAGCTAACAAAAGCTCGGCACGTACGGCAAAAAACTCGGCTGTAAGAGCCAAACACTTACCTAAAAGTTGCTCACTGTACAAACGCGGACGTATCTTTACTAACAGATATGCCAAGGAGCTATACCATACGGCTCCTATGAGTATATAGCTAGCATACAGCACTATATCCCACCCTGTTTGCAAATGGGCTAAAGTAGTGGCTATGGCACATAAACCCGCAAACGAAATCATTGTGGCTCTGTGTCCGTACAAAGAAATGTAAGCATTTAAAAAAGTAAGTACAAAGATAGTAGGCAGCAGTAGTGCCTCATAAGGAGCTGTGAGATTCACTAATACACTGCTACCTATAGCTAATAGGGTGGCAAGCAAAAGTCCCCCGTATAAATGTCGTCTATTGCCAGGAATATCGCTAGGTGAAATAGCTATCACGCTGAGTGCAATAGGGACTCCTATATCTAACCTATCACACCAAGAGCCTATACCTATAGGTATAAGTACGGCAATGGTTTTGATAATACCTTTGAAGAACGAAAAACTTTTAAAGAAAGAAAGTATTGCTGTAAGCATATTTTTTTGTATATTCGCGGCAAAATTACAAAACTAATGCCACATAGCCATCTTATTAACAAATATTTAAGTGAAGGGAAGGTTATCCTTTACCCTACCGACACTGTTTGGGGGCTCGGTTGCGATGCTACCAATGCTGCTGCTGTAGCTAAAATTTTCAGTATCAAACAGCGAAATGAAAGCAAAAGCCTTATCATTTTGGTTCATAACATCGAAATGTTACAGCAATATGTAACCGAACTACCTCAAAAAGCTATTGATTACCTCAAAAACATTACTACACCTACCACTATTATCTACAATAATCCTATTCATTTGGCTCAGAATGTCATCGCTGCCGATAATACTGTGGCTATTCGTATTGTACACGACCCTTTTTGTCAGCAAATGATAGCTAATTTTGGCAAACCTATTGTGTCTACTTCTGCTAATATTAGCGGCGAACCCACTCCGCAATACTTTAAGGCTATCAGTCCTGCTATTCTTTCTCAAGCTGATTATATTGTGCCTTTTAGGCAAGACGAAACCGAAATAAAAAAGCCCTCACGCTTGGTTAAATTTACCCCAAGCGGAGAGCTTATTATCTTAAGAGAATAATCTTTTTTTATCTTTTATCTCTTTTCTTCAAAAGCACTACATTCTCGACGTGATACGTTTGTGGAAACATATCTACTGGTTGTACTTTCACTACTTCGTATAGTTCATCTAATAGAGAAAGATCACGTGCTTGTGTAGCACTGTTGCAGCTCACATATACTATGGTTGGAGCTGCTATTTGTAGCAATTGCGCTACTACATCTTTGTGCATACCATCACGTGGAGGGTCGGTAATTACTACATCGGGAGTGCCATTAGCCTTTATAAAATCATCGTTGAAGACATTCTTCATATCACCAACGTAAAATACGGCATTCTCAATTCCGTTTGCTCGTGCATTATCCTTAGCATCGGCTATGGCTTCAGGTACTGCCTCTACGCCTACTACTTTTTTGGCTTTTTTAGCTACAAATTGCGCAATAGTACCTGTACCTGTATAAAGGTCATATACCAATTCGTTCCCCGTAAGTCCTGCAAAATCACGAGCTACCTCATATAGCTTATGGGCTTGTTTAGAGTTTGTTTGGTAGAACGATTTCGCATTAATTTTAAAGCGTAAGCCTTCCATTTCCTCATAAATGCAGTCTCTACCCTTATAGCAAATAATTTCTTGGTCGTAAATAGCATCGTTGCCCTTATTGTTAATACAGTACTGCAATGAAGTTATTTCAGGGAATGTTTTTGCAATATGGTCGAGTAGCAGATTTATCTTCTCATCTGCGCTGAAAAACTGAATTACCAACATTATTTCGCCTGTTGAACTGATACGTATCATTATTGAGCGCAATAAGCCTGTTTGTTGTCGCGGACTATAAAACGGCATATTGTTAGCCAAAGCAAAACGCTTTATTTCCAAACGAATAGCATTTGAAGGGTCAGCTTGCAGATAACATAGGTCAATATCTAAAATCTTATCCCACGCCCCTGCAATATGGAAGCCCAATGCATTTCTGTTCTCAATAGTATCAGCTTTTTGTATCTCATCGGGGGTTAGCCAACGCATATCGGAGAATGAAAATTCCATCTTATTCCTATAATGGTAAATTTCTTCAGAACCGATAATAGGGGATATTTCAGGAATTGCTATCCGTCCTAAGCGCACTAAGTTATTCTCTACCTCTTTCTGCTTGTAGTACAGCTGACTCTCATAGTTCATATCCTGCCATTTGCACCCCCCACAATAGCCAAAATGCGAACATACAGGGGTAACCCTCAGCGGTGAACGTTCGTGAAACTTAGTAGCAAAACCCTCATAATACGCTGATTTTTTCTTAGTAGTTTGTACATCTACTACATCGCCAGGCAATGCATTACTAATAAATATTACGCGTCCATCGGGAGCCTTAGCCACACTTTTGCCTTTAGCTCCTGCATCGGTAACGGTAACATTTTCTATAAGTATATTTTTTTTCTTATTCATTATGGCGGCAAAACTACAAAATATTTTTCAATTAGCAAATAATCCTTACCTTTGTAGCCTGAAATTAAAACATCACTACATTGACATCTTTCATTCACAAATTAAAGAATTGGACACTTCCAATTTCTATGGCAATAGGGGCGGGGGTATACCTCATATTTTACTATGTAAGTGCCTTAGAAGATCTTTCACAAAGACTTGCCCCTATATTTGATACTATACTGCCCTTATTTATGTTTCTTATACTATATGTCACTTTTTGCAAAGTCAATTTTAAGAAATTACTTCCCGTACAATGGCACTTTTGGGTAGGAGCTTTTCAGATTTTATTTGTAGCAATAGTGGTTGGTATAATTCTTTTTTTGAGAGTTGAAGGTAAAGAGCTGATACTTTTAGAGAGTGTACTTGCGTGTATCATAGCTCCTTGTGCTGCCGCTGCTGCTGTAGTAACCCTCAAATTAGGCGGTAATTTAGAGCAGATGACTACCTACACCTTCCTCTCTAATCTGCTTTGTGCTTTGCTTATTCCTATATGTTTTCCGCTTATAGAATCCGCTTCGGAGTTTACTTTTTGGAGTGCTTTTATGCTGATAATGCAGAAAGTATGCCTTGTATTAGTAGTTCCTATGTTATTGGCATTAGTTACTAAAAGTTTGCCCTTGTTACACAACTTCCATCAATGGCTTATAAATATTCCCGACCTTTCTTTCTATCTTTGGGGCTGTTCACTAATGATAGTAACCGGTACCACTCTAAAGAATATCCTTCACGCTCAAACTAATGTTTCCTTTCTATTGCTTATTGCCTTTTTGGGGTTACTGTTATGTTTGTTACAATACGCAGTAGGCAGACGTATAGGGAACTTCTTAGGAGCTTCGGTTGAGGCAGGGCAAGGCTTAGGACAGAAGAATACCGCCTTTGCCATTTGGATAGCTGCCACCTACCTACACCCTCTTTCGACTGTAGGACCTGGTTGTTATATCTTGTGGCAGAATATAATTAATTCGGTAGAAATTTGGAAGAAAGGGAAGTACAATGCCTAATTATTTACTTCAGTAGCTTTGCTAATTGTTCTGTTAGAGCAACTCTGCTATATTTTTCAATACACTTAGGGTTAGTTTGCAAATTACCCGCTCTGTACGCCCTGTAATACGCTACTAATTGGGCTTTCATAGCAGCTTTATCACTATAACCTACAAAAGTACCTGTATTAGTTTCGGTAAGTATAGGGGTTACATCCCAATTTTGTGGGCCTATAGCTAAAATAGGTCGCCCTGAGACCATATATTCAAACAATTTTCCTGCTATAATACTCTGAGTTTCTTCCGAATCTATTTCAATAAGCAATAATACTTGCGATTGCTTTTGCAGCATCACAGCCTCTTTATGAGCAATATAGCCTTTGTAAGTGTAATAAGGCAATAGCCCATAAGTACGGAGGTCTTCCTCAATATCTTCACTTATTTTTCCTGCAAAGCACAAACTAAAATCATCGGCAAAATGAGGCTCTTCTTGTACTAATTCCGCTAAAACTTCCCACAGTATTTTAGGATTTCTGTCTGACAATAAAGACCCTATATGTGAAATCAAGAAGTTTTTGGATAGGGGAGGGGTTATACTTGTTTCCTCATCATAGCCATTAGTAATCACCTCGATAGAAGTATTAGTGAGTTTTTTAAAGTCCTCTCGAGTTTTAAAGCTGGTAGTAATCACTATATCACTTTTTTGCAAAACTTCCTTTTCCCAGTAATGCTGCCGAGCATTAGCCCATTTGGTAAGTCGAAGGTCTTTATAATAGCCTATAGTTGTCCAAGGGTCACGGAAATCACTTATCCACTTCAGTTCAGGAAGTTGTTTTTTGAGCTGATACCCAATAAGGTGTACACTGTGTGGCGGTGAGGTAGTAATTATAGTATCTATCTGATTTTCAGCTATAAATTTCTTTAAATACTTTACAGAAGGCTTTACCCAAAACTTTCTGGCATCGGGTATAAAAAGGTTACCGCGTACCCATAACAGCAACTTATCTAACCAAGATACTTTTTTACGCGGCATAATCCCTGCGCTAATTTTTTGGGTTTTGTTCTTTGAAAACAGTGATGCCAAGCCGTAGGGTTCCCATATTGGCTGCTTTATAACCTGTATATCAGTAGGCAAGTCACTGCCTATTTGTTTATCAATAATAGGATATGTAGGGTTTTCGGGTACATACACTATAGGTTCTATGCCAAAAGCTCGCAAATATTTTACAAACTTCAGCCATCGTTGCACGCCAGGACCACCAGCGGGCTTCCAATAATAGGTAATAATAAGTACCTTCTTCATACCAACATCTTCTATATTTTACATAATATGCATTATCGTTATTTTGTATAAGCTCCTTTTTAGCTATGAAATTACTCCGCTACCTATCAGTTCATCCTCTAAATACCAAGCGGCGAACTGTCCTTCAGTAACTGCACTTTGAGGTTCTTCAAAATGAATATACAAGCCATTAAAAGCCTTATACAACACAGCTTTTTGCAATGGCTGACGATACCTAATGCGTACCATAACCTGTAGCGTATCACCAACATTGAGAGCTAAATCTGGGCGTATCCAATGCTCATCGGCTTCGGTAATGAACAGCGCACTGCGAAACAAACCTCTGTGTGTATGACCTTCACCGGTATAGATGATATTGCGCTCAATATCAGTTTCTATGATGAATAAAGGCTCTTTTGTACCCCCTACATTTAAGCCTTTGCGTTGCCCTTTGGTAAAGTAATGTGCCCCTTGGTGCGTACCTACTTTTTTACCGTCATCGGGATGATATACAAAGCGCTGTGATAAGTATTCCAATTCACCTTCATAGTTATCAAAAGCACGTGGCGCATCGAAGGCATCATAGCCTGCCCAATCATTAGGTATTTGAATAATATCACCTTGTTTAGGCTGTAGTTTTTGTTGCAAGAACTCTGGCAAACGCACCTTTCCGACAAAGCAAAGTCCTTGAGAATCTTTTTTTTCTGCTGTTACCAAGTCCTGTGCTTTGGCTATGGCACGTACTTCAGCCTTTTGCAATTCGCCTATGGGGAACAAAGCCTTGCTAAGCTGCTCTTGTGATAGCTGGCAAAGAAAATACGATTGGTCTTTATTATCGTCTTTACCTGATAGCAAGCGGTATACCGTTTGTCCGTTTACTTCTACCGTTTCTTTTCTACAATAATGACCTGTAGCCACATAATCGGCACCTAAACTAAGGGCAAGTTTCATAAAGACATCAAACTTTATTTCTCTATTGCACAGTACATCGGGATTGGGGGTTCTGCCGTGCTCATATTCATTGAACATATAATCGACAATGCGGGCTTTGTAAGGCTCACTCATATCTACTGTTTGGAATGGGATACCGAGCTTTTCGGCTACTAAAAGTGCATCGTTACTATCTTCTAACCAAGGGCATTCATCGGAAATAGTAACTGAATCATCGTGCCAGTTCTTCATAAAAAGCCCTATCACTTCATAGCCTTGCTCTTTCAATAAATAGGCTGCTACGCTACTATCCACTCCCCCACTAAGTCCTACTACTACTCTTTTCATTTTGTTGTTTTCTTTATATTATTTTTCCTATAAAAATACACTACTAAAAGCATTGTTACTACCAAAAGCACTAATGGATATACAAATACCTTCACTTGCCAAACCGAGGCGCTTTCGGCTACTTTTTCCCTATTTAGAAATGCTAACTGCACTTTTTTATTGCGCAGGGTAAGAAACTCGGTATCGGCAAGTAAGTAGTTTAAAGCATTCTGTAAAAAGGCTTTGTTATCATAAAACTTATTCGTCCAACGGTCAAAACCAAGTTCTAAGGGAACGTTGTTTTGGGCGTCAAAATCGTTTTTTATCACATCACCATCGGCTACTACAATCATTTTGGTAGGTTTGCTTTGCTGTGCGTTTTCTTTTAGTTTAATAGGTGGAATCCTATTTTTATAAGCTGAATTGAACTCACCTTCCAAGAGTACTGCCAGTGGTATGTTCCCTTTTTTGTAAAGTTCTTTATCCATCATCTTACGGTCGAAACGCAAACTGATTTCACGAGGTGTACCATCGGCTTTTGAGAAAGAGGAACTTTCCAGCAGTACTGTTTTTTTTACTTGGTTTTTCAGCGTATCGATGCCGTTGGCAAACTGCAGTCTTACAGCATCTAAATGGTTGTTAATAAGGTGATTGTTATTAGATAATACCAAGGGATTATACACCCAAGGGATATTCATATAACGTGTTTGTGACCCCTCACCAGTAGCTACTACTATTTCGGAAAAGTACAAATCATTCACCAGCGTGTAGTTAATACGAAAGCCATATTGAAAAAACATATCGGTAAGGTTCAAATCCAAGGGCATAGCCATTGTCATTCCGCCTGTTCGGTACATATCTTCTAACGAAACGTTCACATTATCTATCAGCCATAAGGCAGCCCCTCCATTCATAATATACTGGTCTACTACCTGTTTTTGAGGGTCGGTAAAAGGCTGTGTAGGTTTGGCAACTATTAATAAATCAAACTTTTCAAGTTCAGCAAGTGTTTTTTCGGGATTAGTAGCTACCGAATCGAGTGTAAAAGGCGCTATAAAGTAATATTCACGTGCTGTTTTTATAAAATCGTACATATAGACATCGTCCAATGTGCCATTACTTTTTAATATAGCTATCTTTTTCTGCTTTTCAACTGTAAATTTATACAGAGCATCGGTAATATTGTATTCCAAACGTTGTACAGAGTTTTGCACCCGTTCTTGGTCGGTAGCTCCTAATTTATCAATAAATATGCGCACCTTTTCAGTTTTCTTGCCGTCAGTTATGACTATCCACGGGAAAAGGTATTCTACAGATGATTTTCCTGCCTCTGTTTGGGTGATTTGCAAAGGCTGAAAGCCATTGCTCACCAACTGTTGTATAGCCGCTTCGGGTTGCCCCTCGCCTTCCAACGGATTCACAAAGTTCACTATCAGGTTACTATTAGCAGCCGCATACTCTTCCAGCAGCTGGAGTGTTTCTGTTTGTAGTTTCTTAAATTCAGAAGGGATATTACCTTTTAGCAGTACATCGACCTCTATAGGCTGTTGTATTTTAGCAAGGGTTTGGTGGGTAAATTCCGAAAGAGTGTAACGCTTATCGGAAGTAAGGTCGATACGAGCGTGCCATTGTTGGGCTATATAGTTGATAGCCAACAAAATGATAAGGGCACCCCCTACCCTACTGAGTGTATTTTTAAGGTATTTTTTCATCGTTTATAGGCTTTGAGAGATAAAGTAGTAAGATATAAAAAGAATGTGATTATCGACAGGAAATACACGACATTTCGGGTATCAATCACCCCCCTACTGATAGCATCGAAGTGCGATTGGAAGCCCAAGCCTTCAAAATCATCGGTTATGAGAGCGATAAGCTGGTCGGCCCCAAAGAAGAAAAAGAAGCACAAAAAGGCAGCCAATACAAATGATACGATTTGGTTAGTACTTATAGCCGAAGCCCATAAGCCCACCGCAGCAAAGGTAGCGACGAGCAAAAATAGAGCAATGTACGAGCCTACGGTTCCTGCCATATCCAAATTGCCGACAGGGTTACCCAAGACCCATACTACATAGACATACAGCACTGAGGGCAGCAGGATAATAAGCAGCAAAAAGAGTATTCCGAAGTACTTACCCAATACTATTTGCAGGGTACTTACGGGTTTGGTGAACAAAAGAGCCAGCATACCGCTTTTTTTCTCTTCGGATATGCTTCGCATAGTAAGTGCAGGCACTAAAAATACAAATATCCACGATGAAAGTCTAAAAAAAGGCAACATATCGGCAAAACCAGCGTTTAATATATTGTAATCGGACTTAAATACGAACAAAAAGAGCCCATTGAGGACTATAAATAGCCCAATAATAGTCATTCCGATGGGTGAAGTGAAAAAAAATCGAATTTCTTTTTTAAATAGTGAAAGCATTTTAAGAGTGTTAGGTTTTAACAATTAGGTTTCAGGCTGCAAAAGTACAAAACAATTATCAATTAACAAGTAAAAATGAGGAAATTAGCAAATTAGCAAATTAGGAAATTAGGAAATTAGCAAATTAGGAAATTAGCAAATGAGAAAATGAGAAAATGAGAAAATGAGGAAATTGAAGAAAATGCAATGTTTTTGGGGTTTTGTTGCGAATAATGCAAAGTGAGGAGATGGGTTTGAAACGCTTGATATTCAGTAAAGTAACGCTTATCCTTCGCTCACCCTTAGCTCTGCCTTCGGTATGCCTTCGCTCTGGCTTCGAGATGGCTCCAAGCTGTTTTTAGCAGCAATAGTGATGTAAGATACTGACTGTTAAGGAGTTGTGTTTTTTATTAAAAAAGGGAGTTAGGTTTGGTGATTTTTGAATTATTCGCAATGAAAATGAGAAAATTAGCAAATTTGGAAATTAGCAAATTAGCAAATCAGGGAATTGCACTTGGTGGTGGAATTGGCACGTATGCTTAATTATTAATTATTCATTGTTAATTAAAAATTATTTGCTACTTTTGCAACTGAAAACAAGAAAAAGAATATTGAAGATGTTTAAATGGATAAAAGCCAGCTTTTGGGGTACCATTGCTGGCTTACTTTTGCGCCACCGAATTACTTTCTTATTAATTATAGCTGCTATTACTGGGGGCTTGGCTACCCAATGGAAAAACGTCCGGTTTACCTTTACCGAGGCTAATATGCTGCCCGATGACCACCCTGTGAATATGGAGTACAAGCACTTCTTGAGCAAATTTGGCGAGGAAGGCAACCTCATTTTAATGGCTTTGGACGACCCCAAAATCTATACCCCACAGGTACTGAACAAATTTATTGGGATAAGTAATGAACTTAAAAAATTCAAACAGATAGATGCTGTTATCTCTATTAATAATCTGCCTATTTTAGTTAAAGATACTGCTGAACAACGCTTTGTTACCCATAAGTTCATTGAAGGAGAAGTAAAAACCCAAGCACAAGCCGATAGCCTTAAGCAAGTGCTATCGGAACGACTTCCTTTTTACGAAGGGCTTATCTATAACAAAGAAAACAACACCTTGCAAACGGCTGTGTATATGAACAAGCAGATTGTTAATACACAGGCGCGCAAGGACTTTATCCTTAATGATTTTATTCCGATAATAGAAAAGTTTGAAGCCGAAACAGGACTAAAAGTACACACGTCGGGTATGCCCTATATACGTACTCTTAGCGCCCAAAACATAATGGACGAGATAGGTTTGTTTATCTTAGCTGCCTTATTTTCGACTTCGGCTATTTTCTTTTTCTTTTTCCGTTCCTTTAGGGCTATGTTCATTGCGATGGGGGTAGTCTCGATTGCGGTAATGTGGGTTTTTGGATTTTTAGGGCTTTTTGGTTACGAAATTACGATACTTACAGGGCTTATTCCGCCTTTGGTTATTGTGATTGGTATTCCGAACTGTGTGTTCCTCATCAATAAATACCAACAAGAAATTAACAAACACGGTAACCAAGCCAAATCACTTATTAGGGTAATACGCAATGTGGGTAACGTTACCCTGCTCACTAACCTAACTACAGCTATTGGTTTTGCTACTTTTATTTTCACCGAAAGTACCTTGCTGAAGCAGTTTGGGGTAATAGCCTCTATCAATGTGGTTTCCATCTTCTTTATCTCATTATTAGTGATTCCTATCATCTACAGTTATATGCGTGTGCCACAAGAAAAACATCTAAGGCACTTACAGCGGAACTGGATGGGCGGGCTTATCAAATTTATTGAAAATACGGTAAAACACCACCGCATAGCTGTTTTTAGCACGGCTATCACCCTGCTTATAGCAAGCATTATTGGCATTTACCAAATAAAAGTTTCGGGCAGCCTTATTGAAGATATGCCTAAATCGGCAGCTTTTTTTGATGATATTGCTTTCTTTGAGAAAAATTACGGAGGTATTATGCCTTTGGAAATTACTATTGACACCAAACAAAAGAACGGCGTTACTAAATTGGCTAACCTAAAACGCATAGACCAGCTTTGTGCGCATATTGAAGAGATACCCGAAATATCTAAACCGCTTTCATTAGTGAACTTGGTAAAATACGCCAAACAGGCATATTATAACGGCAATCCGACCTATTATGAACTGCCGACCACCCAAGAGCAGAACTTTATTCTTTCATACGTAAAAAACTCGAAAGGTAATAGCAATATGCTTTCTTCATACGTAGATTCATTAGGACAAACGGCGCGTATCACTACCTTTATGAAGGACATAGGTACTGAAAAAATGCAGCAGATAGAGGACAATATCTACAGCAAAGCCCAAAAGCTTTTCCCTGAAGATAAGTACGAAGTAAAGATTACCGGTAAAGCTTATTTGTTCACCAAAGGGACTAACTACTTAGCGAAGAACCTTATTTGGTCGTTAGCCCTAGCGATATTCCTTATCGCTCTTATTATGGCTTATATGTTCCGTTCGTTCAAGATGATAATAGTATCACTGATTCCTAACCTTTTGCCATTGCTTATCACAGCAGGATTGATGGGGTATTTTAACATTCCTCTAAAACCTTCTACCATACTGGTATTCAGTATAGCTTTTGGTATTTCGGTTGATGATACTATCCACTTTTTAGCTAAGTACCGTATGGAATTGGTAGCGCGTAACTGGAAGATAAGCAAATCGGTATACGCTGCCTTGCGCGAGACAGGGGTAAGTATGTTCTACACCTCAGTAGTGTTACTATGCGGTTTCTCGGTGTTCTTGCTATCGAGCTTTGGAGGTACTAAGGCACTTGGAGGACTTATATCGGCTACCTTGCTCTGTGCTATGATGACGAACTTACTGCTTTTGCCAAGTTTGTTGTTATCGTTAGAACGCACCTTATCTAACAAGGATACTTTTAAAGAACCTAAACTTACTATCTTCCCTACTGAGGAAGAAGAAAATACTGCTGAAAAAGAAGAGAAAACACTATAATTAATTCCTTAATTGAATAATCTTTATGGAAAAAAAACACGTTGTAATTGTAGGAGGAGGCTTTGCTGGCTTAGAGTTAGTAAAAGAGCTGAACCGCAGTGGCAAATACAAAATTACTTTGGTGGATATGAATAATTACAATTTCTTTCCACCCTTACTATATCAGGTAGCGGCGGGCTTTATGGAACCCTCATCTATCTCATACCCTTTTAGACGTTTGTTTCGGAAGTACAAAAATGCCCGTTTCCGTATGGCAACCTTGCAAGAGGTAATACCTGCTGAAAACAAGCTCATTTTAAGCAATGGCGAACTGCATTATGACATCTTAGTAATGGCTACAGGGGCTGAATCTAACTTCTTTGGCAATAAGAAGGTAGAAGATAAAGCAATGCCTATGAAAACAGTAGGCGATGCCCTTATGCTCCGCAACTTGGTATATACCCGCTTAGAGCGTGCTACCCGTACCGAAGACAAAGAGCTACGCCGCAAACTATTGTCGTTTGCAATTGCAGGAGCAGGACCTACAGGAGTTGAACTATCGGGTATTTTTGCTGAAATGAAGCAGAACATTATGCGCAAAGACTACCCTGAACTTACTTATGACGATTTAGGAGCTATTTACCTGATAGACGGGCAAAAAGCAGTATTGAGCCCTATGAGCAAAAAGGCACAAGCCTATACCGAAAAATCACTTGTAAAAAAAGGCGTGAAAGTTAAATTAGGCGTATTAGTAACTGACTTTGTAAATGATGAAGTACACCTATCGGACGGCACTGTACTGGATGCCCGCAACCTGATATGGGCGGCAGGTATATCGGCTAAATCGTTTAAAGGTATTGATGACAAGGCTTGCTTAGGGCGTGGAAAACGTATGAAAACCGATGCTTACAATAAAATGGAAGCCTTTGATAACATCTATGCCATAGGCGACTCCAGCATTATGACCGCTGACCCCCATTTTCCTGAAGGACACCCTCAGCTTGCCCAAGTAGCTATACAGCAAGCGGCTAACTTAGGTAAAAACTTGAATAAAGATTTTGTTAATCCTACCCCCTTTAGCTATGTAGATAAAGGCTCAATGGCTATCATTGGGCGTAACCAAGCCGTTGCCGATTTGCCTAAGAATATTTTCTTGAAAGGCTTTATAGCGTGGGCTATTTGGGCATTTGTACATATTATGTCGTTAGTGAATTTCCGCAATAAACTAAGAGCTCTGTACAACTGGGTAGGATATTACATCAGCAAAGACCAATCATACCGTATGGTACTACGCCCTACTGAAAAAGCAAAAGGATAAAAGATACAAGCAGCAACAGCTTTACAACTAATGATGATATGGATATAACGGCAAAACAATGGAAACAACAACTGCAATACCAGCTGCAAGGTAAGGACTATGAGGAACTGATAACCTTGGCAGGTGATATTCCTGTACTGCCATTTTACACTGCCGAGAATGTTAAAAGTCCATATTCGGTGACAACACATACTGAGGCTGCTGTAACTCTTTTTGTATCGGATAAAGAACAAACCTTAAAGCGTATTGAGTGGTGGCAAAGCCTCTCGGTACGCTTCTTTGTGCTTACGCTACACCCTACTCTTACCAAAGAAGCAGTACAGGAATGGTTGCCCCCTACCCTACCCTATTTGTTTGCCGATACCCTTACTGTTGATATTACGGCTTACCAAAATGCAGGGGCATCGATGGTGCAACAGCTGGCTTTTGGGATAGCCCAACTGCAAGAAAATACTCCCACTAACCCTATAACCATAAAAACAGCGGTAGGCAGTACATTTCTTTTGGAAATAGCTAAACTCCGTGCCTTACGTAGGTTGTTGGCAGAGCAATTCACTTCCTTTTGTTTGATAGCAGAGGTATGTAATAGGGGATTATCACTGCTGAAATCTGCTTATAATGAACATTACGTGCAAGTGGCATACGAGGCGGCGATATTAGGAGGTGCCGACTATTTGTTGCCTAAGCAACCTCTTTTTTTTAAGAAAAACAACCATTTAGCCGAAAGAGAACAAGTAGCCGCCATTCAGCAACTCACCGCCAGCCGTAAAGCAGCAGTGCTAAATGGAGTGTACGCCATAGAAACGCTGAGCTATGAGCTTTACAAAAAAACCTTAGTACTGCTTGAACAAGTACAAAAACAAGGTGGGTTACAAGCTATGCTTAAAGACCACAGTTTACAGAAGCAAATAGCACAAAAGGCTCGGCAAGAGCAAGAGCGTTTTAACGAGCTACGCGATAAGTATTTGCCCCCAGAAACCTTGCTAAATGTGTATACACGCAAAGAATGGGATTTTTTTCCGTTTGGCAATCCTAAAAACCAATTACCCCCTCGAAACTTATGGCAGCCTGAAAAATAAGCCAAGCAATAAATTATCCTTAAAATATTGAATATGAAAGAAACTTATGAACCTATAGCGGGCAATCCGCCTTACCAACGAGGGTATTACCCAATGGGGTATTTGCAACAAATGCCCTCTTTGCGCCTTATAGATGCTAATGAAAAACTTGTGGTGGTAAAAAGTATAACAATGCTGCCCGAAGCTATGCAACTAAGTAGTGTAGCACCTATTTATATTGCAGCTGAACTGCTTTTAAACGAGTCATCAAAAGAAGTTTTTATCAGTACTTTTACCCCTGATGAGCGGCTACGCATTTTAGTAACTTGTACTCCTGATACCTTTGGACTTATTGAACAACTGAGAGCCTTGCGTGGGGTATCGTCCTTATTGCCCGCTAATGTAAAACTGCCTATTTGCTGTTATATTCACTCTTTTACTGAATATTTATACGCCCTCATCGCCCAAACGGATGAACTAATAGCCGATGAAAGTGAGCAACATCTCACTACCCCTGAAAATAGGCTATTGCTTGCTAATACGCTTGTTTGTAATACTATCGATCCTTTTTACTAATAGTCAATTCTTAATTCTCCCTTATGCGATTATTCATAACTTTTTTGTTCATTATTTGCTTCAGTTTTAACTGTATTGCCCAACCCAAAACGCCTTCACAACGCGATATTAAAGTGGGCTTAGTGCTTAGTGGTGGTGGGGCTAAAGGCTTGGCGCATATAGGGGTACTGAAAGTATTGGAAGAGGCAGGTATCCGTATAGACTACATAGCAGGTACCAGTATGGGGGCTATGGTAGGAGCTATGTACGCAGCAGGCTACTCGGCTACCGAGCTTGATTCTATTTTCCGACAAATGGATTTTGATAAGCTATTACAAGACAAAACTGAACGACGTTCCAAATCACTACACGAACGTTATCTATATGACCGTTATGCCGTTTCACTTCCTTTCAATCACTTTAAAGTGGGGTTGCCTCGTGCTGTTTCTAAAGGGCAAAATGTGTACAATGAGTTTGTAAAACTGCTTTATCCTGTAAGTGAAACTTACTATTTTTCACAGCTACCCATCCCTTTTCTTTGTGTAGCTACCGATATTGAAACAGGTAAAGGAGTGGTGCTGGATAGTGGTTTTTTGCCCCAAGCTCTTCAAGCAAGTGGTTCTTTTCCGTCCTTGTTCGATTTGGTAGAAATTGATGGTAAATACCTTACCGATGGGGGTATTGCCGACAACTATCCTATTGACGAGATTAAAAAGAAAGGAATGGACATTATTATAGGGGTAGACGTTCAGAGTTCATTGGCGAAAAAAGAAGACATTAGTTCGGTACTGAGTATCTTCTCACAAATTACTACCTTCCCTATGGCAGACAATATGCCGCGAAAAATTAAGGAAACTGATATTTATATCAAGCCTAATATAGAAGGCTTTAACGTTATTTCATTTGATAAAGGTGAAACTATTATTAATAACGGTAGAATTGCAGCCTCGCTCTTCTTACCACGCCTTAAAGAGATTGCTGCCCACCAAAAACATACTCAAAAGCGTGAGCATATACAAAAAATAGACTCTATATACCTCAAAAATGTTCATTTTCATGGTAATGAACACTTTTCACGTAGCTATCTGCGCGGTAAACTGCATTTAAAATACCTTGACCAGAAAATATCGTTCAACCAGCTAAACGAAGGACTTTCTAACTTAATGGCTACTAATAACTTTCATTCTATCAATCACCAAATACGCCATACCGACGAGGGGGAACATATTGATTTCTTCCTGAAAGAAAACCCTCAGCGCACTTACCTAAAATTTGGGGTGCATTACGATAACCTGCTCAAAACAGGCTTTATGATGAACTACACCCAAAACTATTTTCTACAAAGTAGTGACTTCCTTTCATTAGATGTTATTATTGGTGATAATCCGCGTTATCGTTTTGACTATTTTGTAGATAAGGGGTTTTATATAAGCTATGGGCTTAGGTCGCGTTTTGTACAGTTCAGTCGAAAGCTGAACACCCGTCGGCTTGCCAACTACACCATAGAAGGGTCTGCCCTAAACCGTATGGATGTAGCTGCCTACGACCTTGTGAACCAAGCTTATTTGCAAACACTATTGGGCAACGGATTTGTATTTGGTGTAGGCTTAGAACACCGCAAAGTACATTTGGAAGCCGAACAAGTGTACGCAGCCCCTAATAGCATTGTATCGTATGAAGAGAATACTCACTTTGGCAGCTTGTATTCGTACATTAAGTACGATAGTTTTGATAATACTTTCTACCCTACACGAGGTATGCTGCTGAAATCACATTTTAACTTATACGCCTTAGCTTCGGGCTATTCTGACCTGAATAAGTTTATCACAGGAAAAACCGAGTTGGCTTTTGCTTTCCCAATTCACCACCGCGTGGCAGCACGTTTAGGATTAGAAGGTGGGGTTACCATAGGACATTCCAGTGTTAATTCTCTCGATTTCTTTTTTGGAGGTTACAACAAAAATGTATTTGATAACTACAGTACTTTCTACGGTTATGACTTCCTTAGTTTTGGTGCTAAAAACTACTTAAAATCGGAATTTGTAATTGATGTAAACATCTTTAAACAGCAACACCTTTTGCTTTTAGCGAATATAGCTAAGGCTGATAATAATCTTTTTGAGAGCTTTAAATGGCATAACTATTCCGATTACTCGGGTTATGGTATCGGCTATAGTATTGATAGTTTTATAGGTCCTATAGACCTTAAATGCACATACTCACCCGAAATTAAACAAGCTGTATGGCTGCTAAACATTGGTTACTGGTTCTAAGAAAATTGTTAATAGTTACTTGCTAATTAATATTTTTTTAATACCTTTGTACCAGAAAAAACTAACAACTAAAAGTTATATATAATGAAAATATCAGAATTAGAACCAAAACAGTTGTGGGCGAACTTTGCGAGCCTAAATGCCGTACCTCGCCCATCAAAGAAAGAAGAGAAGGTAATTGCCTTTATGGTGAACTTTGGCAAAAGTTTGGGTCTTGACACCTATCAGGACGAAGCAGGCAATGTAATTATTAAAAAACCAGCTTCGGCAGGGATGGAAAACCGCAAAACGGTAGTATTACAGTCGCATTTGGATATGGTACACCAAAAAAATAACGATACCATATTCGACTTTGCTACCGAAGGTATTAAAATGCTGGTAGATGGCGACTGGGTATGCGCCGATGGTACTACTTTAGGGGCTGATAACGGTATAGGTGTAGCGGCTATAATGACTCTTTTGCAAAGCAATGATATACCTCACCCTGCTATTGAAGCCCTTTTCACCATTGATGAAGAAACAGGTATGACTGGTGCTAAAGAGCTGAAAGGAGGCTTGCTTACAGGTGCTTACTTACTGAACTTGGATACCGAAGAAGATGACGAGATAGATATAGGCTGCGCTGGTGGTGTAGATGTATCGGCTTTCCGCGAATACGACCTTGTGCCTACTCCCGAAGGTTCTGTTGCCTTTACTCTTACTATAAAAGGGTTGCACGGAGGTCATAGTGGTACTGATATTCACAAGGGCTATGCGAATGCTAACAAACTGATGAACCGACTACTGTTTGCCTGCACTGAGAAATTTGGGTTGCACATAGCACAGATAGACGGAGGTGGTTTGCGCAATGCTATTCCTCGTGAAAGTGTAGCCGTAGTTACTATTAGTAAGAGTGATGAAACGGCTTTTAAAGCTGAAATAGCAACCCTTGCCCAACATTTAAAACACGAATTTGCAGTAACTGAACCAACACTTACCGTATTATTAGAGTCGGCTCCTGTACCAAAAATGGTAATGGAAGAGGAAGAACAAGCTGATATAGTTCGTGCTTTGTACGCTGCTTTCAATGGGGTGTACAAGATGAGTCAGACAATGGAAGACCTTGTTGAAACCAGCAATAACGTAGCCCGTGTACAGCTAAAAGATGGTGAAGTAATGGTTTATTGCCTTACTCGGTCGGCTTCAGAGACCTCTAAATACGATTTGGCTAATACCCTTAGGGCGGCCTTTGAATTGGCAGGTTTTGAAGTGGAATACACAGGTAGTTATCCAGGTTGGGAGCCTAAAGTAGATGCAGAAATTTTGGCTATTGTAAAGGCTCAGTACGAGCAGCTGTTTGGCAGTACCCCTAATGTGGTAGCATGCCACGCTGGCTTAGAGTGCGGCTTATTAGGTACTCACTACCCCCAAATGGAAATGGTAAGCTTTGGTCCTACTATTAAAGGAGCTCACTCACCTGCTGAGAGGGTAAATATTGCTTCAGTACAAAAATTCTGGAAGTTTTTGTTGGCAATATTGAAGAGTATTCCCACAAAATAATTAGCAAATTAACAGGTGTGGAGTGACTTTAAAAAGGCTCTCCCCTGCTAAGGCTGTCAGATTTAGGAAAAAATGTTCTGCAAAAACAGTATATTTGACCTTTCGGACAGCCTTTTTTCAGCTTAAAAAATTGTAATATCTGTGCGTTTAGTGTGAGATTAAAGAAAACATAGCTTTAAAAAGTAAGTTGATTTTCAGAGTATTAATAAAAAAGATAAAAAAAATACGAAAAAAGTTGCTGAAAAATTTGCAAGATTAAAAAAGTTGCTATACCTTTGCACCCGCAAATGAGAAGATAAGGAGTTTGCTAAAA